>VGVA01000128.1 GCA_016874115.1 Gammaproteobacteria bacterium
AAGGACCTTTGTAATGGGTAATCTCGCCCAGCAAGGTTTTTATCATCGGTTTAATAACGACTCTATCCAGGCAATCGTAAGCATTTGCATTCAGGATGGATTCGGCTGTACCGCCCAGAAGCGACGCAAAGCGATCGTTACAGTAAATGATGGAGAGATTGGTATCGTAATGAAATATGCCGACTGGCGAGTGGTTCAGTACCAGCCGGTACTTTTCTTCACTTAATCTGACGGCTTCTTCGTTATTGACGGCATTAATGCGCAACAGGATACCATCGATGATGGTTTGACTGACCAGACGAGAGCTGACAATCATGTAGGTAAAGTATAAAAATACCGCAACCCCCATCGGCACAGAAATGCTGGTTCCGGCGCTGATAAGTTTAACGGAAACCGGCAGAAGCGTCAGTGCGTAATAAACACAGGTGCTGAATCGGTCCGGCGCGAAGGAAACAAAGCTGCCTGCCGATAAACCCGACAGCATAAACAGCAGGAACATCTGGTGAGAAATGTCATTGTCGGGAAACAGCAGAAATCCGGCGGAACCCCAAGTTAAGCCCGACGCCACAACACCCAGGCGAAACCGTAATAACCAGGCGCGCGCGCTCTGTACGTCCGTTATCTGCACATGTTCAAATCGATAACCCAGCATCAATCTGACAATGCAAAGTAAAAAGACGGCGCTAAACCAGCCGGTAACAATTGCTTTATCAATGACCTCTTGTTGTTTATAAGCTAATAACAACGCCAGTAATATGCTGATGATCAGAGCGATTTTACTGACTGAGTATAATTGTTTAAGCTGGGCTGATAGGATAGTTAACTGGTTATTGATAATAGTCATCACCGTTGTAAGTGATTGAGTATTTTAATACGCTTTGTAAGCTAGTTATAGCAAAATAAAGTGAACGATGAATTGTAAACTACATTATTAATAACCGATATTAATTTAGCAGCTATTACCTTGCCGTTTGGGAAATAATTTTGTTCGGCACGGATTGTGATTTGAGCTTATCGGTTCATCGAAAGCGTATTAATGGATGTGATTCAGCCTGTTTTTGCCGCACCGTCATCATTCAGTTGTAATCGCTGCGCTATTCGAGGATAATAGTTGGTCTTTAACCCAGTGCGGTTAAGAATAGTTATGGTAATCGTGTTAGTCCTCTCGCAACAATACTCTGTAAACCCCGCCAGGTCCGGAAGGAAGCAACGGTAGCAGACGTTTTGTGTGCCGGGATACGGCTGGCACGGTTGCCTCCCACTTAGCAATAATCCGATGGGCCTGCAATGAACTATCAGGTTCTCGCCAGAAAATGGCGTCCTTCCAATTTCACTGAAGTCGTCGGTCAAGAGCATGTTGTAAAATCGTTAATGAACGCTTTACAGCATGAACGCTTACATCATGCCTATCTGTTTACCGGTACGCGCGGCGTCGGCAAAACCACTCTCGCCAGAATTCTGGCAAAAGCCATTAATTGCGAACAGCTAGACGCTAGTAATCCTTGCGGCAACTGCAAGCCGTGCCGGGAATTGGATGAAGGCCGATTTTTGGATTTAATCGAAGTTGACGCCGCATCCCGTACCAAGGTGGAAGACACCCGCGACTTGCTGGACAACGTGCAATATGCGCCGCATTACGGCCGTTATAAGGTGTACCTGATCGATGAGGTGCACATGCTTTCCGGACACAGCTTTAACGCCTTGCTAAAAACGCTAGAGGAACCGCCACCGCACGTCAAATTTTTGCTGGCAACTACCGATCCGCAAAAAATACCGGTGACCGTGTTGTCGCGCTGTCTGCAACTCAATCTAAAGCGGTTGTCATCGGAGCAGATTAGCACTCAGATGACTTCAATCCTCACGCACGAACATATTATTAACGCGCCGCAAGCCGTTTATATACTGGCTCGCGCCGCCGACGGCAGTATGCGGGACGGCTTGAGTTTGCTGGATCAAGCCATCGTACATGGCGGCGGACAAGTAACCGTCGAATGCGTCAATGCCATGTTAGGCACGGCGGCGTTACATTCAGTTGAAACTTTATTAACGGCCTTGGCCGATGCAGATGCCAGCGCGGTGTTGAATCACATTGCCGACATTGCCAATACCCAATCCGATTTCAATACGGTCTTGCAGCAAGTGTTGCAGGCGATTCACCGCATTGCGTTAGCGCAGAAAGTGCCTAAATGGAGCGATCACGAGTTTGATAGCGACATGATTAATGCCTTGTCCAAACGCTTTTCGCCGGAAGACTTACAACTTTATTATCAAATAGCCTTGCTGGGCTTAAAAGATTTGGATTTAGCGCCCGACTCGCGCATGGGTTTCGAAATGGTTATGCTGCGTATGTTGGCGTTTAAACCGGCAAGTACAGTTGAGGTGGAGGCGCACCCGTTAATAAATGCATCATCCGGAGACGAACACAAGGACCTTAGCAGCATTAATAATGATCGATTATCGCCTCCTGTTCTCAACTCTGCCGCTGCTGAGCATACGCCGCCACCGGTAACAAACAATAAGATTAATCTTAGCTGGTCCGAACAGATCAGTGCGATGAAACTGGAAGGCTTGACCCGTGAATTAGCCAATAATTGTCTGTTGGAATCGATTAATGAGCAAAGTTGTCTATTAATTTTGGATGCAAACCACCAACAGTTATTAACGGCTAACAGTGAAAAAAGACTGCGCCAAGCAATACAGGATTTTTACGGCGCACCATTAAAGATAGATTTCAAAATAGCTCAGCCGCAAACAGAGACGCCGGCCATGCAGACGGCAAAAGCAGTAGAAAACCGGCAACAGGCGGCGATTGACGCTATTAATACCGATGCTACTGTGAATGCCCTGAAAGAACATTTTGACGCCCGTATAATTCCCGGCTCAATACAACCCGTATAACCACGCAAGAAGATGGAGACACCGTCATGAAGAATGCATTAGGCAACATTATGCAGCAAGCCCAAAAAATGCAGGAGGATTTGAAAAAAGCGCAAGAAGAACTGGAGTTAATGCAGGTGACCGGGCAATCTGGCGGCGGTTTGGTCTCCATCGTTATGACCGGCAAGCGAGAAGCCAGAAAAGTGAGTATTGATCCCTCCCTGGTCGGTGAAGATAAGGATATGCTGGAAGACCTAGTCGCGGCGGCGATTAACGATGCGGTCAATAAGGTTGCGAAGATGAAGAAAGAAAGAATGGCGGAAATCACCGCCGGATTGCCGTTACCCCCCGGATTTCAAATGCCGTTTTAAACATGTCTAAAAAGGGACTTTTAGGGCATTTATCGCAAACCCTATGTTGTTTGCCGGGAGTCGGACCGAAAACAGCCCAACGTATGGCGTTTCATTTGTTGCTGCGGGATCGTCAAGGCGCAAAAGTATTAGCCGAAACACTGGTTGAAGCACTTGAGAAAATCGGCCATTGCCAGCAGTGCAGAACATTAACCGAACATGAAATCTGCCAGCTTTGTGCAGACGTGAGGAGGGATGCTTCCTCTGTCTGCATTGTGGAAAGTCCGGCAGATGTCTGGATTATCGATCAGGCCGGCGTATTTAACGGACATTTTTTTGTCTTGCACGGGCGTTTGTCGCCGTTGGACGGCATCGGGCCGGATGAGTTAGGTCTGGACGAATTAGAGCAACGAATGCAAAGCGGATTAATCAAAGAATTAATCCTGGCGACCAACGCCACGGTAGAAGGCGAAGCAACGGCCTATTTTATCGGCGAGCTGGCGCGCAAATACCGGATTCACGCAAGCCGCATTGCCCAGGGCGTACCGATTGGCGGTGAGTTGGAGTTTATCGATAGCGGTACGCTGGCGCATGCATTTACCGGTAGAAAACAATTTTAAAAAAGCATTAATCGCTATTTGACGATCACACTATTAATAGAAAGGTGGAAAAATATGACCGATTGTCTGTTTTGTAAAATGTCTGCCGGAGACATCAAGCCGGACATTGTATTTGAAAACGATCGTATCCTTGCTTTCAAAGATATTAATCCTCAAGCGCCGATTCATATTCTGATTATTCCTAAAATTCATATCGCTACAATGAACGACCTGCAAGACGCTGGCTTAGGCGGAGAAATTTTGCTTACCGCCGCTAAACTGGCTGAGCAATTCGGTATCGCGGAAGACGGTTATCGGACGGTTTTTAACTGCAATGGGCATGGTGGGCAGGCGGTTTATCATTTGCATTTGCATCTCTTAGGCGGCAGGCAGATGGGTTGGCCGCCCGGCTGATTATTAATCAGCCGGTCGCGGGTTCGAGTCCCATCGCCAGATCCAATTAAATCAATAGCTTAGACGAAAGTCTAAGTCCTTTTTTTTTGCCAAAACAGAATCCAGTGGCAGTTTTAGTGGCAGTTCGTATCAGTTACCCTTAAACTGAAAAACTTTCAATTTTGCGAAACAGATTTGGCCTCTCCCTAAAAGCCTCCTGACTTCGCGTCTAAAATCCCAAACCGCTTTGCCATCCCAAGCAGCGCTTTATCCACCATCGCATCATGTTCGCGCCTTAAGTGTTCATAAGTCCGCCGGTGCATTCCTTTAGGTTTTATGCCGGCGCCGTTAAGAATACCCGGTTCCCAAGCAAGCTGCTCTCGAATTTTATCCGCTCTACGCGCGGCACGATCATCGGGACGTTCACGTTGGCTGGGATAAGTCAACTGATAACAATGCCGACAAGCAAACACCGCACCGCCGTAAAGGATGGCTACACGCCGCCCGCAACCAGCGGCCGGGCATAAAAACCATGCCCTTGCGCCGCCGTAAGTACATGGTGTCCAGTCCAAATAAACAGGATAGTTCGCATCCCGCCATGGCTCATTGCCATGATGATGCCGGTACTTGAGCATGATTCGATTGTGCTCTATCATCACATGGATGGAAGCCGTCACCTTGCCGTTACGCGACCAGCTCCAATTAAACGCCAGGCCCGGCTTCAGCAAGCCGTCACGCTGCCAGCGCCGAACATCCAGAAAGCGGTAGCTATCTGTCGTTTCATTGGCACTGAAATGCCAGCGCTTTCCGCTACCTCTGCCGCCCATTTTTTTTGCTCCAAAATTTTACCGAAATCATTAAGCAAATTGATCCAAGGCGACTGAAACCAACAGCCGGAAGTCAATCTGTTTATTATTTTATATCAATATGTTACGCCCATTATTCAGTATTCGCTTTCACGCCGTCCGAAGCTGTTTTAGCTTCAATAGCATGGCTAACGTGCGCTCGAATTTACGATCCAGGTGCGTTTCATAGCGATTCAGCTTTTCTAATCGATGTATTTGCAAACTTTCACCCAGCGTTTGCGCTTTAAATTCCGGTTGGAAACGCGCCTCCCGCTCCATTTGCAGACAAATCGGTTCCAGTGTTTCGCGAATGAATTGCGCCAGTCCTTCGGCGGTGGCCGGATATTTTTCATCTTCCACATACCCATCCCACCAATCCCGCGATTCTGAAATTAACGCCCGTCTGGCTTTCTCGTAGACATCTTTCCCGCCTTTGCGCAAAATCACCGCCGCCTTTCGGGTGGCGGCTAAATCAAGCTCGGCTTCCCGTCGACGCTCCGCGAGTTCTTCCGGCGATGCCTTCAGCAAATCTTGAAAATCGACGTTTTTTCCGCTTAAACCGCGCTCCAGCGGCACCGCCGCCGGCATCATCAATTCAGGGCTGTTCGCGGCACTCCGCAATCCTTCGTTGATCTTCGCGCCTTCGGCCATCAGCACGCGGCGCTTACGCCATAAAATACCGGCCAGCTCTTCGACCAAGTGCAGTTCGGTCGCGCCCGACGGCTGATGTTCAACGATCAGCGCATCGCGCAAAGTGTCGAACTCGGCGCGGTCTTCATGCAGTAACACCACATGCCGGGATAGTACGCCGTGTTTCATGGCGTTAAAGCGCACGGCGGCATAATTGCCCGTTTCCGCAGGCAGGGTGTTTCCCGTTTCGGTTTCAGAGGGAATCAAAACGTCATTGATTATCTTCATGTAAAAAACTCCTATTACTCGCCGCGACTGGCACGGGCATAGGCGTTTGCGGTAGTGACAGTTTTTTGATTAGGGCTGGAATTAACCGAAGAAACCGATGAAACCGATTCGACTTTCCACGCTTCGGCTGATCGTTTTCCGCTGTCGCGGATGAATTTCAGACCGTCGACGATGCGTCCTTCATGACGCTTGATCCAGC
>VGVA01000129.1 GCA_016874115.1 Gammaproteobacteria bacterium
TCGTATGGCCTTGCATTTTGACTACGCACTACGCTTGCGCTCCAACTCCGTCAAAACGCCCGGCCTCTACGGCTACGCAGGGGTCGTCGTACATCGCTCGGCTTCGCTCGCTTCCATGTACTCCTTCTTTGCACCACGGCGATGAGAGAAAGCATCGCCGTCAGCACGACTATTAACCCCATCGACCACACTTTCGCCAGCATGATTTCGAACGGCTTTAACGGCATCACCAGCAAGTGTTCGATGGTGCCGTGTTCGCGCTCGCGGATCAACGCCGCGCCAGTCAGGCCGATGGACAGGTAAGTGATGCTGTTGACCAGTTCCATGACCGAGCCGAACCAGACCGAATTCAGGTTAGGGTTGAACAACGCACGAGTTTCCAGTTCAACCGGCAACGTAACCGGCGCACGATGTTTTTGCAGAAAGGCGCGTACTTCGCCGTTAACGATAACCTGGATATAGTTATTGCCGATATAAGCCTGGGAAATCCTCGTCGCGTCGACGTTCAGTTGAATAGCGGGTTGCCGCCCCGCCAGCACGTCGCGCTGAAAATTAGGCGGGATATCCAACACGAATGTGTAACGGCCTTCGTCCATGCCCGGATCGGCGGCGTAGGGTTCAATAATGACAATGTTTCGCACCTGTATTAATAGCTTAGCCAACAAATCGTAAAAAACGATAAATTACATTTAACTAATTTTTCATACAGCTTGGGTCTAGGGTATCATTAATACGGGAACAGAATTAAAAACATTCGGCATTATTTGATTAATATCAATCTTTTTTGCAATGAAATTTTGATTATATACATTGAATACCGTGTCATTAATCATCTGTTTTTTAACAAAAAAACTATTCTTATAAAAAACACTCAGGAACGCTATGTCAGAATTCACACAGGTTACAGTCGTTAAGAAAGCCAATGTTTATTTCAATGGCAATGTTTGCAGCCGGACGATTAAATTTGCCGACGGCACGATTAAAACGTTGGGGTTTATGCAGCCCGGCGAATATACGTTTAATACCGCGGACAAAGAAAATATGGAAATACTATCCGGCGAATTGGATGTTAAATTGCCCGGTAACGAAGTATGGCAAACTATTAATGGCGGCGAATCTTTTGACGTACCGGCCAACTCTGCCTTTACCATGAAAGTAAAAACGCCGACCGATTACTGTTGCTCGTTTATAAAATAAGCAATTGTTTAATAAGTAATTCATAAATAATAATGAGCTACCTAAACGATGCCTGTGCACCCTACGCAGGCACGTTCAGTCAACTATCGACGGGATAAAACAGTTACCTACTGTTACTGCATTTCATTTGCACATGCTTAACTGGATCTATTTTATACAGTACTTGCCTGCATAATCGTTGAACTTACCTGTTAACAAACCTGATGATATTTTTTATACCATTCCACGAAAGCATTAACTCCAACTTTAATTGGGGTTTCCGGTTTATAACCGAATTCGGCAGTTAAATCGCTGACATCGGCAAAAGTATCCGGCACATCGCCGGGCTGCATGGGCAACAAATTTTTAATGGCTTTTTTGCCGATTGCATCTTCCAATGCCCCGATAAAATCCAGCAAATGCACGGGATTATTATTGCCGATATTGTAGACACGGTATGGCGCGGTGCTGGCGCCGGGATCGGGATTATCACTCGACCAGCTTAGATTTGGCTGAGCGGGCTTATCCAACACTTTTGTTACGCCGGTAACGATGTCGTCAATGTAAGTGAAATCGCGCCGATGATTGCCGTAGTTAAACACATTAATCGGCAACCCCTGCGTGATATTTTTAGCGAACAGGATAGGCGACATATCCGGCCTGCCCCACGGCCCATAAACAGTAAAAAACCGCAACCCGGTCGTCGGCAATTGATATAGATGACTGTAGGTATGCGCCATTAATTCGTTGGCTTTTTTGCTGGCGGCGTAAAGCGAAACCGGATGATCGACGTTATCATGCACGGAAAAGGGCATTTTGGTATTAGCGCCATAGACTGAACTTGAAGAGGCATAAACAAGATGCTCCACCTGATGATGTCGGCAACCTTCCAGAATATTCATAAAACCGATGATGTTGGAGTCCATATAAGCATGGGGATGCGTAATGGAATACCTGACGCCCGCCTGCGCGGCCAAATGGACGACGCGTTGAAATTTTTCTTCCGCGAACAGTTCCGCCATTGCCTGCCGGTCGGCAATATCCAGCTTGATAAAGCTGAAATTAGAATAATCTTTCAACCGCGCCAACCGCGCCTGCTTTAGCTCAACATTATAATAATCATTAATGTTATCGATGCCGACCACTTCATCGCCGCGTTCCAATAAACGCATGGCTTGCAGTGAACCGATAAAGCCGGCAACGCCGGTGACTAAAATTTTCAAGATGAGCACTCGTTACAAATTAATAATTATTGATAGGGCGATAATAACCCGATCGAAATCTAACTATTTAATGCTTGAACACGCATTAATTAACAACGGGACGGCCGATGGAATAATAACTTAAACCGGCAAGTTTCAATTGCTTCGGATCATACAAGTTGCGTCCATCAAAGATAACACTGTCTTTAAGATTTTGTTTTAATTGACAAAAATCAGGACTCCAAAAGTTCTTCCATTCCGTTACCACACATAACGCATCGGCATTAATAAGCGTTTCTGCCTGTGTTTTGCTTAAAGTCAAACCGGTTTTATTACCATAGATTCTTTTCGCTTCATCCATCGCTTCAGGATCGTATGCCTGCACGGTTGCGCCAGCATCGATTAATGTTTCTAGTAAGACGCGGCTGGGCGCTTCGCGCATATCGTCCGTTTTCGGCTTAAAAGACAAGCCCCACAAGGCAAAGATTTTTCCTTTTAATTGCCCGTTGTAATGCTTATTAATCTTTTCTAAAAGTACGTGTTTTTGCCGGTCGTTCACTTTTTCAACAGCGCTGATAAGCTCAGTCTGATAACCCAAGTCTCTGGCTGTACGCTCCAACGCTTTTACATCTTTGGGAAAGCACGAGCCGCCGTAACCGCAACCCGGATAGATAAAGTGATAGCCGATTCGGCTGTCCGAACCGATGCCGTTACGCACCTGTTCAATGTCCGCGCCTAAACGCTCGGCAAGATTGGCTAGCTCATTCATAAAGCTGATCTTAGTTGCCAACATGGCGTTAGCAGCATATTTGGTCAACTCAGCCGAACGAACATCCATCGCAATGATGCGTTCATGGCTACGGTTAAAGGGTGTGTACAAAGCTTTCAACAATTCGGTTGTTCGAGGGTTGTCGGTGCCGATGACAATTCGGTCCGGCTTCATGAAGTCATTAATGGCGGCGCCTTCCTTCAAAAACTCCGGATTGGATACCACATCAAATTCGAAGTCAGCGCCGCGCTCTGCCAAAGTTTGCCGTATCAAATCGCGTACTTTATCTGCCGTACCGACCGGCACCGTGGATTTATCGACGACAATGCGATACTCATTCATATGCTCGGCAATGGCTTTGGCGACGGCGAGTACATATTGTAAATCGGCGGAACCGTCTTCATCCGGCGGCGTTCCAACGGCAATAAATTGAAACAGACCATGCTCGACTGCGGCTTTTGGATCGGTGGTAAACTGCAAACGCCCAGCCTCATGGTTTTCTTTGACCATATCCTCCAAACCGGGTTCGTAAATAGGAATTACCCCCTTGTTTAGCATATCTATTTTCCGCTGATCAATATCCACGCACAACACATCATTGCCGACTTCCGCTAAACATGTACCTGTCACCAATCCGACGTAACCTGTTCCAAAGATTGTTATTTTCATTCTGAAATGACTGTTAGTAAGAATTTTTTTTAAAAATTGTAGTTTACGTCAAAGAATATGCTATACGCCAAATCTCGTTTGTCAAAAGCACTTCCTGGATCGAAAACCGCACCTGTTAACTCCAATTCCAAGCGTTTCCATTCTCGAAAATTCATGACTAAATCCATTTCCTGACCTAAATCCCGGCTACGGCCATTCGGATTTTCATTAAGACTATTGTTTCGTATGCTATCGACTGCCTCAACTTGATCGTATTTATGATAAACCATTTCGATAGAGCTGTTTTTAAAAACCCTTAAGCCAAGGGCTGAGGTGAAAATGCCCATATTGGAAAGTTCAGGATCGAATAACTCGCCATAAATTTTAAACCGGCTCACGCCATTAAACCGCCAATTATTGCGCTGGATTCCGGTTTGCCGGAATGTGCTATTGTGGCCGTTGTTGGGATTCCGGTCGCCTGAGCCACGTGCATAACTCAAGGTAAGCGTGGGTTGCAATTCGAATGGCAACGTCCAAAATGCACCGATGTCCATTCCCCACCCGCTGACATTATTCCGGTGCAGCTTATCCACTCTAGCAAATGCAGGACCAAGATCCCTACCGTTAGCACCGTCGTTTTTATAGTCGGTAACCACTTCTTTTCCGCGCGCTCCGGCAAAATCCGCCCAGTAATTAATCGAACCATAATTGTTTACGCCGATTTCTCCGATTGCCCTTATCCCAAACCAAGCCATGTCGTCATCAAACTGATCCCGATTTCTTCGCCTGATAATATCACCTGGTTTTTCTTGCGTTGAATTGTCCCATTGTTTTAAAAAAAATAACTCCAAACGCTGTTTATAATTCCAAGCCCAGCTTGCCAGCCCCATAATTCTCGGGATTTCCATATCCCTAGGCGACAAACTGACAAGGGTCGATTCGCCGCCAATTTGTTGCCCGCCCATCAATTCAAAATGGAAGGGACCTCGATTATAGTAAAGCCGTAACGAATCCAAATCCTTATCCCACCACCATTCGCGGGTTTCGGAAGTATTTTGATTGCCTATCTGCAACCCGAAACCGCTCCCGGCAATACGGTCGAAAAATATCCAGGTTTCATCCCGGGCAATTTCGAATGTGGTTCGGTTTTTGGTGTCGTTATAATTAAAGCGCGACGTATGACCACCCACAAAGCTTAAGAAAACGGCAGTAAAATTTGAAATTGGATAAAACGCCTCTAATTTAAGCTCGTTATCAATGCGAACATTTGCGTCTTGTTTTTTATCATTCAAATCGAAATCATTGCGTAATCTAGGATTAAAATCGTACTAACCACCGATCGTGACCGGTCTACCAAACAAGCCGAATTTAAACTGATCGTCGGGACGGCGGACGTCTTGACGGCGTATTAATGATTTGAACGTGTTATGACCGTTTTGAGAGGTGTACACCGGAACATTTAATACAGTAAATTCATGGTTGTAATCAGTCCGCATCCCGCTATTACTGCTTAATCCCGTAATCTGCAAAGAACCCGGCGCAAACGAATTAGCCTCCTGTGTTATTTTCCGCGCAGAGAATTCATCTTCTTTACCGTAGTTACCCGATATTTTCAGCGTCATTCCTTCCTTCAGATCTTCCGGCTTAAGATGGTCAAACTCAGTCTTTTCCGTTATTAATACTTTAAAAGGCCCGATGATTACTGCCTTATTTTGTTTATCAATCTGTTCTATTCGCCCGCTGATCTGGCCGCGGTTGGACTCCTTTTCCGGTAAACGTAGTTGAATATTGTCCGCCCGTAATTCTTTTCCATCCCAACGACCAAAAATTCGGAACCACTCATTGTCAAAATTCCCGGCTTGAGAGTTGACATAAGGCATACAAAGACCCAGGCATATCAGCAGCCTGGTTAAGTTTTTAGTAGTAAACATAGCATTAGACGATTATTTTAATTCAACGTATTTCTTAGCAACACACCTAGCGAATTAGGATGGTTGGAGAGCATATTAATTAATTCGGTTAATACCCTAAGTTGTAAAAATTTCTAGCGTTGTTTACAGTATGCTGGAGAATACTGTAAATGAACATCCATAAACGAACTCGACTCACATTGCTAGACCGCCAAGAAATCTGGCGGCTTTACCAAACCCGAACCTGGAAGGTGACGCAGTTGGCGGAATGTTTCCGGGTCTCAAGGCCGACCCTCTACGAGGTGCTGAAACGGGCAAGGCTGCAAGAATTTGCCCCCCGCGACAGCACCAACCAGCGCTTCAAGATGATCCAGTATGGTTTGAAGCGTCTGGCCAAGGTCGAGCAGGCCATCCAGGAACGCCTGAAACGCGAGGCCAAGCGATACAACAAGTCCTATCC
>VGVA01000130.1 GCA_016874115.1 Gammaproteobacteria bacterium
GCTTCTACAATGCTGTCGACCTGGTCAATCAGCTGGACAAGGAAAAACAGCAGGGTAAAGCCGGCAACATGGCCAAGCAACTCACCGCCATGGATGCCGTTATCCTCGATGAATTGGGGTATCTGCCGTTTCCTGCATCGGGTGGTGCCTTGCTATTCCATCTGATTAGCCACCTGTATGAGAAAACGTCCCTGATCATCACCACCAATCTGAATTTTGCGGAATGGGTGCAAGTGTTCGGTGACGCCAAGATGACCACCGCACTACTCGACAGGATTACCCATCATTGCGACATCCTGGAAACCGGCAACGATTCCTTTCGATTTAAGCAACGCAAAAAGGCGGTAGAAAACCTATAACCTTACAGTTTGGCTGGAAACTATTCGGCGCTCTTTAGTGGAAACTTTTCAAAGCCGTTTGACACCAGATGTCCGCGCGGCGTAGCATCGCTGCATACATGGCAGCAAAAAACGCAGCAAATGCAAACTGTAGAACCGAGAGTTGCGTTCCTGTTGTCATGTGGCACCTAACGTTGAGGTAAGGGGCGCGCCGGGGGAAGCCTTAGGCGAAGCCACAAACCTGGATGATAACAAACTGTTCAAATCGCCTGCGTCCGGCGCGTCCCTTTGACCGAACGGTTAGGGTGCTAAGCAGCGAACTAAGGCCAAACCGGCATCCGCTGAAAACGCTAAGCATGACCCCCACCATTAAATGTGCTCCGGTTCCGCGGCTTGCGTCACTTGCGCCTTTGGCGAAGGGTAACCCAAAACAGTAAACCGGCTTGGCCGACGCAAACCACGGTTGGTAATACGGACGCAAGTGACGCAAACGCACCCGACCGTGTAACACCGCCGCGCTGTCCGGTAGACGGCCCGGAAAACAACACTCTCAACTGTGACTTGAGGCGTGGTTAAATAACGTTGCAGACTGAAATCAAGCCAACCCTGCAAGAGTTGAAATAACAACCTGCCAATTACCCCTAACGTAATATATACGACACAACCTGTCTTATAATTCCAAATAAGTGTCGTATAATATAAAAATTATTAAAGAACTTTATGTTTTTCATGGATTAATTATATGGCAATTGGACAAGTCATACAACAAAATACGACATTAACCGCGCAGCCCAAAAAGCTGCTGGAGTAAGTTAGAGACAAAATTCGGTTTACACATTACAGCCTGAGTACGGAAAAGGTTTATATTGCCTGGATACGGCAGTTTATTTTGTTTCATGGCAAGCGCCATCCTGTTGAAATGGGGCGGTTGAGGTTGAAAAATTTTTGACTTATCTGGCTACACAGCGGCATGTTTCCAGTTCAACCCAAAACCAGGCTTTGTCGGCAATCCTGTTTTTGTATTGTGATGTACTGGGCGTTACTTTACCGTGGCTGAACAGTTTCGAACGTTCCCAAAAGCCGCGCCGCTTGCCGGTGGTATTGACGCAGTTGGAAGCCCAGGCATTGCTGCGCAATGCGGAAACGGCGCCAGAACCCATTAGCTTAATCATTAATCTTTTGTACGGTACGGGCATGCGTTTGATGGAGGCGTTACGCCTGCGGGTTAAAGATGTTGAGCTTACGCGCAAAGAAATTTTTATTCGCGACAGTAAAGGCGGCAAGGATAGAATAACTATGTTGCCGGAAAGTTTGCTTGTTTCAATGCAGCAGCAATTAGCCTTGCGGCGCGCCTGGCATGAACAGGATTTGGCATTAGGCAAGGTGGATGTATGGTTGCCCGATGCGTTGGCGGTAAAATATCCCAAGGCAGCAAAAGAATGGGGTTGGCAATATGTGTTTGCGGCCAAAAATTATTCGGTCGATCCCCGCAGCAAGGCCGAACGCCGCCATCATGTTGAAGAAAAGCAGGTGCAGCGATATGTCAAAAAGGCGGCTCACGCGGCCGGCATCGTCAAGCCGACCACGCCGCATACCTTGCGCCATTCGTTTGCCACTCATCTTTTGTTGGCGGGCTACGATATCCGTACCGTACAGGAGTTGTTAGGCCATAGCGACGTGGCGACTACCATGATCTATACCCATGTATTCAACAAAGGCGGTCGAGGCGTAATCAGTCCGCTCGATTATTTGAAGGGATAGAATACTTTAGCGAAGTTATCCTATAATTTGGCGGTAGTAATGACTCAGCCGTTATGGTTGGTTGTATTTTAGTTGTAATTTACTCCAGAAATAACATGCCCCAACAAGAAAAATCTCTCACGATGACCGTATTAATGACACCGGACATGGCGAATTTTTCCGGTCATGTGCACGGCGGCTCGTTATTAAAACTGCTGGATCAGGTGGCTTACGCCTGCGCGGCGAAGTTTTGCAAAAGTTACGTGGTGACCGCGGCTCTCGATCAGGTGTTTTTTCGCCAGCCGGTGCATGTCGGCGAGTTGGTGACGTTCATGGCGCACGTTAATTATGCCGGAAGATCGTCAATGGAAATCGGCATTAAAGTGGTGGCGGAAAATTTGCGTACGCACGAGAAGCGCCATACCACATCCTGTTATTTTACGATGGTGGCGCTGGACGAACACGGCAAACCGCAAGCCGTGTCGAAGCTGGAACTGGAGTCCGACGAAGAAAAACGCCACTTTGCCGCGGCGGGAATCCGCAAGAAATTACGCCAGGATAGTTTGGAAAAAGTCCGCGCCTTGCGCAACGACATTAATGAAAAAGACTTATAAACATGGGTGTACAAGATAATTTCGAACGTTTGCCGTTAAAGGATTTTGCGGAGAAAGCGTACCTGGATTATTCCATGTACGTCATCCTTGATCGCGCTTTACCGCACATTGCCGATGGCTTGAAGCCGGTACAGCGGCGGATTGTGTATGCGATGTCGGAAGCCGGATTGATGGCGCTCGCCAAATACAAAAAATCGGCGAAAACGGTGGGGGAGGTTATCGGCAACTACCATCCGCACGGTGACGCCGCCTGTTACGAGGCCATGGTATTAATGGCGCAGGATTTTTCTTTCCGCTATCCCCTGGTTGACGGCCAGGGCAACTGGGGTTCGCCGGACGATCCCAAATCTTTCGCCGCTTATCGCTATACGGAATCCAAGCTCACGCTCTATGCCAACAGTTTGCTGTCCGAGTTAGGGCAGGGTACGGTAGGCTGGGTGCCGACTTTTGATAATTCCAAGGAAGAACCTAAATTGCTGCCCGCCCGCTTGCCCAATATTTTATTGAATGGCACGATGGGCATTGCCGTAGGCATGGCGACAGATATGCCGCCGCACAATATGGTCGAAGTCGCCGGAGCGTGTATCCATTTGCTGGACAAGCCCGATGCGCCATTAGAGGAATTACTCGGCCACATCCAAGGCCCGGATTATCCGACTGAAGCGGAAATCGTGACGCCTCGCGCGGAAATCAGCAAAATTTACGAAACAGGCGGCGGTTCTGTCAAAATGCGGGCGAAATATGCCGAGGAAGAAGGTAATATCGTCATCACCGCGTTGCCGTATCAAGTATCGGGTTCTAAATTGCAGGAGCAGATCGCCGCGCAGATGCTGGCGAAAAAACTACCGATGATCGAGGACATGCGCGACGAATCCGATCATGAAAATCCGACCCGGCTGGTATTAATGCCCAAATCTCGGCGGATTAATATCGATGAAGTCATGTCGCATTTATTTGCGACGACCGATCTGGAAAAAAGCTACCGCGTTAATATGAACATGATCGGTTTGGATGGCAAGCCGAAGGTGAAGGATTTGCGGGAAATTCTCACCGAATGGCTGAGTTTCCGCACCGATACGGTCAAACGGCGCTTGCAGTACCGCCTAGACAAGGTGCTGGCGCGGTTGCATGTGTTGGAAGGCTTTCTGATTGCTTATCTGAATATTGATGAGGTGATCGCTATCATTCGTTTTGAGGACAACCCCAAGCAGGTGATGATGGCGCGTTTCGGCATTACCGACATTCAGGCCGAAGCGATTCTGGAATTGAAATTGCGGCATTTAGCAAAGCTGGAAGAAATCAAAATCAAGGGCGAACAGGCCGAATTAGAGCAGGAACGCAAACAACTGGAAGCGACTTTAGGTTCCAAGGAATTGCTCAATAACCTGATTAAATCGGAACTGGAAGAAGATGCGGAAAAGTACGGCGACGAGCGCCGCTCGCCGATAGTCGAGCGCGAAGCGGCACAAGCGTTGGAAACCACGGCACTCATCGTTAACGAGCCGCTAACCGTAATTCTGTCCGAAAAGGGCTGGATGCGGGCAGCCAAAGGTCATGATTTCGATGTCGAAAGCTTAAGTTACCGCTCCGGCGACGGTTATCTGGATTTAGTCAAATGCCGCTCTACTCAGCCGGTGTACATCTTGGATTCCACCGGACGGGTGTACAGCACGACAACGCATGATCTGCCGTCCGCCCGCAGCCAGGGAGAGCCGTTAACAGGACGGTTAAATCCGCCGCCGGGTTCGTTGTTTCAATATTTGTTGACAGGCAACCCCGATGACATGATCTTGTTTGCCAGCAGCGCCGGTTACGGCTTCCGGTGTAAAATTGAGGAGTTATTTGTAAAGAATAAGGCGGGCAAAGCTCTGATTTCCTTACCTGATAAATCGGTGGTGGTGAAACCGGCGTTTATTAATGATGCATCTGATTTGCTGGCGGTAGTTACCCAGCAAGGCCGTTTATTAATCTTTCCGGTCAATGACTTGCCGGAGCTGGCTAAAGGGAAGGGCAACAAGATTATCCAGATTCCATCAAAAGATTTGACTGCCGGAAAGGATAAGGTCGTCGCCCTGTCCACGTTTTCTGTCAACGGTCAATTAATCGTCTATTCCAGCAAACGTCAGGTTACGTTAAAAGCCAACGATATCGAACATTATTCCGGCAACCGCGCCAATCGAGGCTTGTATCTGCCGAAAGGTTTTCAGAAAGTGGATGGTTTAGCAGGAAGTTAATATCATCTGAGAAATTTACCGGCTTTTGCTTCTAGTAAGGCTATTAATTCCGGCTACATGAATTCATAGTCATCCGGAATGTCGAGGCAAATGATTTTTTTGCGGTTAAGATACGGTTTGAATTTTTTTGTTAGTTTGCTGCGATGAGTTTTTTCCATAACAAAAATCTCACAGTCGCCCATTCATTTGTTCTGACGATAGCGGCGCAATTGCGTCATTATTAAGCTCGGCGGAATCGGTTTCGACATCTGGCCATGTTGAAAATAGCTGCTCTGCTGTCGGGCTTCTTAAGCGGTTTTGGCTGTAAACAAACAGCGCACGGATCATTAACGGTTATTTACTTGCGGATTGCGTTTTTAGAAAAACATCGTCTTATCAAATTAACCCGCAATGCATTGCCATAATGGTGAGTTCCGCCAAGTCTTCGGCCTGCATTTTTTTCATGAGATTGGCTCGGTAGACATCTATGGTGCGATTGCTGACATTCAATTGGCGTACAGCTCCTTTGTTAGACATTCCTTTGAGGATTAATGTCATGACTTCTTGTTTCCGCGGCGTTAAAGTATTTAGCCGCTTTTTCAGTTTGCGCTTTTCCGCATTGTAAACACGCGTGTCCAAGTCTGTTTGGATTGCTTCTTTCATCCGTTTGAGCAAAACTTCAGTGTCGAAGGGTTTTTCCATGTAATCGATTGCGCCTGCCCTGAAGGCTCTGGAAGAGTCGGGCACATCGGCGTGGCCGCTGATAAATATGATCGGGATGGCGAAATCGCGTCTGGCGAGTTCTTCCTGCAGTGTCAAACGGCTTTGAAAAGTTTCCACTAAAGAGCGCCGAATAGTTTCCAGCCAAACTGTAAGGTTATAGGTTTTCTACCGCCTTTTTGCGTTGCTTAAATCGATAGGAATCGTTGCCGGTTTCCAGGATGTCGCAATGATGGGTAATCCTGTCGAGTAGTGCGGTGGTCATCTTGGCGTCACCGAACACTTGCACCCATTCCGCAAAATTCAGATTGGTGGTGATGATCAGGGACGTTTTCTCATACAGGTGGCTAATCAGATGGAATAGCAAGGCACCACCCGATGCAGGAAACGGCAGATACCCCAATTCATCGAGGATAACGGCATCCATGGCGGTGAGTTGCTTGGCCATGTTGCCGGCTTTACCCTGCTGTTTTTCCTTGTCCAGCTGATTGACCAGGTCGACAGCATTGTAGAAGC
>VGVA01000131.1 GCA_016874115.1 Gammaproteobacteria bacterium
TAGTTTTGATCATGGCGTACTTCACTTTGGCAGTTTCGCGAAGTACGCAGCCGCCTTTTTTAGGAAGGCCACTTCCTCTTCCAGTCGCGCATTCTCACGCTTAAGCCTTGCCAGTTCGGCTTGTTGGGGCTTTTGGTCTTCAAACGGCTGCCCGGTTTGTCGACGCTTCGCCTTCCAGGCATACAAGGTCGCCTCCGCCACCCCTAAATCTTGCGCCACCTTGGGGACACCATCCCGATCAGTGCGCTCTAACGCTTGCTCTTTAAAAAGCGACGTATACCTCTTGTAGGCAAACCGTGCCGTTATTTCTTCTTTTTTGGTTTTCATTGTTGACCTCGGGTTTAGAGATTACTCTATTAGCCGAGTGTCCGAAAGAACAGGGCAAGATCAGCAGAACGCCGATGGAAACATTGCTCAGTGGGAAACTGATTTGGGACGAAAAAAACTTGAACCAAATCTAACCTGACAGCCACCCTGAAAATTCGGTAACTGTCAGATCAGGTTTGAGCTAGTACACCTTACATGACTGGAAAGCAGCTTTAAATCGGTTTAACATTCAGTTTGAAGACCGGATGATGAACTATTAATAAACCCGTTTACACAAAATTCAGGACACCCTCGTCTATCTGGACTGCATTCATGTCAAAGTGCGGGATACCGGCGTGGTGCGGGTCAAATTCGCCTTTCGCCTTTCGCCTGAATTAATTATCCGTCACCGCTCCCGTTGATGCCGAACTCACCAACTTGGCGTATTTCGCCAGTACGCCACGGGTATAACGCGGTGCGGGTTGTTGCCATTGCGTTAGTCGACTGGCGATTTCGTTTTCGTCAACGTGCAAAGTCAGCTCATTGGTTTCGGCATTAATGGTTATCCGGTCGCCGTTCTGTACGATGGCTAAGGCGCCGCCAACATAAGCTTCCGGGGTGATGTGACCGACCACAAAGCCGTGAGTGCCGCCTGAAAAACGACCGTCGGTAATTAATGCAACCTCTTTACCCAGGCCTTTACCCATGATGGCGGAGGTTGGCGACAGCATTTCCCTCATGCCCGGCCCGCCTTTGGGTCCTTCGTAGCGCACGACGATAACATCGTCTTTAACAATGTCGCCGTTCAGGATGGCTTGTAACGCCTGCTCTTCCTCGTCGAAAACTTTGGCCGAACCGGTAAACACCAAGCCTTCCTTGCCGGTAATCTTGGCGACTGCGCCTTCTTTTGCCAGATTGCCGTACAGTATGACGAGATGGCTGTCTTTTTTGATCGGCTTGTCGAACGGCAAAATCATGTCTTGCCCGATTGGGTAAGGTGTAACATCAGCCAGATTTTCTGCTAAAGTCTTACCGGTGACGGTGAGGCAATCGCCATGCAGCAGGCCGCGATCCAGCAATTCTTTCATTAATGGCTGGATGCCGCCGATTTCGACCAGCTCCGCCATTTGGTAGCGGCCGCTGGGCTTCAAGTCAGCCAGCATGGGCACGTGCGCGCCAATGCGGGTGAAATCGTCTAACGTCAAATCAATTTTTGCCGCATTCGCCATTGCCAGCAAATGCAGGACGGCATTAGTCGATCCCCCCAGTGCGATGACCACGGTGATAGCGTTTTCAAACGCTTTTTTAGTCATGATGTCGCTGGGTTTAATTTCTTTATTAATGAGCTCCACGACTGCCGCACCCGCGCGTTCGCAATCCAGGCGTTTGTCTTCGGAAATCGCCGCCTGTGCGGAGCTGTTGGGTAGGCTCATGCCCAAAGCTTCGATGGCCGATGCCATGGTATTCGCCGTGTACATACCGCCGCAGGAACCCGCGCCGGGTATGGCTTTGGCTTCGATGGCGGCCAGTTCTGCGTCATCAATTTTGTTATTAGCCCGCGCCCCGACAGCTTCGAATACGGAAACGACGTCCAATTTTTTGTCTTTATGGCAACCCGGCAAAATGGTGCCGCCGTACACGAAAATGGCCGGACGATTCAATCGTGCAATAGCGATCATGCAGCCGGGCATGTTTTTGTCGCAACCGCCGATGGCGACAACGCCATCGAAGCCCTGGCAACCGGTTACGGTTTCGATGGAGTCGGCGATGACTTCGCGTGACACCAGCGAGTATTTCATACCCTCCGTGCCCATGGAGATGCCGTCGCTTATGGTGATCGTGTTAAAGATGACGGCCTTACCGTTGGCTCCGTTCACGCCGTTGGCGGCATCGTCCGCCAGCTTATTAATGTGCATGTTGCACGGCGTGACCATGCTCCAGGTAGAAGCAATACCGATTTGCGGTTTCTTGAAATCTTCCGGTTTAAAACCGACGGCGTACAGCATGGCGCGGCTAGGTGCGCGTTCCATCCCATCGACGACTTGTGAGGAAAAAGGGCGGAGTTTGTCGTTTTTATCGGACATTAATGTCGAATCCTTGGATTACTAAGATATTGTTTATTAATAATTAAAACGGTAGTTGCCGCTTAGTTAGAGACGATCCCAACCGTTTTTACGGCGCCAACTCAGCTTGGGCAGGATAAAGCCTAGAATGACGCCAGCCAGCGACAACATGCCGCCATACAGAAACCAGTCTTGTTTGGCGCCGTCTTTGAGGGCGTTGTTTTCCAGTTTCATCTGCTCGAGTTCGCGTTTAACATTAACAATATCTTCCTGCAGGGTGTCGCGTTCGGTTTTAAGTTGGATCTGGTTTGCGGCGGCTTTTTTCAGTTCCGTCAGCTCTCGGTCCAGCCGGTCGCGCTCTATGGTTAATGTTTGTTCTAACGGCGTATCCGGCGCAATGGACGTCTTTAATTTGGCTAAATCTTCTTTCAGAATATTATTTTCAGTTTGCAATGAGTTCAAACTGGCTGAGATAGCGCTGGACTGCGAATTATTGGGCGGCTCGGCGGAAATGTTTTTGGTGGCGATATAGCCTTGTTGGCCGCTTTGTAATTGCACATGGGTAAAGCCGCTTCTGGCGTTCTCGCCGAGAACTTCCACGGGCGTACCGGCCGGTAAAAGACTAACGACCCGGCTTTTCGGCGTTTCCCGGCTTCTTAACGGCAGATCCGAGTTATTGGCTACAAAAGCGGTTTTGGCCGTAGCGGTTGCGCTGACCAGAAGCAGTAATAAAAACGCAGGACGGTGGTTCACGGAAACCTCTAAAAATAAGTGATTTAACTTGTTAAATATAGCCTTATTTTGCACACAAAAGAAATTCAAGAAGCGCTTTTTGCGAATGCAGGCGGTTTTCCGCTTCGGCAAAGACGATGCTTTGCGGGCCATCCATCACGTCAGCGCTCACTTCTTCGCCACGATGCGCAGGCAAACAATGCATGAATAAGGCGTCCCGATGCGCCGCCGCCATGATTTCTGAATTAACCTGATAGTCTTTGAATGCTATAACGCGTTGTTTCTGCTCGTCTTCCTGCCCCATACTTGCCCATACATCGGTCACGATAAGATCGGCATTTTTCGCCGCCGCCAGGGCGCTGTCGAAACAGCGGATCCGTTTCCCAGCAGCGGCAACGGTGTTAGGATCGGGTCGGTAACCGTCCGGGCTGGCAATGTGTAAGGTAAAATCCAACACGGCAGCGGCATGAATGTAGGAATGGCACATATTGTTACCATCGCCGATCCAGGCAACAGTTTTACCCTGAATATCGCCGCGCGCTTCGAAATAGGTCTGCATATCCGCCAGCAATTGGCAGGGGTGCTGATCGTCCGTTAAGCCATTAATGACGGGTACCGATGAATATTTTGCAAACGTTTCCACAGTTTCATGTTTGAAGGTTCTCAACATCAGGCAATCGACCATGCTGGAAATGACTTTGGCGCTGTCTTCTATCGGTTCGCCCCGGCCCAACTGGGTATCCCTGGGTGAAAGAAAGATGGCGTGGCCGCCAAAATGCGCCATGCCTGCTTCAAACGATACGCGAGTGCGGGTGGACGATTTCTCGAAAATCATGCCCAGTACCTGACCTTTCAACGGCTGATAATCCGGGTTACGATGTTGTTTTAGCGCAATCGCCCGATTAATTAAAGCACGGAATTCACTGCTGCTGATGTCGAGCAGACTGATAAAATGTCTAGGCGGCATGGCTGCTTACAGGGTGTGACTGTTCGGTAAATTGACAGATAATCTGCGCTAATGTGGATATTAATTGTTGTATTTCCACGTCATTAATGATTAATGGCGGCAGTAAACGAATAACTTTTTCCTGCGTCACGTTAATTAATAACCCTTGCGCCAACGCCATTGCAATCAGTTTGGTGCATGGCATATCGAGTTCGACGCCAATCATCAAGCCTTTGTGGCGGATATTGACGACATGGCTGTTGTGTTGCAGCAGCGCAGCTAAACCAGTTGCGATAGCCTGGCCTTTGCTGGCGGCGGTTTCGATTAACTGATCGTTCGATAAGACATCCAGCACCGCCAGTGCAGCGCTGCAAGCCAGCGGATTGCCGCCGAAGGTAGAGCCGTGATTGCCCGCAGTAAATAAGTGCGCCGCTTTGCCTGCGGCCAGACACGCGCCGATGGGTACGCCATTACCTAAAGCTTTTGCCAAAGTAACGACATCCGGCCTAATGCCATTGTACTGGCAAGCCAGTAATTTGCCGGTGCGCCCCATGCCGCTTTGAATTTCATCCAGCATCATTAATAATTGGTGCTGGTCGCATAAGTCTCTGATCTGGTTTAGATAATCGCTGGCCGGAATATTAATGCCGCCTTCACCCTGGACGGGTTCAAGCAGGATGGCTACGATATTATCATGCTGTTTCAGCACGGAGTGAATCGCCGGGATATCGTTGTAAGGCACACGCACAAAACCTTCGACCAGCGGTTCGAAACCCTGCTGAATCTTACTATTGCCGGTGGCGCTGAGTGTAGCAAGAGTGCGGCCGTGAAAGCTGCCTTCAGTTGCGATAATGGCGGGGTTATTAATGCCGCGTTCGTGACCGTATTTACGGGCCATCTTTATGGCGGCTTCATTGGCTTCCGCGCCGGAATTGCAGAAAAACACATTCTCCATGCCGGTTAATGCGCACAGACGATCCGCCAATTGCTCCTGTACTTCAATCCGGTATAGATTGGACGTGTGCAGCAGTTTGGCGCTTTGCTCGCAGATGGCCTGATGCACGGCAGGATGGGCATGTCCCAAGCCGCAGACGGCAATGCCGGATAATGCGTCGAGATAGCGTTTGCCCTTGTCATCCCACAGCCAGACGCCTTCGCCGTGGCTGAAAGTCACGGCTAAGCGGTTATAGGTTGGCATTACATGGTTGCTCATCACTCACCTTGCAAATAAAAAAGGCAGTGCGTGACTGCCCAATGGAAAAACTCTTGATTATAATTTTCATGATGATAGGACGCAAGTCTCTATTTACGTAAATCTACTATTCCTATGGTAAAATCTAGACATTAATTAATTTTAAAAAAGGTTCATGACATGAATATTAATGAAAGAATTAAAGACCAGTTAGACAGCAATCCGGTCATTTTATACATGAAAGGCACACCGGATTTCCCGCAATGCGGTTTTTCCGGACAGGCGGTGCATGTGTTGAACGCGTGTGGCGCTGAGTTTGCGTCAGTCAATATCTTTGAAGATCCTGAATTGCGGGAGGCTTTAAAAGTGTATTCCGGCTGGCCTACTTATCCGCAACTGTATGTTAATGGCGAATTAATCGGCGGCTGCGACATCATGATCGATCTGTACCAAAAAGGCGAATTACAAAATTTATTGAGCGCTGCCGGCAGCAGGAACGCGTAATTAATCCGCCCGATTAAATAATGATGCGCTGATTATACACTTGAGGGCACCTCGATTTACTTTGAAAATCAGCCGTTGCTTTGACCAACGACATATAGGAATCTTGATCCCCATGCATCAGGGCAAAAAATTGCCCACTTTTCAGTGGTTTTTATCCTGAAATGCCCTTTTTGGTGCATTTCAGGCGCAGCTTGGTCGTTAAAAGGCCAAAATTCCGCAGGTTTTCAGGCTGCAAAGTCGTCGCAGGTTATAGGTTGCT
>VGVA01000132.1 GCA_016874115.1 Gammaproteobacteria bacterium
GGAAACAGGCGATGATTCCTATCGGTTAAAACAACGGAACAAGATTATCGAAAAAAACTAAAAATTAAGCTTAAGCGGGTCAGTTTTCAATGACGTTTAGCGGGTCAATTTTGGGTGATGATTGACACTTGTAGGCGCTGTTCCAAAAGCCAAACTCGTCTGGCAAGTCCCGCCACGGCGAACCTGTCCTGGCTATCCACAGCACCGCTTCCACGAACAACCGGTTGTCCGCCGCCGTGTGTCCCCGATCAGTCTTTTTGCCCGGCAACATCTGCTCAATCCGTTCCCACTGGTCATCCCGCAGCATCTTTCTTAACATTCGCCAACCTATTCAATTAATTGGCGTAATTATCTCATATTAATTGTCAACAGACTCTAGTTCCCTTGTCGTTAAACCGAAGAGTGGTTTTGCTAAAGGCAAAATAAGTAAAATAAAGTCAGCTTGTTCGAAACACAGCAAACAAATTCGTGTTATACATGCCCCAAGTCCAGACAATACAGCTCATGCGTCTGTAATTGGCCTACCCGAAGATAATTTTGAGTTATTAGAATTGCTAGCCTCGGAAGCGTGGTCTGAATTGGCGCTAAACAAGGATATTCCTGATTAACTTAAGCGCGGTAGTTTGTTGGGCTAACCAGTAAGCCCAACAAACTGTTGGCGTGTTAACTATTCAGCAGAAAAAGCCTTAGCCTTGGCAAGCAATTTCTGCCCACGTTCGGCTTCGCCCTGTCCGCGTTGGGCGCGGACTTCAAACTGGGTTTTTAGGTCAAATTCGGCCAGGATAAGGGTAGTGACCTCATCGAGCAGATAGTTGACGCTTACACCTTTGCTTTTGGCAAGGGCTTTTAAGCGTTGGTGTTTTTGGTCGGATAACCTTAGGGTTAGCGCGCTCATATGTTACCTCTTTGTAAAAACGCTTCGGGTGTTAACAGCCTTATGTCGGGGAAAAGCAATTCGCCCCTGGTTAAGTCTTTGATATTGCGAGACACAATACAGTTTGCATGGCCTGCCACCGCCAGTTCGATTAAATGGTTATCGCTTTCGTCTTTTAGGTTAGGCCGCCAACCGAAATAAATGTCTGTCCAGCGGCATACGCCGAAGAAAATATCAAGCAATTCATTCCGTTCAGTTTTGCTCAAATGGCATGCCTTAAAGAGTTCTTCCCGGTTAACAACATCACAGTATTCTGCAAACAACGCCGCCCCCATCAACGGCATGTGTTTTTCACTTAAGCAGGCGGTAATCACGTCCGAAGACGGCTCTGAACCCATGCAAGCACCGACAAAAATATTGGTGTCAACAACAATTATCATGCTTAAATGGTAGCATATTTGATACCATTTAAACTGTAAAGTTGCATTGCTTCTACAGAGGGCGGATTATGCTGCGCTTTAGTACACAGAACACAATGGTCTCCATGCTTGCTTTTGCGGCTAATCCCCATACGATGAACTATCAGGACTTAAAATGCGAGTTTATAACTGCCAAATCATCTGTTTTCTATTAATTTTCTCATTCAATTCCGCATGGGCTGCTGATGTGGGCAAACGCCTGATATTAATGGATTTCAAGCTCATGGGCGCAGTGGGTGAAGCCAAGCTGGACGGCGAACACCAGCAACGTCTCAAGATGGCGGATGCGGAATTGCGCAAACAATTAGCAGCAACCGGGCAGTTTGACTTGGCGGATGAAGCCGCCAGCAAAGACTTCAACCAAAAAGTCGGCACGGCGTTAAAAGACAATGCCTGCGACAGTTGCGAGTTGGCATTAGCCAAAGAAAAAGACGTACAATTAATCCTTTACCCGTGGGTTTATAAGCTCAGCAACTTGGTATTGAGCTTGCATGTGGTCATCATTGATATGGCAAACAACAAAACCAATATCAAAAAGGTGCATGATTTTCGCGGCGACAACGACCAAAGCTGGCAACGGGCGATACGTTATTTTGTCGAAAACATGAAAAAACCCTAGCTTGTACGGTTTCCATCCATCAGACCGGCATGCTACCCTTATCCGGGTTATAATGGTGTCTTGTTTACCATAACCCTCGTTAATGGCTCAGTTTTTTGCAATTCACCCTGAAAACCCGCAGCTACGCTTAATCCATCGCGCGGTTGAGATCCTCCAGCAAGGCGGGGTGATTGTGTACCCGACCGATTCGTCTTATGCGCTGGCCTGCCACATCGGCGATAAACAGGCATTGGATAAGATCCGTCGAATCCGGCAATTGGACGATAAACATGATTTCACGTTGGTGTGTACCGATTTGACTCAAGTAAGCCAATTCACCAAAATGGGCAATAATGCCCATCGGTTAATTAAAGCATTAACGCCCGGCCCTTTCACTTTTATATTGGATGCAACGCGAGATGTGCCGCGCCGTTTGCAACATCCTAAGAAAAAAACCATCGGCATACGCATTCCCGCTCATCCTATCGCGCAATTGCTGGTGGAAGAGCTGCAGGAACCGTTGTGCACCAGCACTTTGCACCTGCCGGGCGATGAAGAAGGCTTGAGCGATCCTTATGACATCAGGGAAAGACTGGAACACGAATTGGCGCTGATTATCGACGCAGGCATTATTCCTTGCGAACAAACCACTATTATTGCTTTTCCCAACCACGATCCTGAGATTGTCAGGCAAGGTAAAGGCATTGCACCTATGTTACATTAATCATTACTATGACCGAATTATCCACTGTTCAACAAATCATCGTCGGTATATTGCCCATGATATTCGCCATTACCGTACACGAAGCCGCGCACGGCTGGGTCGCGAAAAAATACGGCGACCCTACCGCCGACCAGCTAGGCCGTCTGACATTAAACCCGATCAAACATATCGATCTGCTCGGCACAGTCATATTGCCTGGACTATTATTAATCTTGAAGACCGGTTTTGTATTCGGGTGGGCAAAGCCTGTGCCGGTAAACACCCGAAATTTTAAAAAGCCGATCAGCGATATGGCAGTCGTCGCCCTGGCCGGCCCGGTATCCAATTTATTAATGGCCGTGTTTTGGGCGCTGATTTCACGTATAGGCCTGATGATCGGCGACAGCGCCGAATCAATTGCCATGCCCTTGATTTACACCGGGCTTGCCGGAATTTCGATTAATCTGTCGCTGGCCTTGCTGAATCTCATCCCTATTCCGCCGCTGGACGGCAGCCGCATTGTTACCGCATGGCTACCGCCGCGACTGGCATGGCAGTATAATCAACTGGAACGCTACGGGTTTATCATCCTGTTAATATTGCTGTATACCAATATACTGAGCGCCGTGCTCAAATACCCCATGCTTTTTGCACAAGAACTGTTTTTATCCATTGCAGGTTTATAATCATTTGGCTATTACTATTTGTCGGCTTCCCCGCAAAACGTTGTGAACATACTAGAAACTGTTGCTGAACGGACGACGGCCGCACCGGTGCTGGCAATTGTAAACGGTGCGCCGTACAGCCAATTACCTGACGACCTGTATATTCCGCCGGACGCGCTGGAAATATTCCTGGAATTATTCGAAGGGCCGCTCGACTTATTGTTATATTTGATCCGACGTCAGAATCTCGACATCATTAATATCCCCATCGCGCAGATTACCCATCAGTACATCGCCTACATCCAAGTGATGGACAGCCTGAAAATGGAACTGGCGGCAGAATATTTAGTGATGGCGGCGTGGCTGGCGGAAATCAAGTCGAAAATGCTGCTGCCTAGACCGCCCGAGGCGGAAGACGAAGATGAAGACCCGCGCGCCACATTAATCAGAAGGTTGCAGGAATACGAATGCATTAAAAACGCTGCTGAAGAAATCGACCTGATGCCGCGTTTCGAACGCGATATTTTTGCTGCGCTGGTTGATGTTTCCAAACTAACCATAGAACAGCCCTTGCCGGATGTTCATTTGCATGAAATGTTGAAAGCATTTCAAGACGTCCTCAAACGGGTGGAACGCCTCAGCCACCACCATATAACCAGGGAGCCATTGTCCGTCCGTGAACGAATGTCAACCATTTTGGGTAACCTTAAAGGAGCGGATAATCTCCTTTTTTCGCAACTTTTCCTTAGAACAGAAGGAAGACAAGGCGTCGTCGTCTCGTTTCTGGCTATTCTCGAACTCTGCAAAGAAAATCTCATTGATATCTTCCAGCACGAACCTTTTGCCGAGCTACGCGTTAGAGCCGCCGTCACCACCGGCACAGATCCTGCCAACGCCAACGCCAACGCCAACGCCAACGCCAACGCCAACGCCAACAATTGAGCTTATTGATATTAATATGAATATCAAACGTATCGTCGAAGCCACTCTATTTGCCGCCAACCGGCCGATGACGATTAAACAAATCATCGACGTCTTCCCGGAAATCGAGCGGCCGGAAACCATCGAAGTGCAGGATGCCGTTGACGCCATCATCGAGGACTATCAGGAACGACCCATCGAACTAAAAAAAGTCGCCAGCGGTTACCGCTTTCAGGTCAGGCCGGAGCTGTCCCGCTGGGTGGCGCGCCTGTTTGAAGAAAAACCGCCGCGTTATTCGCGCGCGCTGTTGGAAACCATAGCCATTATCGCTTACCGCCAGCCGGTGACCCGCGGAGACATTGAAGATATTAGAGGCGTTGCGGTCAGCACCAGCATTCTGCAAACCTTGCTTGAGCGCGAGTGGGTTAAAATTGTCGCCTATAAAGAAACACCCGGACGCCCTGCCTTGTACGGCACTACTAAGCAGTTCTTAGACTATTTTAATATTACATCCATTAATGATCTGCCGACCTTACAGGAACTCCAAGGCATTGATTTTATGGGAAATACGACTGATCATGAAATCTCGGTAATCATTAACGAGCCATCGCCTGAGCCTCAAGACGACTATCCGGAACTAAACCATCCCAGCCAGGAAGGCGTTAATCAACTCACCTCTGCTGTTTAAGATTTTTGTGACTAAGCCTATCCCTAACGACGACGCCGACATAGGCGAACGTATACAAAAAGTTCTGGCGCGCGGCGGCGTTGGCTCCAGAAGAGAAATCGAACGCTGGATAACGGAAGGCCGGATAAAGATTAATGGCGCTACCGTAACACTGGGTACGCGCTTGAAATCCGGCGACTATTTGCAGATTAATGACCGTGTGGTTCATTGGGAAAAATTTTCCGTACAACCCACGCGCGTCTTGCTGTACCACAAACCGACGGGAGAAGTCGTTTCCCGCCGCGATCCCGAAGGCCGTCCGGTGGTGTTTACCCAGTTACCCAAGCTAACTGCATCCAAATGGATTGCGGTGGGACGGCTGGATATTAATACCTCTGGATTACTGCTGGTGACCAACAACGGCGAGTTGGCGAACCGGCTGATGCACCCGTCCACACAAGTGGAGCGTGAGTACGCCGTCAGAGTCTTGGGCGAAATTCCGTCTGAAGTAATCGATAGACTTAAGCAAGGTGTCGATCTGGAAGACGGACACGCCAAATTTGACGACATCCGCTTTTATGCCGGTGAAGGCGCCAATAAATGGTATTACGTGACCGTAAAAGAAGGCCGCAACCGCTTAGTCAGACGTTTATGGGAGTCGCAAAACGTTGTGGTAAGCCGGTTAATCCGGGTTCGGTACGGGCCTGTCGTGTTGCCGGAACGGTTAAAAACGCATTCGTTTTACGAGCTGGATGAAAAGGAATTAACGCTGCTGCATGAGTTTGCCGGAATGCCGTATCCGGACAAACCGCGCAAGCCCGAAAACCGGAACAGGTAACCAATCGGTCACCCTGTTATTAATGGGCACCTCGATTTACTTTGAAAATCAGCCGTTGCTTTGACCAACGACATATAGGAATCTTGATCCCCATGCATCAGGGCAAAAAATTGCCCACTTTTCAGTGGTTTTTATCCTGAAATGCCCTTTTTGGTGCATTTCAGGCGCAGCTTGGTCGTTAAAAGGCCAAAATTCCGCAGGTTTTCAGGCTGCAAAGTCGTCGCAGGTTATAGGTTGCT
>VGVA01000133.1 GCA_016874115.1 Gammaproteobacteria bacterium
TGCCCAACAGCGTTGGTGCCGGATATTAAGTTTGGCGCTAGTAAAGTATCTTCGAGGTCGGCAATTACATCCACCAGATTGCCTTCCCGCACCTGCATAAGAGGCAAACTGATCTTTTTAGGATAATTAATCGAGGAGTAATTTTTTCGCAATGATGCTGAGCATCCACGCATAATTTAGGATTTTGGTGCCACATGGCAGATAACCATAAAGAAAAGATGAACCAGCAGTTGGACGCCCAGATCATGGAACTGGAACAACGGTTCAACCAATTTCTCAAAGAATTAGAAGAAGATTTCGATTTCGTTCCTTCCGCCGTTGCCCATAAAAAAGAGGATGATTATTATTCTGAGTTCGATAACCGGCTCACCGACATGGAGAAAAAATACGCGAATGTCGATCGCAAATACGCCATCGTATTAGCATTAACAACCATTTTTATGCTCTGCTCGCTGGGTTTTCTGGGCTACGTGTTATTTTATCGTTAACCGTTCAGCAATTCCGGTTAGACGCCGGCCCACGGTTTATATAATCCGTCGACATTAAGGTCAAACATAGCCAATATCCGGCCTACTGTTTCATTAACCAATTGCAGAGCCGATTCCGATTTGTTGTAAAAAGCAGGCATTGGAGGATAAACAACGCCTCCGGCTTCGGTAATAGCCACCATGTTTTTTAGATGAATCAAATTTAACGGCGCTTCCCGCGGCATTAATACTAACTTTCTGCGCTCTTTGAGCACCACATCGGCGGCCCTCGTAATCAAGTTATCGCCGAAGCCATGAGCAACAGCGGCCAATGTTTTCATGGAGCACGGCGCAATAATCATACCTTCGGTTTTATAACCGCCGCTGGCAATGGTGGCGGCAATATCGTCGATGCCATAACTGACATCCGCCAATGCTTGTATTTGCGCACGTTTCATATCCAATTCGTACTTTAAATTAACGACGCCTGCATCGGAAATCAGGAAATGCGCTTCCCAATGCGGCTGTTCCTTCAAAACTTCCAACAACCTTAAGCCGTAGATGGCGCCGGTTGCCCCTGTCATGGCGATTATCAGGCGTTTTTTTTGTATCATTAATGAGTTTCTTGAGATTATTAACCGTTATTTTCCGGTAAGCGCTGGGCAACCAGGTCGGTAGCCGCCACTAAAGCATCGATCATTTCCTCATGCTGGGTAATATGTCCGGCATTAGGCAACACGATAAACGTCGACTGCGGCAAGGCTTTATGCAATTGCCAGCCCGATTCTAGAGGACAGACCAAATCATAACGCCCATGTATGACCGTTGCAGGTATGCCGTTTAGCTTATCACAATTGTCAAGAATTTGATTTTCATTAACAAAATAGTCGTGCAAAGCATAATGCAACTCCATTTTGACTTGTTTAATAGCCACATCGGCAGGAATTGAACTTTCATTAATCGATTGATAGGCTTTCCCCAGAGCAACCTGACCGTTCCATGACTGCCAAGCGGTTGCCACAGCAAGCTGTTTTTCGAAATCGTCACTGTTAATCTCTTGCCAAAGCCGGCCAATCAGTTGCGATGGCGTAATGACAACCGTTGTACCTGCCAGTTGCTGCCATTGTTCAGGATACACGCGATTAACGCCATTCCCAGCAAACCACTCCATATCCTGATGCCGCGCCAAAAAAACGCCGCGGATTATCATACTCAGCACTTGCGCAGGATGCTGCTGCGCATACAATAGCGCCAATGCACCACCCCAGGAGCCGCCGAAAAGCAGCCACTGATTAATTCCCAGTTGTTGCCGGATACGCTCCATATCGGCGATTAAGTCTTGGGTCGTATTGTTTTCTATCTCTCCGAAGGGCGTGGATCGGCCGCAACCACGCTGATCGAATAGGATAATCCTGTATTTTTCCGGATTAAAAAATCGGCGATGATCCGACTTTGTGCCGGAACAAGGTCCGCCATGCAAAAAAATTACCGGAATTCCGTCCGGATTACCGCTGATTTCAACATAAACAGCATGTTGGCTGCCTGTGTCCAGAAACAGAGTTTGGCTGGGTTGCAGCTCTGGATAAAGATTATTCATCGGTTGTTAATCATTAATCGGTGGGGGCTTTTGGATTACCGTTTGCGGGATTAATCCTTAACGTGAAAAATGCAACGCAAAAAAAAGGAGGGCTTGCGCCCTCCTCATTCTTTTAAAAGCATATCCCTATCTTACGACGTCCTTACCGTAAGCAGTCTCCTTAGAAACCAATACCTAACGAACCACCAGCTGTTAAGCCGTTTACGTTGGTGCCATCAAGCTTGTTAAGTGCCCAGTTGTAACGTACGTCAGCGCCAACATACAGGTTACGCCAGATGTTATAGTCCACACCGCCACCGAAGTGGATAGCAGGCATCAAATGGCTGATAGTGTTCAATTGGCTTGGTGGTGACATAACGTTCAACGTGAAGCCGGCTGGAATAATCCACGGTCTCAATTTTTGGCCTTTTAAGAATTTAATCTTAGGCGCAGCAGTCAAGCGCAATTGGCTTTGGGTTGTTGTGGCACCTTGTTCTGGAAGACCTGTAACGCCTAGTGCTGCGAAAGCACCTGCCACATTACCAGTGTAAGTGCCGAATTCGTTGTAATCAAACATTAATTCAGCCAATACTTCAGTGTTGTTCATCAAGCCGAATAAGCTATCATCCAAGCTGAAATCGAAACCGGCGCCGAAAGCCCAACCATCACGGTCGCTACTGGTACAGCCAACTGGACCTGATATGCCGTTTGAGCAAGACAGGTTAGCAGTAGTTGAAATTGGTCTTTGATCATTTCTTGCAAAAGCGCCACGGAAGAACACCATGTTATCTTTTGATTGCTCCGGCTGGTTTTTATGTCCTTGCATCCAGGCATCCAACTCCTGAATTTTGGCTTGATCCGCACCGCCGCCAGCTGCTCTAACAGCCGCCAGTTCGTCCTGCATGGTGCGCATTTGCGATTCCAAGATATCGACTTTACTCATCAAAGCCGCTTCTCTTTCATGGTGTTGGGCGCGTGAAGCCGCTACCGCTTGTTGAGATACCATGGCGCCTGCCACTGTTAATGTGGCTGTTGCAATGCCAAGTGCCAGTTTAGTTTTACTCATCATTATCCCCCTCATGAGGTTGTTATTTTACAAAAATTTGCTTCAATACAACAAAACTTTCTTACGGGATTAATATTAGCAGCAAATTACGTTCACCACAAGTATTTGTCCATTTTTTTTTGCAATTAAATATATTTAATAATCAAATACTTATAAAATATTCTTAATTTTTTTGTTGCAAAGTTTGCAAAAAACAACAAAAATCACGAAAAAACTACGCAAGAATTCCCCGTTATTTTTGTGTTACTCTACAGGGTAATTGAAAATAACATTTGCATCAAGTTTCTTTTTCATCCTACTATTTTTTGGTCGATTGCGCCTATTAATACGAAAAAACCGGCGTGTTAGATGCGGTTAATGTCCTATTAGATTATTGCTTCATTAATAACCGGGCAAAAATAGCGTTGAAGACTTGTTTAACAGGCCTATTCGAATACTTCATTAATAACATCGTTTCCGCCAGCACTGTAGTAAACGCCGTGATTGAAAAACACCATCGCTCGATTTCTTCCCATGCATAGACATTCCGACATTGTAATCGTTGGCGGCGGCATAATCGGCCTGCTGTCCGCCCGCGAGCTTCATCAAGCCGGGCTATCCGTCACTGTTATCGATAAAGGGTTGATCGGTCAGGAATCCAGCTGGGCGGGCGGCGGAATTTTATTGCCGCTGTATCCATGGCGGCAGGACGAGGCCATTTCAACCCTGGTTTTGCACAGCCTGGGGCTATATCCTTCTTTGTCCCACCAATTAACCGCAGATTCGGGGATTAACCCGCAATGGAACCCTTGCGGTTTATTAATTACCCGAAATCCTGATATCGATGACGCCCTGAACTGGTGCAATCGCTACCGGATTGCCTACGAATTTGCCGAAAACCGACTCAGCGGCCTGCATACTGAGGCGATTAATCCCTTATTTTTACCCGGCATTGCACAAATTCGTAACCCTCGCTTGATTCGATCATTAAAGCAAGACTTATCAAATAAAGGTGTTAATTTGGTCGAAAACTGCCAGCTTGCCGCAGTTCATTGCATGAAACACCGGCTGCAATCGATAGACACCAGCCAGGGCAGATTTCACTTTCATCATTTAATTATCTCGGCAGGCGCCTGGACTTCCGGTTTATTGGCGGAGTTTTTCTCTGATAATATCGCGCAACAACCGCAAATTGTACCGGTTAAAGGTCAAATGCTGTTGTTTGCCGCCGAACCGGATACTTTGTCTACTATCGTTTTGGATGGCGGCAACTATCTGATTCCCCGCCTTGACGGACACATTCTGGCGGGCAGCACGGTGGAAGGTAATACGTTCGACAAATCTCCCACGGCGGCAGCCAGAGAACAGATCAGCGAATTCGCGCTTAGCTTGTTTCCGGCGCTTAACAATTACCCATTAATTAAACAGTGGGCGGGCATCAGACCGGGTTCGCCATCGGGCATACCTTATATAGATAGACATCCGGACATCGACAATCTATTTATTAATGCCGGTCATTTCAGGAACGGTTTAGCAATGGCCCCTGCATCCGCGCAATTAATGGCGGATTTGATTTTAAACCGTCCGCCTTGCGTAAATCCTGAGCCGTATTCGCTGATTAGAGTCAGGCAATCGAATTAATCGTTACATTAATCATGAACATTTATCCATTAATCCGTCCGCTGTTATTTCAATTGGACGCCGAAACGGCTCATGAAGTCACCCTCAAGCTGTTAAATTTCGCTTATTGCAGCGGTATTAATAAACTAATAACCACGGCTGTCAATGATAAGCCATTAAAAGTCATGGGATTAGACTTTAAAAACCCGGTGGGCTTGGCGGCCGGTTTGGACAAAAACGGCGATTACATCGACGCACTAGCCGCGCTGGGTTTTGGCTTTATCGAAATTGGCACGGTAACGCCCAGACCGCAAGCGGGCAATCCCAAGCCACGTTTATTTAGGTTGCCTGAACATCAAGCCATCATTAATCGCATGGGTTTTAACAACAAAGGCATCGACCATTTGATTAATAATGTTAAAACCTGCCGTTATCAAGGCATTTTGGGCATTAATATCGGCAAAAATGCCGATACGCCGATAGAAAGTGCTGTCGATGATTATTTGATCGGCTTGTGCAAGACCTATCCCTACGCCAGTTACATTACCATTAATATAAGCTCGCCCAACACCAAAAATCTGCGTCAATTGCAGCAAGGCGATGAAATCCGGCACTTAATAGAAACATTGATAACAGAACAACTTAAATTACAGCAGGAACACGGCAAGTATGTGCCGTTAGTATTAAAAATCGCACCGGATTTGACAACCGATGACGTCAGTCGCATTGCCCGGTTATTAATGGAATTCAATATCGACGGCGTCATCGCCACCAATACCACCATCGACCGCAGCCAGATCGCCAATCACCCGCTCGCCGGCGAAACCGGGGGTTTAAGCGGCGGCCCGGTTAAAGAAAAATCTACAGCGGTAGTTAAACAATTATCAGAGGAATTAAACGGCAGAATTCCGGTTATTGCGGCAGGCGGGATATTGTCAGTCGAGGATGCGCAGGAAAAATTTGCGGCTGGAGCGGCATTAGTGCAGGTTTATAGCGGGTTGATATATCAAGGCCCTGAATTAATAAAAGAAATAAATGAAGGCCACCGACACAAGGCGTAAGGTGTACTAGCTCAAACCTGATCTGACAGTTACCGAATTTTCAGGGTGGCTGTCAGGTTAGATTTGGTTCAAGTTTTTTTCGTCCCAAATCAGTTTCCCACTGAGCAATGTTTCCATCGGCGT
>VGVA01000134.1 GCA_016874115.1 Gammaproteobacteria bacterium
TTTGTTGCTTCAGACTGCTGATCGTAACTCGCTCTTCAGGCTGAAGTTGTTGATAGTGTTTTGAAGTGCTTCCCATGGGTATACCTTACTGGCATTTGGGGTGTTGCACTTCGGCTTTGAATCCGCCCGGCTTTTTTTAAACCTTTGCCGATGGCGCGGTAGGTTTTGGGATTGGCTTCCCAATCCACGATGCCGTGTTGTCCTGCCACGTTGCTCAAGCCTTTCAAAAAGGTATTAATGTCGAAGGACGCGGCATTGGCGCGCACAAAAGTTACCGTATAATCCTGTGCTGACTCAGGATAACGATTATCATCCGCTTTCTTTTCCGCTGTATCGCCATTGCTGGACGATGCTGACGAATCCGATATGCTTTCGGAACTTTTCGCCAGCGAACCGGCGCTGTCCGACGCCGAGCCGGCACTGTTGGAAATAGAACAAGCGCTCATATTGAGCAGCGCATTAATGATTAATACCGCAAACCCTGTTGCTTTTATCTTACCTAAACCCATCGTACTGTCTCCGTATTATGACGCCCTGTTAACAAAATATCGCTTAACCAACTGAAATATAATTAATTATTTTTAATTTAAAACTACCGGTTTATTTTTAAGCCCGGCGGCATGTTCTAACAATGAAAATAACCACAACACTTGTAAAATCATAACGCATGCCGAGCCGCTAGGCGTCACGAAAAAACGCTGGCTTGCAACACCATACCGTCATATTATAATCGCTTTGTTTTTACCATCCTTAAGGAATTAAAATGAAGAAATTTCAATTGTGTTCGATGTTATTGGCGGTTCTGTTCACAGCGGTTGTACAAGCCCACGGCCCGGTGCGCCAAAAAGTTGATGAAGAAATCACCATTAATGCGCCTGCCGCCAAAGTGTGGAGCATTATTAAGAATTATGACGATATGTCCTGGTTGCCTGCTGTGAAAAGCACCGAAGGCAAAGGCGGCAACGGCGACGGCGCAACCCGCACCTTGACCTTGCAAAAAGGCGGGACCATCAGTGAAGAACTGAAAAAATACGACGATGCGGGCATGATGTACCAATACAAAATCACCGACATGAGTTCTGAGAAGACCATCCAACACAATGGCGCAGACGTAAAAATTCCAGTTTTACCTGTCGATAACTATGCCGCGACCATTAAAGTAGAAGATAAAGGCGGTAGTTCCGTGGTCACTTGGAAAGCCGGTTTTTACCGTGGTTACACCAATAATAACCCGCCAGCGGAATTGAATGAAGAAGCCGCCAACACTGCTGTTAAAGCCGTGTTTAAGGAAGGTTTGGAAAACCTGAAAAAACTGGCTGAAAAATAAGCTTTTAACAAAAGCCGTTCATACTTCGACAAGCTCAATATGAACGGCTTAAGATATGAAGACGATTGCAAAATGCAGTTGGGAAACAAATCGCATCGTTCAAAAGCTAATGTTTACCCAATTTAAAAAAACCGTTCGTGCTGAGTTCGTCGAAGTACGAACTCAGCACAAGACAAATTACCCAATAAGCCTATTATTTTTGATAAGCATATTGGTTATAACAAAGCAGCTTTGCGCCGCCCCTTTCGCCTACATCAGCAACCAGCTTGACGACAGCGTAAGCATTATCGATACGCAAACCAACCAGGTCGTCGATACCATTAAAGTCACCGGCAAACCGGCTGGCGTCGCGGTATCGCCGGACGGCAACACGGTTTACGTCAGCACCCCGGAAGCCCACGGTTTTGCCGTCATTAACACCCGCCAACGCAAGGTTATTAATACCGTCGAAGTCAGCGACGGCTCGTTAGGCATCACCGTCAGTCCGGACGGCCAGCGCATCTACGTTGCCGACTGGTTCAACAACAGCGTGTACGTGGTCGCTGCCAACAACCTGAAAATCATTAATAAAATCGCCGTCGGGCAATCGCCGTCGGGAGTAATGGTCAGCCCTAACAACCGCTGGTTGTATGTGGCAAACCGTCTGGATAACAGCGTTTCAAAAATTGACACCAACAAAATGAAGGTCGTCAAAACCGTGCCGGTCGGCGAACATCCCTTCGGCCTGGCGCTGGATACGCGCGGCGACCGCATCTATGTAGCCAATGTGAAAAGCGACGACGTAACTGTTATAGACACTCGTACTATGCAAGTGATCAACACAGTAAAAGTCAGCATGTTACCTTATGCGACGGCGCTGGCGATGAATGACAGCCGGTTATTCGTCACCAATCAGGATGACAGCTCGGTATCCGCAGTCGACCTTGAAACCATGAAAGAAATCGCGCGGATTCCGGTTGGCGACAAACCGGAAGGCATCGCCACCCACCTAGACGACCGACACATTTACGTCGCCAACTGGTTTGACGGCAACGTATCCGTTATCGATGCGCGCAACCTGAAAGTGATTAATACCATTAAAACCGGCGAAGGCAGCCGTGGCTTCGGCCAATTTTTCGGAAAATAACTCAACAACATTAATAACATGGCAGAAACAGTAGAAGACTTAACCATCAGTTACACCGACAACGGCGTGGAAACCGTCAAGGAACTGGACAAAAAAATACTCAGCAAAGGCGCGTGGGCAACGGTAATTTTCCGTTACCAAGACTGGAACAATGCCAAAAGCGAATACGGCCCGGACAAATACTCCATCCGCCGCTACAAAAAAATGAATGGCGAATACCGCCAGCAATCCAAATTCAACATCTCCAGCGCCGACCAGGCCAAGAGCATTATCGAAGCGTTGACGGAGTGGGTGGAAAGTTAAAGAATATCTTGGAATTAGTGTCGATTAATGTAAATTTAAATATCTGAGTAATCATTGGATTTTCCTCACCAATTCACAGCTATAAAACAATAATTGGTGCATTTATAGGTTTTGTTAATGGAATTTTTATAATTATTTAGCGACTTATGTTGTTGAATTTATTAAAAACATTAATATGACACACCCCCTTCTTTAATAATTTTTATACACCTGAGCTGGTAAAAACTATACGTTAAGCGACAGGCAGCTTTCACAGTATGAACAATTTTGCTCAATTGATCTCATGTAAAAAGAAGAAAGATCTGGAAAAATTCTGCAAGAGCGAGTCGGTTAGCTCGCCAGAGTTCGCTGATTTCATCGCGGCTTGTATGTCTGGCACGATGCCTTTGAATCATGCCATGAAGTATTTTGATTACGTTCCTCCTCATCTTGAAACCAGAGATGAAGATTGGACGGTATTAAACTCTCGCAATGCTTCAGAACGTACGCCTGACGAGAATAGAGTAATTAGGCGAATTTTCAAAACACATGCCGAAAGGAAATATAGAGTAGGCCACATGTTCTTTTCAAAGGAGCTATCTCATCCTATTAAAGAATGGCATTTCGCATTCTTCGAATTGGATGAGTTGGAGGATTTGGGAAACCATTGGGTCAACAGTAGCCACATACATTTTGTTAACTGCCTTTGGCCTAAACTTTACTGCCAAGATATATGGAACGATTTTGTTCTTCATAAGCGCTTCCCTAGCGCAAAATTGCATGTCAAATATACAAATCGTGTCACTTAGCAAGACGGTCAAAACGGAAGAACGAAGTTCATAGAAAATATGATTGAAGAATTGGAAAAAGCATATGAAGTTTTGAAAGATTTTGTCTGGCCGCTCATAACACTTTTTGTAGGTATTTATCTTGGGCAAAGAGGTAACATACAACTTGCTAAACGAGCAGAATTTAATGCGCTTGCTAAAGACATATATTTCGCACTAAAAAACCAAATCGAATCAAACCAATTAAGCTCTGTAGCTTTAAAGGCTGATGAGGTGGAATGTTACATTCCATTTTGGAAAAAGCATTTCTTTCGGACTTATGTCAACGAATATGAGAGATATTACAACAAACTATCAGCATACGATCCGAGTACAGGTATTGTTGTAAGGCATGAGGTAGAAATTGAAAAGCAAATTAATGCAGCAAAAAAATTATTACCGTACTTTAAGCCACGATAATTGCATAACATCCACTTGCACCGGACGGGACCGTAAGTTGGGATAAACTTGTGAACCCAACAAATTAATTGTCCATATTGCGTTGAGGTTCGTTCCTCATCCCAACCTACAATACTAGCCCTTATCTCTATGCTTGAATTGTGTCTCTAAATATTACTCCACTCGCGTCGCTCTAAATTCGATGGGGATGTGTTCGCTGCCACCGCCGCTCGTCTGCAGGGAAAAGGAAATTTCATCGCCATTAATAACGCCACGGTAACGATGTACGGATTCTTGTTCAGGCACTGATGCCCCGCTAACCTCCGCGGTTTTGGTAACAAATTCAAGCTTATTGTCTTGAACCTTGCCGTCAAGAATGCCCCGTTTTACTTTTAAAAAGGACGCTGTTCCTGTCAACTCTTCGCCACTGCCGTTAAAATTAAAGGTTTCCGCATACTTGGCGTTCGGCCAATCATACACAACCTCGGCTTGCCAATTGCCGTTAATATCAGCCCGGGAATCCGCTTTGAAAAAAGACCCCTGCATGCGCCTGATCTAAAACAGCGATTAACTCCTCGCAACTGAAACAGGTCTGGCGACACCGGGATAGGCCTTCAGCAAGCGTTGTTATGGTGCGCCAGTTTTGGGCGTCATTAATGAAACTGTACGCCGACAAAAACAGTTCCGTCAGTTTTTTATCGCGCTCGGCTTTCTTATCGGGGTATAGGCAATGCATGTAATCTTCCACGGTCATTAATTCCACACTGCCGCCGTAAAATTTCAACGCGCCGAGATAGATCAGGTTGGCGTTAAACACTTCGCCGTCGCGCAAGGCGACGTATTTGGCTTCCGCCAATGAGCCGGCCAAAAGATTAATGACATCCGCTTCAAAAGCGAGGCGGCAATGTTGCTGTTCCATCGGGGTAAGTAAGCGGGTCGCACCTTGATAGCTATGCGGAAGCTCCGCGATCAGCCTGCCGCCTTCGAATGTCGCCCGGTATTTTTGGCTAATGCCGGTTAATCGGAGATTTTGTTTTACGCCAAGCGTCAGCGGTTTTATAACGATCTGAAAATATACTGCCGGCAGATTTTTTTGCCGATTACCGAAATGGATGGCGGACGCCCTACCCGCTTGGTGGTAGGCGTTACGTTTACAGAGATTAAGAGTCGTTTGTTGCGGTATAGACGCTAAGCTGTATTCTGTTTTCATGGTGACTCCATCAAAAAAGCGGGCTGGCAACGTCTGGCAACGCTAACCAACCCGCAGGAGAGGAAGGTATTTGCTTATTCTCATAAGCCGGGAAAAGTAAGACTGCTAAGCCTGAAAGCGGCTGCCAGGGAGGTAGTAAGGCATTACATTCAGGACAGTTATTAATAAGCACTTTCCATGCCAAATTTTGGTAACAATTTGCAGGACCACAGCGCCAGCGGGCATCCGTAGTTGATCTGTTTTCTTTGCAACCTATTATTTATTAATTACTTTTTGTTATTTTTACCCTGCTGATTCGCTTTTTTTACTAACAGTGAGCAAATTAACAAAGCGTTTTCACTACTGATTTTTAATGGATTTATGATGGTTATTGTGCATTTTCCACTTGAAAAGTGTGGGCAGAGAACCGTGCCAAATGAAGCTATTAATAAAAAGTGCGTGAAATGACACAATCACTGTGTGATTTCACACAGTATTAGCGACAAACATAAGTGGCGATTAATGAGGATGCAGTCAGTTTGAAGAAAAAACCGGCTTATACTGTAAATAATCATGCAAAACTGACCCAGGTACCGGGGTGAAACGTCATTGAAAACTGACCCGCCCCGGATGTTAAATGACCGGCATTTAGCCGGAGCAACCTGGAGTGTTAAGCATGAAAGCAGTAGCCGAAGTCAGACGGCGACATTTAATCAACG
>VGVA01000135.1 GCA_016874115.1 Gammaproteobacteria bacterium
CCCATCACTGCGATATTCTCGAAACCGGCAATGATTCCTATCGGTTTAAACAACGAAAAAAGTCGGCTGAAAAGCAATAACCCTACACATTAACCTGGAAAATTTTCGGTGTTGATGGGTGGAAACTTTTGGATGTTGATTGACAGCTATATATAATCATCTTCTTCATCATTATCCTCCAGATCAGCCTGTTCTACCCCCCAATCGATTTCCACTTTTTCATATTCACAAAAGGCATTTCTAGCTTCTTCAAGTGAGCCGAATTCAAATCCTCTCTGGCGACCCGAGCCTTTCTGCTTGGCTGTAAACACTTTACCTAAATAGGTACTCAACTGGGTTTGGGTTTGAAACTTATGCTCTGAAATTCTATGGTCCTTACAATAGGTTAGATACGTTTCAAATAAGCTGGAGCTTGGTACCCACCCCCATCCATAAGAAGGCTCTCCCATACCTTGACACAGATAGTAATGTACAAACTTTTGCACTGAATCAAATGAATGTAAGCGCTGCTCCTTAAGGGCTGATGTTTCTGGAATATCACCAATATTAAATGTTGAGATATCACGATTTAGCATTTCATATAGAAAATTCGACTGAGCCTCCTTGTCATTGCATGTTTTATATAAACGGTCAAAATAACTCTTGTCGCCAATATACTCACCAGAAACATCAAGAACACAATACCGACGCTCATCTTTCGAAGCAGGAACCGCGTATTCACTATTTGTCGCCATAAAAACTTTTAAATAATTCCGTTCCTGTTGAGCATCAATCCCTTTACGCTCCACCATCATCGTTGGTTCTGTAATCAAGGACTTTAGAATGGGTTCATCAGCTCTGTTACCTGAATAAAACGCCTCATCAGCAAACAAAAAACATTTGTCTGCCAAATGCCCATTGAAATTCCCAACCAAGTGTTTGCTGTTTGAAATATGAACCCCGTGGACACCCCATGAATTCATCAGAAAATGCCCCAATGTCCCTTTTCCACAACCTTTCTTACCTCGTAGTACTAGAGCTACGCGAGCGGGTCTGTCAGGATGCTGATAGGTAAAGGCAATCCAATTTAATACGTACTCAGTTAGATTTTTGTCACCATTGCAAACGACCTGATCAATATGTTCATTGATTGGTATGTGCTTACAACCTTCGACCGGCTCAACAGCAAATCCTTCCCAAGTATTAAAAATAGTAATTTGTGTTTCCATGTTGGGTGCGAAAACAAAACCATCTACATAACGCTTGCAATTCGGGTGCTTCAACCAAGCATCAACAATATTTTGTATAATGGGAGTTTGGCCGCTATTTTTCTGGAACTTCACACCTGTTTGTAATAATTCATGCGAATGAAGGCTTCTTAAATCTGTAACAGTAAATAATTCGCATCTGATACGACAAATATCTGCTACGGTATCATGGGGACTTCTTCGGATCCTGTGCTTCCCGCCAATTGTGACTGATGCATGACGTTCATTAAATTTGTCTACTTGTGCGTCATATTCTGTTTGCCAATCAGGGGCATCATTAGGTAAATGGTTCGGCTGATCGTCTTCAAACCTATCAAAATCATTAGGCCCAATCCCGCTCAGGTAGAAGCGATTGACACTTCCATGCGCAAAGCTATGTATAACCAATTTGATTTCACCTGTGCGTGAATCGACATTTTTAAACAGCTTTGCACATACATGGTAGTTCAGCCCTTCGATTGGATCATAGAAGTTTTTGTTGGCATATTTGTCAGGGTCCAGCTTCACTTCACCGATGGTCACTTTCCTTTTATTATCTAAAAACAATATGAATCCGTCGTCTAAATCGATATGTTGTCCTAGAGACAATGATTTGACTTGCTGATCGGCGCTGGCACGATCCTCGCCATTTGCAACTCGAGTTTCAATTTGCAGATTCTCCCATTCCAGCCTTTTTTTTGCGGCAAGTGGTTGGGCTTCTTGGCCGGCAGTTTTAATTAATTTTGAAAATTTAGATTCCGTCAGATCCAGGAGGGTTTTGGTGTCTAGTAGTCCGCCCTTTGCAATTCGAATTTCAGGTGTTTTATAGCGAAGTTGTGAGTCTTTGATCACCGGTTTACCAACAAAATCCAAACGCTCAGGACTAAACACACATTTGTCGATTATAGATCGCTCTAAAAGATCACCTCTGGCGCTCAGGGCAATAAATCCATAACCCTCTAGCCATAAGTTTTTGTACAAGGCCTCGCCATAGCGGGGGATATCAGTTGAATCTTTAACAAACAAGTATATGTGATAGGAGGAAGGTTTTTGGGCGGGTTCTTCGTGATGTTTATGAACGCCCGACGATATTGACCCCCTGACGAGAATGTAGGCATCTTTAATGTCGGGATGAATTTTCTCAAGTATTGCGATCATTTCATCTGGACTGACATTTGGGCCATAGGGACTCGGGTCATGATCCAGCATCAGTACCCCCGGTACCGGCTTGTAGCTGAAATATTCTTTTGTCCGTGAGATAACATTGTTTGCGGGGTCTTGCTTGCCGTTTACGACAATGCGCGCCTTATTTGCAGGTGGCAGGCCATAGCCAAAAGCAGTATTTGACTCTGCTTTATCAAGATAGTCTGCAAATTGCTCGATGGGAATTCGAATGATCTCAACCTCACCCGTGTGCATCTGAGCGGCCGATCGTTTTTCGATGTTTACAGCGCTATCTATTCTGAATTCTTTGGATAAAGCACTAATGCTTGAAAACTTTGAGAATGAAATTAGATTCTCACTATGATCTATGAACATGATGTTTCCTTGTTCAATCGATTAACGCAATCGAAGAACTCTGCCTCATCGATAAGAACACGGCGTCCGATACGCTTAAATGCGCTAGCAAAACCGTTAGATTTTTCGTGAAAGATTAAGTGGCGTAATCCTCCTAGTGGCGGCCATGCGTGATGCTGGTTCCATTCTGGAACTGGTATTAGTCTTTTAGAACTCATAAGTTACCTTCTATTGCTGATTAAAATTAATTCGTGTGGCTTATTGCCAATTCACGTAAACAGCGTACTAGATATGTGAGCTCTAAACTGGGGGCAGAAATTATTGCTTAAGCCTGTTTTTGAAGTGATCTTTGATCCAGCGTCTTGGGTTCGAGATTCTAAAAATACTGAGTATAGGGGTTACGAATAGTTCAAAATCGGATTTCTTACATCCATCTTGATTCAGCGTAGGTTTTTTTACTTTCGATGCGTATGCGCTGGCGAGAAAGGATACAAGTACTTTGATGTGGTCTTTATCGGGGCGCCCCATTTGGTTAGGATATTTTCTAGGGAGATATCTCCACTGATTTTTTTGACTTTCCCAGAAGTGCCCAATCGTTTTGTTAGTAACTAATCGCCCTGACTTGGTATAAATGCCCTTAGATTCGACGCTTCGGCAGAGTTCGATAGCGTGAGTAACTTGTTTGTAAAAAACTTGTGGATGAAGTGTGCAAAAAAGTTTGCAGTGTTTGTAAAGTCGTATGTTGTTCAATCTCAAATTCCCTGAAAAATTTTGCTGTTCATTGAAGCAACTACATTACTGACGTGACCGTCAGATAAATGGGCGTAGCGTTTCACCATTGCAAGGGTCTTGTGGCCTAACACTTCCGCAATCTCGGCCAAGCTGGCGCCGTTCATAGCGAGATAAGACGCCGTGCAATGCCTCAGGTCATGCCAATGAAAGTCTTGGATTTGCGCCGCTTTTAGAGCGTTCTCGAAGGGCTTTCTAAGGTCTATCGACTTGTGTGCGTGGATAGTGCCGGGGAATAACAAATCGGTATCGAGTCGTCTTACCTTGGCATGCTCTCGCATCAGTTCCAGACCGAGACCGGCTAAAGGTACTCGCCGCCGTTCGCCGTTTTTGGTTTCGTGCAGGATGATAAAACCGTCTTTTACATTAACGTCCTGCCATTTCAGGCTCATCAATTCACCTTGGCGCATACCAGTAGACAGCGCCAGAATCGCGCATAGGTAAAGGGTGGTATTGCTGGATTGTTTGCAAGCCGTTAAAAACCGTTGCCGTTCGTCATCATCAAGAAACCGAACCCGCCCGCGTGACTCTTTGGGCTTTTTAACTTTTCGCATGGGGGAGTCTTCCAGCCATTGCCATTCATTAACGGCAATTGTGAAAGCGTGGGATAGAGCCGCCATGTATCGAACAACTGTGGCCGGGCTGCGTTGCCCGCCTCGATACGTTTCACCGCTTGCGAGTTCATCCCGATACTGCACAATAATGGCCGGGGTTATGTCAGCCAAAGCATAAGCACCGATTTTTTCTTTCCACCATTCAAGCTGTTGGGCTTGTTTATTGGCTTGCTTGGGTTTGGTAGGTAAAACGTCCTTGATATATCTGTCCACCATTTCTGCCAAGGTATGTTTTTTGGCTTCGGCGGTTTTGAAGTGTCGGCCTTCCCTGATTGCTGACTCGGTAGCCGCCGCCCATTTCTTGGCATCGGTTAGTCGGTCAAAGGTGGCGGATTGAACCGGGTGGCCTTTCAGCCGAACTTTAACGCGATAGGCTTTTTCGCCGGTGTCGGTGGTGCGTGTTTCGATGGTTGCCATATAAGCCCTTGGGACAATGGCCGGTATAATTTGCGGTAGCCATTGCTTAACCTATTCTGTTAAGTGGATGGTCAGGGCTTGGCGGTGTTGGTAGCACTTCCAGGCCCGTTTTTTGTGTGGGATCAAATGCTACAACAAGACGCAAAAAACAGCAACGAATGATAGGTAATCACCCGTCTTTATGGCTTTAAATACAGTTATTATTGGATTTATTAGGCTATATCTCTGGTAATGGGACACTTAAGGGGCAGTTAGAAATTAAAACGGGGCAAAAGGGCTGGTATTTAGCCCATCAGTAGGCGCGTTTTGTTGTGGGTTTTATCGGTTTTGTAGGGTTGTGATGGGCGCGGAATTTGATAAAAAATCCGGCCTGTGTTGTTGCGAATTGCTGTGTTGATTTATTTCGTACTGTCCCGCTAGTGTCCCACGGACAACAAAATGAGTTTGATATTTTATTTAAACCGCTGATTTATATGGCTCCCCCGGACGGGCTCGAACCGCCGACCCGGTGATTAACAGTCACCTGCTCTACCTACTGAGCTACAGGGGATTAATGATGATTTTCTTTTTTCTTCAATGGCGCGCCCGGAGAGATTCGAACTCCCGACCGCTCGGTTCGTAGCCGAGTACTCTATCCAGCTGAGCTACGGGCGCTTAATTGAGCCGCAAATTATCCCGTTATGTTGAGTGTTTGTCAACCAAAGAGAGAATGAGATCATCAATAGCAATTAACCGTGCCTGTTATTTTACGTTAATCGGCGCGTCATTAATAATTATTTTAGATGTAAGAAGATATTGCGTAGTAATAGCGTTAAGTAATTACACGGCAAGCTGCAAAATATAGAGTAATTATTAGTACGCGTTTTACGGCTAACACTCGATTAAATTGTACTAGAGTCTGTTGACAATTAATATGAGATAATTACGCCAATTAATTGAATAGGTTGGCGAATATTAAGAACGATGCTGCGGGATGACCAGTGGGAACGGATTGAGCAGATGTTGCCGGGCAAAAAGACTGATCGGGGACACACGGCGGCGGACAACCGGTTGTTCGTGGAAGCGGTGCTGTGGATAGCCAGGACAGGTTCGCCGTGGCGGGACTTGCCAGACGAGTTTGGCTTTTGGAACAGCGCCTACAAGCGTTTTGCGCGTTGGTCGGATGCGGGAGTGTGGCAACGGGTGTTTGCGGAATTGTGCAAAGACGCTGATTTTGAGGAAATATTCATCGACAGCACCATTGTCCGTGCCCACCAGCATG
>VGVA01000136.1 GCA_016874115.1 Gammaproteobacteria bacterium
CCGCCCGCAAACCAATGGCAAGGCCGAACGGGTCATCCGCACCTTGATGGAGATGTGGCATGTGAAAACCGAATTCAAGGATAACTTCGACCGACAATTGCAATTGAACCGTTTCATCAACTTCTATAACACCGTCAAACCACACAAGGCTTTGAATAATTCAACTCCTTATGAAATACTCTACCAATATTTTAATCAACCACTTGTAAACAACCCTGAGATTTCTTACAGATTAATTAATAAGCCTATATGCCGATACAACCCACAGCAATTCCAGATGTCATTATTATAGAACCCAAAATTTTCGGCGATGACAGGGGATTTTTTTTCGAAAGCTTCAATGCCCGGGCTTTTACCAAACAATCCGGCGTAACATTGCAATTCGTTCAGGATAATCATTCCAAATCGGCCAAAGGTGTGCTTAGGGGCTTGCATTATCAAATTCAGCAGCCGCAAGGCAAGCTGGTGCGTGTTGTGGCGGGGGAGGTTTTCGACGTTGCCGTTGACATCCGCAAACGGTCGCCGACCTTCGGGCGGTGGGTTGGTGTGACTTTGTCGGCGGATAACAAACGGCAATTGTGGGTTCCGCCCGGTTTTGCCCACGCTTTTGTGGTGACCAGCGACAGTGCCGAATTTTTATATAAAACAACGGATTATTATGCGCCGGAGTATGAGCGCAGTATTTTGTGGAACGATCCTGCAATCGGGATTGAATGGCCGATTACTGGGGAGCCTCTACTTTCCAACAAAGATAAGGTTGGTAAACTGTTAAGCGAAGCCGAGGTATTCGAATGAAGATCTTGCTGATAGGGTCGACTGGGCAAGTCGGTTGGGAACTGCTGAGAACATTAATGCCGTTGGGCGATGTTATTGCAGTTAATCGTAATCAGGCTGATCTTTCTGATTTAAATTCGATCAAGGCGCTAATTCGGCAGCAGAAACCGGATGTTATCGTTAATCCGGCGGCCTATACGTCTGTCGATAAAGCAGAAACCGGACAGGCGCAAGCCTTTCTTATTAATGCAGAAGCGCCCGGCGTATTGGCGGAAGAAGCTCTTAAGTGCGGTGCGCTACTGCTGCATTATTCGACCGATTATGTGTTTAACGGCAGTAAGGACGCGCCGTATGTGGAAAGCGATGCAGCCGATCCGATTAATGTTTACGGACAAAGCAAATTGGCGGGAGAAAAAGCTATTCAAGATATTAATGGCGACTATGTTATTCTTAGAACATCCTGGGTGTACGCCAGCCGGGGTAATAATTTCCTGAAAACCATTCTGCGTTTAGCCGCTGAGCGGGAAGAACTCAAAATCGTTGCCGATCAGATCGGCGCGCCGACATGGGCGCGATTAATTGCCGAGGTGACTGCGCACGTGGTCAAGCAATCGCTAAAAGAACGTCGAGAAGATGCGTTTAGCTCCGGGTTGTATCATTTAACTTCCTCAGGCGCGGCATCTTGGTACGATTTTGCCCAGAAAATTGTCGATTTTATCAAGCAAAATGAGTTAATGGCCTTGAAAAATAAGATTATTAAGCCCATACCGACCACCGATTATCCGCTGCCGGCTAAGCGTCCGGCAAACTCCCGGTTATCCTGTGCGCGGCTGGAACAACAGTTTGGCTTAACCTTAGTGTCATGGGATAATGCGCTCAAGCTTTGTATGCAGGAACTGAGTTAATCAGCCGGTCTGATCCGGGTTTAGATACCGGTTGCAGGAGATTAACCCGGTTTGAAGCGTTTGCATTTTTTGATAAAAATTAAAGCTTTACATGAAATTATTAATAACCGGCGGCGCCGGATTTATTGGCTCGGCCTTAACTAGATACATATTAGGTAGTACCGGCCATAGCGTTGTTATTCTGGATAAATTGACTTACGCCGGAAATCTTGAGTCGCTCCAACCGGTGTCCGATCATTCCAATTATTGTTTTGAACGCGCCGACATCTGCGATGCAGCGGCGGTAAAGCAATTGCTGGAAAAACATCAGCCGGACGCCATTATGCACTTGGCTGCGGAATCGCATGTCGATCGTTCCATTGACGGACCTGCCGAGTTTATCCAGACCAACATTGTCGGTACCTATATTTTAGTGGAGGCGGCGCGGCATTATTGGCAAAGCCTGGAAGACGATAAAAAACAAAATTTCCGTTTTCATCATATTTCAACCGATGAAGTGTATGGCGATTTACACAATGACGGCAGTTTGTTTACCGAACAAACCTCGTACGCGCCCAGTTCGCCTTATTCCGCATCCAAAGCCAGTTCCGATCATATTGTGCGCGCGTGGCACCGTACTTTCGGTTTGCCGATATTAATCACCAATTGCTCCAACAATTACGGGTCGTATCACTTTCCTGAAAAATTAATTCCCCTTGTTATCCTAAATGCGTTGGAAGGCAAGCCCTTGCCGGTTTATGGCGATGGCAAACAAATTCGGGATTGGCTCTTTGTCGACGACCACGCCCGCGCCTTATTGAAGGTGGTAGAAACCGGCAGGATCGGCGAAACTTACAATATCGGCGGCCATAATGAAAAAGAAAATATCTACGTCGTCCGATCAATCTGCGCTATTTTGGATGAATTGAAACCCGATAAGCCTAATGGCATAGCTAAGTACGAAGACTTAATTACGTTTGTGAAAGATCGTCCTGGTCATGACTTGCGTTACGCCATTGATGCCAGCAAAATCGCCGATGATTTAGGCTGGAAGCCGCAGGAAACCTTCGAAACCGGTTTGCGCAAAACAGTGCAATGGTATCTGGATAACCTCGAATGGTGCCGACACGTACAAGACGGCAGCTATCGCCGTGAACGCTTAGGGTTGGGGGTGTAATCATGAATTGGAAAGGTATCATCCTGGCGGGCGGCGCGGGCACCCGGTTATATCCGATAACAAAGGCTGTCTCCAAACAGTTGTTGCCGGTCTTATGATAAGCCGATGATTTATTACCCTTTATCGGTATTAATGCTGGCCGGAATCAGGGAAACATTAATCATTACCACACCGGAAGATCAACTCAGTTTTAAAAATCTGCTCGGCGACGGTTCCGATTTCGGCATAAAGCTGGAATATGCCGTACAACCTAAGCCGGAAGGCTTGGCACAGGCGTTTTTAATCGGCGAAGATTTTATCGGTGACAGCAATAGCTGTCTGGTGTTGGGCGATAATATTTTCTTCGGTCAGCATTTTTCCGACAATTTGAGGAATGCCATTAATCGACCAAGCGGGGCGACAGTTTTCGGCTACAAAGTTAAAGATGCCGAGCGTTTTGGCGTGGTGGAGTTTGATGCCAATCAAAAGGCTATTTCTATCGAAGAAAAGCCGCAGCAGCCTAAGTCCGATTATGCAGTAACCGGCCTGTATTTTTACGACAACCAAGTTGTGGAAATCGCCAAAAATATCAAGCCATCCGCGCGCGGAGAATTGGAAATTACGGCGGTTAATCAAGTTTATCTGGAGCGTGGCCAGCTCAAAGTCGAAATCCTGGGTCGGGGCTTCGCCTGGCTGGATACTGGCACTCATGACAGTTTGATTGAAGCCGGCCAATTTGTGCAAACCGTGGAACACCGGCAGGGTTTTAAAATTTCTTGTCTGGAGGAAATCGCCTTTTGGCAAGGCTGGTTGAACAAGCAGGAATTGCTAAGTCGGGCGCAGGCATTGGCCAAAACCAGTTATGGCGAATATTTGTTCGAAGTTGCAGAAGGATACCAGCGTTTTTACCGTATTACGGAGAACTTGATTGAAAGCGGAACTCATTAATAAGCTGAATGACAAACAGGCAGTTATTGGTATTGTCGGTCTGGGTTATGTCGGTTTGCCGTTATCGATCCGTTTTGCAGAAGTGGGTTATAAGGTTCTGGGTTTCGATATCGATCCGGAAAAATAGTAATATTAAATCAGGGCAAAAGTTATATCGAACATATCCCTGCCGCTGCTATAGCTGCAGCCAACAAAAACGGTTTCGAGCCGACGACCGATTTTTCCCGCGCTTCAGAAGCCGACGCCTTGATTTTATGTGTACCTACCCCGCTCAACCAATACCGGGAACCTGATTTAAGTTTTGTGATTAATACGACCGACTCTTTGTTGCCGTATCTCAGGGCGGGGCAAGTGGTGTCATTGGAAAGCACAACCTATCCCGGCACAACTGACGAAGAGCTGCTGCCCCGGATTGAAGGTGCGGGTTTAAAAGTCGGTGATAATGCCTTCCTGGTGTATTCGCCAGAGCGTGAAGACCCCGGTAACCCCAATTTTACGACGCGCACCATACCTAAAGTGTGCGGGGGTTATTCTTCAGCTTGTCTGGAAGTCGGTATGGCCTTATACGGGCAAGTGATAGACCGCGTCGTGCCTGTCAGCTCTACGCGAGCAGCAGAATTAACTAAATTATTGGAAAATATTCACCGCGCCGTTAATATCGGTTTGGTTAATGAGATGAAAATCGTGGCCGACAAAATGGATATCGATATCCATGAAGTTATTCGCGCCGCTGCGACCAAGCCATTCGGTTTGTCCCTTACTACCCAGGGCCGGGTTTGGGCGGTCATTGTATTCCAATCGACCCGTTCTATCTTACCTGGAAGGCGCGCGAATACGGTGTACATACCAAGTTTATCGAGCTGGCCGGTGAAGTAAATTCATCTATGCCGGATTATGTCGTCGCCAAAGTCGGATCAGCGCTGAATACATTAAGGAAAGCCATTAATGGCAGCCGCATTTTGGTGCTGGGTATCGCCTACAAAAAAAATGTCGACGATATGCGTGAATCGCCCTCGGTAGAATTAATGGAAAAGCTGCAACATTTAGGCGCGGAAGTTTCTTACAGTGATCCTTATGTGCCGGTATTTTCAAAAATGCGTAAATATAAGTTCGATTTAACCAGCATTACCCTGAGCCGTGAGATAATCGCCAGTTACGATTGCATATTATTGGCGACCGATCACGACAAATTCGATTATGAATTAATCAAAGACGCCGCAAAATTGATCGTTGATACACGTGGCCGTTATCAAGCAGTTGCTAAACATATTGTGAAGGCTTAAAGGCATTAAAAACTAAGCAAATAAATTGCTTAGATGATGTTAATAGTAAAACTCAAATATAATTAATCGCCATTAACTGTCAATAAATGACAAGTATTACCAAAACAATCAATCCCCATGCAGCACAGCCTGCATCGCTTTTAGCGCTTATTAAAAGCTTGTGGCGTAACCGTCAACTCATCAGACAAATGACCAAGCGGGATGTTATAGGGCGGTATAAAGATTCGGTGATGGGTATGGCGTGGTCGTTTTTTAACCCGATCTTTATGCTGTTGGTGTATACCTTCGTTTTTTCTGAAGTTTTCAAGTCCAGATGGGGTGATATCGCCGATAGTGACAGCAGAACACAATTTGCAATCGTACTTTTTGTCGGGATGATCATCCTGAGCTTGTTTAGCGAAGCGGTCAACCGTGCTCCGCGGGTTATCGTCTCTAATGTCAATTATGTGAAAAAAGTAATATTTCCACTGGAAATCTTACCGGTTATCGCCATGGGCGCGGCGCTTTTTCACAGTATGATCAGTTTGTTCGTATTGGCGGTGGCAATCTTTAGGGCACCTCGATTTACTTTGAAAATCAGCCGTTGCTTTGACCAACGACATATAGGAATCTTGATCCCCATGCATCAGGGCAAAAAATTGCCCACTTTTCAGTGGTTTTTATCCTGAAATGCCCTTTTTGGTGCATTTCAGGCGCAGCTTGGTCGTTAAAAGGCCAAAATTCCGCAGGTTTTCAGGCTGCAAAGTCGTCGCAGGTTATAGGTTGCT
>VGVA01000137.1 GCA_016874115.1 Gammaproteobacteria bacterium
CGGTGGCTGTTCCCGACGAGTAAGGGACTGTTTGCGGCCAGTACAATTCGGCGAATTTTTCTGCTATAGCAATCATTGGGATTTCAAGTTTCCCATCTACATGATTCGACTCGACCGAAATCTCTGCCAAAGCCATTAGCAACGCAAATTTGTAGGTTGCGACAAATTCACCTTCGTCAAAAAGACGCTGCAATTGTTGCAGAAAAAGAAGTTGGCGTTCCGCACTTGGAATCATGAAGACCAATACTTTGCTTTCTCAGGAATAATCCAACGAATGCCGCCACGAGGGTCTTCATGGTCGCCTGAATATCGAGGGATGAGGTGTATATGCAGATGAGGCACCGTTTGCCCTGCTGATGGTCCGTCATTAATTCCAATATTGTATCCATCCGGCTGGAACTCTTTATCCAAACGACGTTTAGATTCTTCCAGTAATGAGAAAAGCGAGTCTCTTTCCTCAGGCTCTAGCTCAAAGAATGACCCAATATGTCTTTGAGGGATAACCAATGTATGCCCTGGAGAAATGGGATAACCATCTCGTATTACCATTCCAAGACTGTTCGATAGAATAATTCGCTCTTTAGGCAGCTCGCAAAACGGGCAAGTCATAATTAATAGTGTCAACAGTTTAAAAATTTAATTAGCTTATAAAAATCAATTGTAACGTCCGCCCCTAATTGAGCCTCGCCTCTAACGCTAGTCCCGGTGTCATTCAGGGGCTTTTACAGTCAATTCACTATTTAAACGCGAGACAAATTCAGGCATTAAAAAGGCCGGTGCTCCTCTGTTATCGTGGGAAGTTTCCTATTCCCACCCACGCAGAAGAGACCAGCCTATGTACCGGATTCTCGCATCAATTCTCACTCTTCAACAACACCTTGATGCCTTAGCTCGCAACCCGACGATCTATCGACCAACCGTTTGCCCCACGTGCTCTTTTGGAAAGCTTTGGTGCCATGGTTGTTATGAACGGAAAGCGGATCGTCAGTCATCCGGCTCGGCATCATTAAATCCGATTCCGATTCCTCGATTTATATGCCGTCATTGCCATCACACCTGTTCCCGGTTACCCGAATGTATAGCTCCCCGTCGTTGGTATGACTGGGCGATTCAACAACTGGTCATGCTGATGTGTTTAAGTGGTTATTCATTACATGCGTGTTCAAGGCAGTGCGGTTTGCATCGCAGCACGATTCGGCGCTGGTGGAGTGAGTTGCAGAGGCGCCATCACGATGACAGTTTTCATTTGCGCGAATACGCGCCCGATCTGGGACGGTCAGTCGATTTTACGGATTTCTGGCAACGGTGTTTACAGAAAATGTCCCTGAGTCAGGTCATGGTTGTGTTGGATGCTAGAGGCTTGATCGTCCCATGATGGTTGGAATTTAATCGGGCTTGGGACGCTTTTCTAGCGGGCATTTCCCGAACCCACAGACTTTGGCCACTACCGAATGGCAGGCGACTCGGTTTTCATAATGGCTCCTTTTAAATCATCAGGAGTTTTTTATGAAAGAGTTCAATGCCATGGCCTTGTTTCGTCTCTCGGTATTGGGACCCTTGGTCAGTGCCGACCATTTGCAACGCGGCGAGTTACAACAAACCATTCGGAAATTGGCGCAAAAGGAGTATGCCATTCCCGGTTCCAACCGGCGGTTTCTGGGCGAAAAAACCATTGAGGCTTGGTATTACGCCTGGCGTCGGCACGGCATAGAGGGTTTGACGCCTAAAGTGCGAACGGATCAAGGTGTCTCCAAATTGTCGGCGGATATCCAAAACGCCTTGCTGGCCGCCAAACGGGAAAATCCAAGACGTTCCATCCGCCAATTGAAAGCCTTGCTGGAGTGCGCCGGTTTGGCGCCACGCGGTACGCTATCCCGTTCGGCGATCCATCGATTTTTACAGCAACAAGGGCTTTCGCGTCCGACGGGCGCTGCGTCCGTTCCACAGGAACATCGCCGTTTTGTCACCGAGTGGGCTAATTCATTGTGGTATGGCGATGTCATGCACGGCCCCAGCTTGACGCTCAAGTCGGGGCGCCACAAGGTGTATCTGGTTTCGCTGCTCGATGACGCGTCCCGCTTGATTACGCATAGTGCCTTTTGTCTCGGCGAAACCGCTTTGGATATCGAAGGGGTTTTAAAACAAGCCGTGCTCAAACGCGGGCTACCGAAAAAGTTGGTGGTCGATAACGGTCCGGCCTACCGCGCCGCCACCCTGCAAGGCATCTGTGCGCGACTGGATATTCGGCTGATTTATTGCCGCCCCTATGCGCCGGAAGGCAAGGGCAAACTGGAACGCTGGCACCGCACATTCCGCGATCAGTTTTTGAGCGAAGTCGATTTATCCCGCATCCAGGAACTGGACGATCTCAATGCCAGGCTTTGGGCTTGGATCGAGCAGGTTTATCACCGTACCCCGCACGGCGGCTTGGATGACATCACACCGCTGGCACGCTACCAGCAGGACTTGCTCAAGATACGCCAGCTCGGGCAGAAAGCCGCGCAGTTGGACGCCATTTTTTATCATCGCGTCCAGCGCAAGGTGCGTAAAGACGGCACAGTGTCTTATGCGGGAAATGACTTTGAAGTGCCCTATGCGCTATCGGGCAAAACGGTGCAACTGGTCGTCGATCCGCATGCCGAACGCGTGGTCGGCGTGGAAGACGAGGACGGTAAGCACTTGGGTGCGGCCACCCCGCTGGATGCCCTGGCCAATGCGCAACGCCGCAGGCGCAAACCGGAACCGGCGACTCCGGCGGCCGCTTTGCCTGCTCAAGGTCCCAATCGGGTCGAACTGGCCTTTGAGCAGCATTATGCCCACACGATTAAGGAGAATGACTAATGTATCGGCAACACTTTGGCATCACCGCCGCGCCCCTCGGTAAAGATCACGCCGAGTTATGGGATGACGGCGCGCTAAGCGCATTGAATGAACGCTTCCAGTGGTTATTACACAGCCCAGGCCTGGGGCTGTTGACGGGCGAACCGGGCGTTGGCAAAACCGCGGCGTTGCGGCGTTTGACACAGGGGCTGAACCCGCACCGTTATCAGGTGGTGTATCTCGCCGAAACCGATTTTGGCCGCACCGATCTCTACCGCAGCCTGGCCCTGGCACTCGGCATTGAGCCAGCGTTCCGGCGCGCCCAGCTCTGGCGTGATCTTAAGGCACGGATTCAAGACATCGCCGATAGCAAACAACAGCTACTGGTGTGGATCATCGACGAAGCCCAGAATCTGCCGCCTGAGTTCTTCCGGGACTTTCCGGCCTTTCTCAACTTCGCTTTTGACTCCAAAGACATGCTGACGGTTTGGCTGGTAGGGCATCCCAGTCTTGCGCAAACGCTTAACCGCACGCCATACGCCGCGCTAGCGGGGCGCATCCAGGTTCGGCTGCAACTGCTACCCATCGCCGAACGAGAACGCTTTGCAGGACTCATTACCCATGCCCTCAAAGCGGTCGGTTGCCAACATACCTTGCTGGCCGATTCCGGCATGGAATTGTTGCGTCACGCCTCTCAAGGTCTGCCCAGGCAAGCAGGACGCATTCTTAAAAACACGATGCAATTGGCCTATGCCAAAGGGCTGAATCATCTGCCCGATGAGTTGCTACAGCAAGCCATTGAGTCATTACGATGATCATCGATATCGACATTGAAACACTGTTCCCGGAAGGGTTGTCCGACGAAGCGATCAGCGCCGTCAGCGACGTGCTCTATGAAATCGCCATGCAGTGGGAAAACAGACACTATCATCAACTCAAGCGCTATCGAAAACAACAAGAGATCGAGTTCATCGATCCCTTAAAACCTTGGCTTAGAAAAAAACCGGACTGAGAACCCGGCCTATTGTCCCGCGCTGTTGTCGGTTTGCTTACGACCGATGATAGCGCGGGTCAATTCGTTCTGGTCAACCTGATTTAGGTCGAAACAATTCTCCTAAGTTATCGTGGGCCGTAACAATGAATCAATTTATAACTTACTTTGTAATATAAAGCTTTCTAGTAAGCGTATAGAAGAAATAGCGGAGTCATTAGGGCCTTCAAAGATAAAGAAAATGGCTAGTCTTGTAAAAACTACCGAAGCAATTGTAAAAAGCGATGTAGCTGAATTGGCAATAAATTTATTTGAAGATTACTTAAATAAAAATAGGGTATGACGCTAAACGATTTAGGGCCGGTCATCGTCTTTATACTAAAAAGGGTAGGGAGGTAGAGTTTTGTCGTATGATGAGACTCCGTAAAAATAAATAAAAAGGAGCTGTTATGTCTGATGATTTTGTCATGTGTGCCCGTGCAGTCAGAAGCGGTAAATTTATATCGGAACCCGGCAAAAGTGCCTATCTTTTGGTGCCAGGAAGTTCATCAGTACCACTGCCAGAACATAAAATCAGTGTAGGGGAGTGGGTCAAAAAATTACGTGAGTCAGCCGTTTGGAGAACACCAGACAACGATCCTGATCCCAACAGGGGTAAGGCTCGGGGTGATATTTTGGTTTTTATCCATGGCTACAATAATGACCAACAAATAGTCATGAAAAGGCATCGCCAATTAAAAAGTGATCTTGCAGCCGTTGGCTACAAAGGGGCGGTAATGTCTTTCGACTGGCCAAGCGCTGATAGTGCCCTGAACTATTTGGAAGATCGACATGACGCGAAAATCACAGCGTTGCAACTGGTAACTGACGGCATCCGGATTTTATCGAAGGAACAGGGGCCGGATTGTATGATTAACATCCATTTATTAGGCCACTCTACTGGGGCTTATGTTATCCGCGAAGCATTTGACGATGCCGATGATGCTAATTTAACTCAAGCCAGCTGGATGGTGAGTCAAATTGCATTGATTGGCGGGGATGTGTCTTCGGGATCACTTGAACAAGATAATTCGGGCAGCGAAGCGTTATATCGTCACTGTGTTCGTTTCACCAATTATTCAAATGGCTTGGATTCCGTTTTAAAACTCTCCAATGCCAAACGCCTGGGTATGGCGCCGCGAGCAGGCAGGGTAGGGTTGCCTGATGATATCCCTGCAAAAGCGTACAACGTCGATTGTACGGATTATTTTCAACTGCTTGATTCTGACAAATCCATCCAAAACGCAGATCAATTGGCTCATTTAGGTAGTTTTGATCATTCATGGCATATCGGTAATCGGGTATTTACCCGTGACTTGTTTGAATTATTAAAGGGCGATTTGGATAGAAATCTATTCCCGACCCGCCAATTAACATCCAAAGGGCTGAAACTTAAGAGGCCATAATAAATATCATATGATTTCGTATTAAATGTTAGCTACCACCCATGCAATTTTTCCACGGCTGATTTTGTGTGGTACTGACAGTAAAAAGTGAGTTTTGCTAATAATGTTGGACTTCGCTGATATACCGTGCGTGCTAGGTAACTTTGTTTACTAACTGTCAGATATCACAATTGATGATATTTGCACACCTGCAATGAACAGCAGAAAAAGCCACATAAATCCATAAAGCAAGCTGGTTAAACACCACCCTTAGGATAGGGAATTGGGTTGAGGTGGTGATCTGTGTTTTGGCTGTTTTAGACCTGCGGTAT
>VGVA01000138.1 GCA_016874115.1 Gammaproteobacteria bacterium
GCTTCTACAATGCTGTCGACCTGGTCAATCAGCTGGACAAGGAAAAACAGCAGGGTAAAGCCGGCAACATGGCCAAGCAACTCACCGCCATGGATGCCGTTATCCTCGATGAATTGGGGTATCTGCCGTTTCCTGCATCGGGTGGTGCCTTGCTATTCCATCTGATTAGCCACCTGTATGAGAAAACGTCCCTGATCATCACCACCAATCTGAATTTTGCGGAATGGGTGCAAGTGTTCGGTGACGCCAAGATGACCACCGCACTACTCGACAGGATTACCCATCATTGCGACATCCTGGAAACCGGCAACGATTCCTATCGATTTAAACAACGCAAAAAGGCGGTAGAAAACCTATAACCTTACAGTTTGGCTGGAAACTATTCGGCACTCTTTAGTGGAAACTTTTCAAAGCCGTTTGACATCCTTACGAGCAAATTTCTCCCAAGCTGGCGGCGTCACCCCATTGCGGGCGATAATCTGACCCTCTTCGAAGTGGATATGGGCAGAGTGCGACCAACCTCCGGAATTGTTAGATAAATGCCATATTTCCCACCCACGTCATAAGCATAGCTTATATTGTCGTAACCTTATTGTTGGTCATAAAAAAACCCGGCTGCCTTACGGCGAGCCGGGTTTCCTTCTTACTACTACAACACAACTCGGTTGTAGACGGTTGGGCTTACATCATGCCGCCCATTCCGTCCATGCCACCCATGCCGCCCATATCCGGGCCGTGGCTGTGTTTGTCTTCGCTTGGCGCTTCGGCAATCATCACTTCCGTGGTCAGCATTAATCCAGCGACAGAAGCGGCGTTTTGCAAGGCGGTGCGGGTGACTTTGGCAGGATCCAAAATACCCATTTGGATCATGTCGCCGTACTCGCCGGTCGCCGCGTTGTAACCGAAGTTACCCTGACCTTTCTGCACTTCGTTGAAGACGACAGATGGTTCTTCACCCGCGTTTGCCACGATTTGGCGCAACGGTTCTTGCATGGCGCGGCGCAGAATATTAATACCGACATCTTGATCGTGGTTTGCGCCCGTCAAATCGTTGATGGCAGCCAGTGCGCGCACCAGCGCGGTACCGCCGCCAGCAACAACGCCTTCTTCTACCGCGGCACGGGTTGAGTGCAACGCGTCTTCCACACGGGCTTTCTTTTCTTTCATTTCGATTTCAGTCGCCGCGCCGACTTTGATAACCGCTACGCCGCCGGCCAATTTAGCCAGACGTTCTTGCAGTTTTTCTTTGTCGTAATCGGATGTCGCTTCTTCGATTTGCGCGCGGATTTGCGTAACGCGGCCTTTGATTTGCTCGTCTTTGCCCGCGCCATCGATAATCGTGGTGTTTTCTTTGGTGATCTGTACTTTTTTAGCGGTGCCCAATTGGCTCAATTCCGCTTTTTCTAGGCTCAAGCCGACTTCTTCTGCAATCACGGTACCGCCAGTTAATACGGCGATGTCTTCCAGCATGGCTTTACGGCGGTCGCCAAAACCAGGCGCTTTTACCGCAGCCACTTTCACGATGCCGCGGATGGTATTAACAACCAAGGTTGCCAACGCTTCGCCTTCCACATCTTCCGCTACGATTAATAACGGACGACCAGACTTGGCGACGGCTTCCAGTACCGGCAACATTTCGCGGATGTTGGAGATTTTCTTTTCGTAGATCAGGATTAATGGATCGTCGAGTTCGACACTCATGTTGTCCTGTTTATTAATGAAGTAGGGCGACAAGTAGCCGCGGTCGAATTGCATGCCTTCAACCACGTCCAAAGAATTATCCAAGCCTGAACCTTCTTCTACGGTGATTACGCCTTCTTTGCCGACTTTTTCCATCGCTTCAGCAATAATTTTACCGACGGATTCGTCGGAATTGGCGGAGATTGTACCCACTTGCGCAATCGCTTTGTTATCGGCGCATGGTGCAGCGGATTTGACGATAGCATCGACCGCTTTTGCTACGGCTTGGTCAATACCGCGTTTCAAATCCATCGGGTTCATACCGGCGGCAACGGCTTTCAAGCCTTCATTAACAATGGCTTGGGCTAATACCGTGGCTGTAGTGGTGCCGTCGCCAGCGACGTCGGAAGTTTTAGAGGCAACTTCCTTCACCATTTGCGCGCCCATGTTTTCGAACTTGTCTTTCAGTTCGATTTCTTTCGCGACGGATACGCCGTCTTTGGTAATGGTCGGCGCACCGAAGCTTTTATCCAGAATTGCATTGCGGCCTTTCGGTCCTAAAGTGACTTTTACCGCGTTTGCCAAAATATTAACGCCACGCGCCATGCGGTGACGGGCGTCATCGCCGAAAAATACGTCTTTTGCTGCCATTTTTTTGTCCTATTTTGAATTAATTCGAGTTGAAAAGATTGTCATCAATTAGCCTAAGATCGCCATGATGTCTTCTTCGCGCATGACGATCAAATCTTCGCCATCGACTTTCACTTCGTTACCGGCATATTTGCCAAACAAGACTTTGTCGCCGACTTTCACATCCATGGGACGTACTTGGCCGTTATCCAGAGGTTTACCGCTGCCGACAGCCAATACTTTGCCTTGGCTGGGTTTTTCCGCCGCTGAACCGGGCAACACGATGCCGCCTGCACTGGTGGTTTCTTCTTCCACGCGTTTTACGATGACTCTATCGTGTAACGGACGTATGTTCATTCATATCTCCTAATCGTATTCAATGAGCTTTAATGAAGTAAAATTGAGATTATTAGCACTCGCTAATCATGAGTGCTAATAATAAACTCGTTTTGCAGTCTGTCAAGTTCTTTGGCATTATCTGTGCCCTGTTCTTAACCGAAATCTGCTGATTATTAATGGACGACGATCAACTGCTGCGTTACAGCCGTCAGATTATGCTGCCGCAATGCGATATAGCCGGGCAGGAAAAACTGCTGGCCGCCCGCGTATTAATTATCGGCACCGGCGGTCTGGGTTCGCCCGCCGCTATGTACTTGGCGGCGGCCGGTGTCGGCCAGCTTACCCTGTACGATAACGATCAGGTCGAATTATCCAATCTGCAGCGGCAGATCGCCCATCACACGGTAGATATTGGGCTTAATAAGGCAATTTCAACCCAGGCAACGCTAAAACAGTTAAATCCTGAGGTAAAGGTAACGGCGGTTGCCAAACGTTTGCAGGGCGAATTATTAATGAAGGAAGTTAAGCAAGCGGATATTGTGCTGGATTGCAGCGATAATTTCGCCACGCGATTTGCCATTAATCATGCCTGTGTCGAACAAAAAACACCGCTGGTAAGCGGCGCGGCAATCCGTTTTGAAGGCCAGATTTCGGTGTTTACGCCGGGAATCAACAATAGCCCCTGCTACAACTGTCTATATCAGAATACGGAAGGCGAAGAACAGCAAAATTGCGCGGCCAATGGCGTGATTGCGCCCATTACCGGCCTAGTCGGCAGCCTTCAAGCTCTTGAAGCGATTAAATTAATGATTAACGCAGGTACGACGCTGACAGGAAGATTACTCTTAATCGACGGTTTGTCGATGACGATCAGGTCTATGAATTTTAAAAAGAATCCTGATTGTCCAACCTGCAGCTAAGGTTTTTTCCAACGCGCCAACCTTGGCAACTGGCGAGTTAACAAGCAGCCGAGAAAAACGGGAATACCTTTTTCCTGCATTATTGCAATGCAGAAATCCTGCATCGCCTCAACCGTCATCTCAGGCTAGGTGAATGCGCCATGCTGATAACATAAACTACAGTACCGGCTATTTTTAGTCCCGCCTTTGTTGGTTCCGCCGCCGTTGGGGTCTTTCGCCATTGGCATACCGCAACTTTGGCACTGTGTTGACATTAATTAATGCCTCCAGAAACGCCCTTTAGAATTCCGCCTGAGTTTCAATAACTTATGAAGACTTATTAACTTTACCTTTTACGATAGCGATGATTTTTTCCGCGAAATCATTAACGATGGAAGGGCTATCGCCATGCGATTCGGTTTCGCCGAACGGCTTGCCGCCTTCCTGGGTAAACTTATAGATAAAATAGCCTAGCGGCGCAAATGCCACAGCACCGATAACAATCATCATTACAAACAATGCGGTTACATCACCCATCGTGCCTCCTTAACGCTTCTTTTTTTTAGTAAAATTTTATCTGTTGGCGCAATTCAATGATACTCCAATCCATCGAAAAAAAAAGTCTGGCGGAAAAAATAAACCAATCTTCTTGATTGTAGTCAAAGGACTGTAAACGGACGTGACGGGTGTTGATTAATCCCTTCAACCGTCGTATACTTCGCTACAGCTTTCTTGCAAGAGCTAGCGTAAAACAATTAAAACTTCTGGAGGTTAGCATGAAATGGGAAACACCAAGTTACAAAGACCTGCGGTTCGGTTTTGAAGTAACTATGTACATCAATAACCGTTAATTTTTACGGTTGTTTAAGAAAAGGGGTTCTTAGCGGAACCCCTTTTTTTTGCCTGTAACATTCAGAAATAGCGTATCATTAACAAAGCCTTAGACTCCATTAATAGAAATGAAAATCAGAATTTTAGGATCAGGCGCGGGCGGCGGTTTTCCGCAATGGAACTGCAATTGCCACAACTGCAAGCGCATCCGTGCAGGTGAAATGACAGGAAAACGGCGAACGCAGTCGTCCATCGCCGTCAGCAGCGACAACGAAAACTGGTTATTAATCAATGCCAGCCCCGACATCCGCGCCCAACTGGGAGCATTTCCCGCCATCCAGCCCAAGCACGGCTTACGCGACACCGGCATCAAGGCCGTGTTGCTCATCGACAGCCAAATCGACCACACCACCGGTTTATTAATGCTGCGCGAAGGCAAGCCGCTGGATGTGTATTGCACAGAGATGGTCAGGCAGGATTTGACCACGGGTTTCCCCATTTTCACCATGCTGTCGCACTATTGCACCGTCAATCATCACCCCGTGCCGATTGATGGCGGCAGCTTTACCATCCCAGCTATCGCCGATTTACGCTTTTACACCCAAGCCTTAAAAAGCAAAGCCCCGCCCTACTCCCCGCACCGCCACGACCCGCATGACGGCGACAACATAGGTTTGGTCATCGAACAAATTTCCACCGGCAAACGGGTGTATTACGCGCCGGGGCTGGGCGAAATTGAGGCTCACGTCATGACCAACATGCTAAATGCCGATTGCGTGTTGGTTGACGGCACGTTTTGGACTGAAGATGAAATGATTGACCTTAGCTTATCCAAGAAAAAAGCGGCGGAAATGGGTCACCTGCCGCAATCTGGTCATGGCGGAATGATAGAAGTTTTAGATAAAGTAACCAAAGCCCGCAAAATCCTTATCCACATCAACAACAGCAACCCGATTTTGGACGAAGCTTCCCAAGCGCATCGGCAACTGCTACAAGCCGGGATTGAATTGGCGTATGATGGGTTGGAGATTGATTTATAAGCTAAAGTATTAATTGTGTTCATGGTTCGATCCTTCGACAAGCTCAGGACTCACCATGAACGGCTAACATATTGATTAATAATACAACCGTTCGCCCTGAGCTTGTCGAAGGGTGAACGCAAATCTTTTGTAGGGCGGATTAG
>VGVA01000139.1 GCA_016874115.1 Gammaproteobacteria bacterium
TGTCGTATGGCCTTGCATTTTGACTACGCACTACGCTTGCGCTCCAACTCCGTCAAAACGCCCGGCCTCTACGGCTACGCAGGGGTCGTCGTACATCGCTCGGCTTCGCTCGCTTCCATGTACTCCTTCCATGTAATAATTTTAAGCTTTTAAAAAAATAGAAGAAATTGTTAATGCAATGGTTTGTTTTTCTGTTTGCGAATAGGAATCGCAAGGGGTTTTGCTAGACGTCCGAGTACTTCATGCATAATCAGCGCGGCTAAAATAAACGCGGTGCCGATGACAATTTGCCGGGTGATGGGTTCGCCGTTGAGCCAATGTCCTAGCATTAATGCCAAAACAGGCGTCATTAATGAGATTAAAGCAACCTGGACGGCAGGCAGATGTGTTAGCAAGTAATAATACAGCGAAAATCCGAGCGTGGTGGCGATAACGCCCAGGTAAGCGATTGCCGCAATATTGATATCGGTAAGCGCGTCCGGCCACTGTCCGTCAACTGTCGTCCACGTCAGCAGATACAAGGGCAGCGCCAGAGTCAGGCTGCCCGCCACCTGTCCGAGCGCAGGCAAACCGGCGCCGATTTGTTTAATCCAGACAGCCCCGATCGATTGAAAAAACGTCGCCATTAATATGCCGCCAATGCCTAGAATGGCGTTTTTGCCCAGTTCCAAGGCAGAGCCGAACATAACGTACAAGCCGTAAACGCCCAGGCAATAGGCGCAAAAACTGCTCAACGACAGATTTTTTTCCTTGAGAATCCCGATCGCCAAAAGCGCTGTCATTAATGGTTCTAGGCCGAAAATAACCGAAATCCAGCCTGAGGGAATATATTGCGCCGACCAATAGACCAAAATCATCGAGCCGTAGATTTGCACGGCAACCGCCAGATACGTCAGCCAGGCTTTACGGTGCCAGACTAACGGATGCCGTAACAATGTCAGCACAAAAAGTACGCAAAACAGGCCGATAGCCATGCGGCTGGTTACGGCAAATAAAAAACCGGGACCTTCGACGCTCCATTTAATGGCGAGCGGGGTAGTCGTCCACAGTAAAATCACAAAGATGTATGCAAGGAAAAGCCGCATTGAAGATATATAAAGCATTAATTGAGTATTAACCGAATACAATCGGTAAACTCAACAAGACCAGCCGCAGATAAAAAAATTCCTTCATCAGCATACCATATGTAAAAACGTAGAATGGTCGGTTCTAGTTGATTTGATCGGGAGTATTTACATGCCCGGCGCATGGTCTTATGATGGCGTCAAGATTTGCCACGGTTCATTTATTAATTAATGAGGATTGTTATGCATTTAGCCGATTCTGAAGTTGATGCCGCCTGCAATTATATTCGCAGAAATTTTGATTTCTATTCCTGGTGGCCGAAAGAAGCGCCCGGCGAAGCCCGGCAACAGTTTGAATTAATGAGCGGCAGCGCCGTCGCGCTGAATCAATGGTGTAAGCGCTGGCTGGATGACCATCAATGCCGTCAGCTTGAGAAATGCGTCAGGGGAAGCTGAAACATCGACAACGGTTGATTTTTTGTGCGCTTATGTTGCTTCGCTAGTCTTAATCAACCGTTTTCATTCGGCATTGTTCTGTGGAACGCAATGCCGATTAATGACAACTAGTTATCGGATTTATCCGCTAGTTCAAAACTTTTTACGCGCCACAACAACGCCATCGCGCGTCGGATTAATGTAAGCGTCAAAGGCGGGATCGTTAAAAATTAACGCATTATGCTCTTTAATGGCTTCGGTCCAACCGGGGACGATATCTTCATATTCTTCCAAGGCAACGCGCCCGTGCCATAAAACGTTGTCGGCTATATACAACCCGCCGGGGCGGATGCGCTCCTTCGCCATTAACCAGACTTCCGGGTAGTCGCCTTTGTCGACATCGTTGTAACAGATGTCGAAGTCGCCTTCAGTCTGCGCGAACTGCTCTTGCGCCATGCCGGTGCGGAAATCGATTTTATCCCAAAGCCCCGCTTTAATAAGATATTCTTCGGCTTTAATTTTATTCTCAGGATTGCCGTCCGTGCAGATGACTTTGCCTTCCGGGCCTATCGCTTGCGCAAACCAATAGGCGGAATACCCGTAACCGCTGCCGAATTCAAAGATCCGTTTGGCATTAATGGATTGCGCTAAGGACTGTAGAAAAACTCCCACCAGCCGCCCGACAATCGGAAAGTTTTGTTGCCGCGCCAGTTGTTCCATCGCCAACAACACGTCATTGTCCTTATGCTGTAACAGGGAGTGCAGGTAACCTTCGATTTTAGGATGCACGGGATTAATGAACGTCGGGTTAACAAGGTTTGGAGAGTGTAGATCGGCCATAAAGTAGCTCCGGTTGTGCGTAACGATAATGCCAGCTGCATTCTGACAAGGTTATAATAGAAAAGATAGAAGTCTATTAATGGTTTGGCAAAATACTGTGCGCCAAACGTACTACTAAGCGGTTGATTAATTGATTCGACGGCGACGAGCTGGCGCAAGTTTCCGAAATCACTGAAAAAATTAATCGGATTAATGGTCGTAAATTAATTCATAAAAGGGAGCCTCTTTGACAGAAACGCAGGATATTACCAGCCCGATGACGGCGTTCGAGCGCCGCACTACCTGGTCGTTAGCAAGTATTTACGCTTTAAGGATGCTAGGCCTGTTTATGATTATGCCGGTGATGTCGCTGTATGCCGGTCAATTATCGGGTTCCACACCGACTTTAATCGGCTTGGCAATCGGCATTTACGGTATCAGTCAGGCGATTTTGCAGATTCCTTTCGGTTTGGTTTCAGACCGGGTAGGCCGGAAAAAAGTGATTGTTTTCGGCTTGTTGCTGTTCTGTATGGGCAGTATCATTGCAGCGCTGGCGACCACCATTGAAGGCGTTATCATCGGCAGGGCCGTGCAGGGCACAGGCGCCATTGCCGGTCCTATCATGGCGTTGCTGGCGGATTTAACGCAAGAAGTCCACCGCACAAAAGCAATGGCGCTTATCGGCGCCAGTATCGGCGTATCGTTCGGCGTCGCCATTGCGTCCGGGCCGGTATTAGCCGGTATGATCGGTTTTCACGGCTTATTCTGGCTGATTGCGGTGTTGTCCTTGCTGGCTATTACAGTCGTAATCTGGGTAGTCCCCAATCCTAAGCAAACTAAAAAACACAGCGATACCGAATTGATACCCGCCAGTTTTTGGCAGGTGCTGAAAGATACGGAATTATTGCGCCTTAATGTCGGCATATTCACGTTGCATACCGTGCTATCGGCCAGTTTTGTCATCGTGCCGTTATTAATGCGCGACGCCGGATTAATGACAGCGCAACACTGGCAAGTGTATCTGCCGGTGTTTATCGGTTCTTTTCTGGCTATCGTGCCGTTAATTATCGTCGCCGAAAAAAAACGCAAAATGAAGCCGGTGTTTTTGCTGGCGATATTAATTCTGCTGGCGGCGGAAATCGGATTCATGCAGTTCAATAACCAGCTAATTGCCATTATCGGTTTTCTGTGGCTGTTTTTTTGCGGCTTTAATTTACTGGAAGCAACCTTGCCCTCGCTCGTATCGAAAACCGCGCCGGGCGATAAGCGGGGTACGGCAATGGGAATCTATTCCACCAGCCAATTTTTGGGTGCTGGAATCGGCGGCAGCATCGGCGGTTGGTGCTTCGAACATTACGGCGCGGCGGCTGTATTCTTGTTCTGCGCAGTACTCGTTACAGTTTGGTTTTTGTTTGCTGCGAGCATGAAACCGCCGCGTTACTGGGCTAATCTACTGATTTCCTTACAACCATTAATGCCTGAAAAATTGAATAATTTTACCGGCGAATTGTTGCAAATCCGCGGGGTTGAGGAGTTAACCCTGCATAGCGAAGAAGGCGTGGCTTACTTAAAGATCGATAACGCCGTGCTGGATAAAATCAGGCTACAACAGGTCATTAATGCTTACAGCCTACATTAATAAACTCATGCACCAGCGCGCCACTATTTTTCGCGAAAGCTGAAATGGGGTCCAATCTGATTTCAGCAGCGAAAAATGACGTGGCGAGTTTGCCTTCGGCGGCCTGCGTTCGTCCCACTACCGCCCAAAACACAAAACATCGGCTTCCGCCTTGCTTCGTATTTTGACCTTGCGCGAATGACTTAACGCCGTGTCGTATGGCCTTGCATTTTGACTACGCACTACGCTTGCGCTCCAACTCCGTCAAAACGCCCGGCCTCTACGGCTACGCAGGGGTCGTCGTACATCGCTCGGCTTCGCTCGCTTCCATGTACTCCTTCGACGATAACTGCTAAAATCTAAACCCCTACCGCAGCCAGATGTAAGGAGAAAAAACCATGCTGAACAAAGTAACATTAATCGGTAACCTGGGTGCAGACCCGGAAATCAGATTTATGCCGAGCGGCGGCTCCGTCGCCAACATCAGTCTGGCAACAACCCGGCGCTGGAAAGACAAACAAACCGGCGAGCGCCGGGAAGCGACCGAATGGCACCGGGTCGTCTTTTTCAACAGACTGGCCGAAATTGCCGGCGAATACCTAAAAAAAGGCAGCCAGATTTACGTGGAAGGCCGCTTGCAAACCCGCAAATGGCAAGGTCAGGACGGCCAAGATCGGTATACCACCGAAATCCTGGCCGAAGAAATGCACATGCTGGGCAGCCGTAGCGGCGGCACCGGCCAGTTTAACCAAGATTACAATCCGCCCGCATCTTCAGCGGGACATCAGCCTGCCCAGCAATATTCATCAGCACCTAGCAGTTCCAATGCACCTCCATCAGCGCCGCCCATGCCCGATTACGATGACTTTGACGACGATATTCCTTTTTAAGGGTTACAACATTAATAATGTAAACAATATCCCGATTAATCTATGGATGATAGAAGATTTTTTTAAGTATTTTCGAGAGACGCGTATTAAATTTGACCCGATGCCTTCCAAGAAATTACGGGCTTGCTCGACAATTTCTCACTAATCCAGTTAACGAAGCGCCGACGATGGAACTACAGGTGCTTCCACAAGACCTCGAAGGGGTTGAATTCCAATTTGTAGAGCGGCAAGTACATGAGCGTCAGGCGGTATTCGATCAGCCATTCGTGCAATTTTCCAGGGTCGATGTGGTGAGTGTCGGCACCGTAATTCAGGACAGTCGGATAAGTAATAGCCATGTCCACGTCACTTCCCTCTGCGATGTAATGACCCAATAATACAGAAAACAGGAACAACAGCATGACCAGCACCCAACAACGCGCCGCCCTGCAGAGACAAATCTGGCAAATCGCCAACGATGTGCGAGGCGCGGTCGATGGCTGGGATTTCAAGCAATATGTCCTCGGCACCCTTGCAAAACGGCGTGCAAAACTTTCCAGGGTCCTGGGGAAAAAAGCGTTGAAAAGTTTCCACCCCAGGTAGTTCAATGACCGGCTTTTTGCCGGAGAAACCTGGAGTGATAAAAATGGATGTCATACCCGAAATCAGGCGACTGCATTTCGTTGAGAAAGTTACCATCAG
>VGVA01000140.1 GCA_016874115.1 Gammaproteobacteria bacterium
GCTTCTACAATGCTGTCGACCTGGTCAATCAGCTGGACAAGGAAAAACAGCAGGGTAAAGCCGGCAACATGGCCAAGCAACTCACCGCCATGGATGCCGTTATCCTCGATGAATTGGGGTATCTGCCGTTTCCTGCATCGGGTGGCGCCTTGCTATTCCATCTGATTAGCCACCTGTATGAGAAAACGTCCCTGATCATCACCACCAATCTGAATTTTGCGGAATGGGTGCACGTGTTCGGTGACGCCAAGATGACCACCGCACCACTCGACAGGATTACCCATCATTGCGACATCCTGGAAACCGGCAACGATTCCTATCGATTTAAGCAACGCAAAAAGGCGGTAGAAAACCTATAACCTTACAGTTTGGCTGGAAACTATTCGGCGCTCTTTAGTGGAAACTTTTCAAAGCCGTTTGACAGGGTTCACCCAAAGGGTGAATGATCTGTTCTGCCATAAGCGCCTCCTTGCCGCTTAATTTCAAACAGTTAACAATTTTTTGCAACCTTAAGATGCTCTTTTAAGGATTAAGGCAATAAAGGATGAAATGATCCCTAAAACCGTAAAAAAAATATCCAGAGAGCTTCTAAGCCATGCCTCGCGCCAACCAATAGCACACCCAGAGGTAAGTACCACGCTGATTTCCATCACGTGCTTTCCGATTGTCTGTCCGTATCGACCATGACAATAAACCGTATAGCAATCAAAAGTGATTGCCGTTGGGATCAAAAGCATGAGTTCTGATGCTTTTGTTCCTGTGTTTATTAATTCAAAAACCGCTATTATTGGCAACAAGACGAGAGTGTCAATTAACATAGCAGCCAACCGCTGCCAAAAGCTTGCATAAATCATAATTAATCAGCGGTTACAATAACGTCAACGGTAGGTTATACTCTCTTATGTTAAAAAGAGTCCTACACACTGTTTCTCTGTTGCTTCGATATAGATATAACTATTTGATTATACTCATATTCCTTCGGCCTGTACAGAAACATGCCCAACACTGACAGCCCGGTAAAAATGTACAGGGTATTAAAATCATCGCCCAACATGTACATCACAAAACCCAAAATGCCGATTGTTTCCATTAATACCATTGAGACAATAACCGTCAGCAGGTAACGGCTTCGTGCCGGTTTGTCGCCCGGCATGGTCTGGTTGAGCCTAAGCATGATATGGCGGATCAGATTGGTTAATGGCATCAACACAATGGCAATGACATAAAACATCGTCCTGATAAATTCCCTTTGCTCTTCCGGCAAAGGCGTTTGCAATTCATGACCGAAAACATGGCAAATAACCACATAAGCGACTACTGATAACAGCATGACTGCCACAATTAACCAATGCGGAAGTAGCTCGTTTTTTTGTGATTCCATTAATCAATTTCCTTTGGCCGCAGCAGCAATACCACACGATTCATTAATAAGCTATTGCTTTGCAAGCGGACTAGTCCAGGTTAAAAACAACTGCCGTAATCCAGCAAAATATCCTCGCAGTTAAAAAATATCCGAGGATAATCGATACGTATTAATAACTTAAGCCCATACTCCAAAAAGACTGCCAGCGTAGTTAAGCGCGCCAAAGCAGCCCAAATTTTATGCGCGGTATTTGCCGAACAGCGCCATACGCCGATTGTCCACCAGATAACGGTCAAAAGCAGGGCAAAATGAATTTCATCCCAGCTTGAAACGGTGATTTTCCCGGCTTTCGCCAACAAATCCGCACACAGCAAACTGGCGTTCAAAAACAAAAAAAACGGCCAGAACACCCAGTGCAAAGGAAGTTCTCCCAGCCAGGCCGATAACAAAAAGCTATCGGACGTTTGTTGTCCGTGTTGTCCGGTTTGAGGTGCGCTCAGGTACAGCAAAACCAATACGCCCAGCGTTATTAATAAACACTCTAGCGGGCTAACCCATTGAATATCATTAAATAAAATCGGTAACGAAAAGTAAAACACAATATTCAGCTTAAATTCAGTTAATGAAAGCGACAATGCCGCCCGCGGCCATCTGCAGCGGCATTAATAACCGGCTGAGCCGGTTTCTGCGCCGGAATTGGAAAATATTCATTTTAAAAGAGTATAATCGGGACGTTAGAACAGCTGTTAAGCATTATTTCATCTGCAAGATTGTCAACATCCAACCCTGCATTAATCGTCATCAAGACTTAATTCAACCACGAGGAAAATAAGCTATAAAAATACAAACGCTGTTTCTGGTTAGTATAATCGGTTTTTTCAGTAGCGGTGTATTTGCCGAAGCTGTCACCGGTATTTGTAAAGACGGTACGGAATACACCGGAACCTCAAAAAAAGGCGCTTGCCGCGGCCATAAGGGCATAAAAGAATGGTATGCCGACAAGGCGGAGGCCAGCACGGATAAATCTGAAGAACCTTCCAAATCCAAAAAATCCAAAGAAAAAGCGGAAGCTGCTAAAGAAGAAGCCGCCAGCGGCCCGGCTACCGGATTATGTAAAGACGGCTACGAAACCAGCGGCACCAACAAGCGCAGCGCCTGCCGCGGTCATGACGGCATCAAAGAGTGGTATGCCGACAAAGCAAAAGACGCGCCTGCCGAAAAATCGGACGCCAAGACTAAAGCCAAAGCAGAAGAGTCCGAAAAAGCCGCTGCCGCAGGGCCTGCAACCGGATTATGCAAAGACGGCAGCGAATTCTTCGGCGAATCCAAACGTGGCGCTTGCCGCGGTCACAAAGGGCTGAAGGAATGGTACGCCGATAAACCCAAAGAAGAACCTGCTGAAAAATTCGGTTCTGACGCCAAAGCCAAGGCTAAAGTGGAAGAACCGGAAAAAGCCGCTGCTGGAGCTACAGCAACCGGTTTATGTAAAGACGGCACGGAATACACCGGCGAATCTAAACGGGGCGCTTGCCGCGGTCATAAGGGTTTGAAAGAGTGGTATGCCGACGCGGAAGAAAAAGATAGCGAAATCGTCACGCCAGCTAAATCCGAATCCGCCGTTGACGCCAAAAAATCTGCCGAGCCGCCCGCCAAAAAACAGGCAGCGCCAGCCGAAGGATCAGGCCAGGTATGGGTAAATACCAAATCCAAAATTTATCATTGCGAAGGAAGCCGCTTTTACGGCACCACCAAAGAAGGCGAATACATGAGTGAGGCCGATGCGCAAGCCAAGGGTTATCTTGCTAATCGTAGAAAAGAGTGTAACTAGGCTTGATACCATTAATAATCTGTCTGCGGTTCTTACCTGCCGCAGACAGATATTAATCATCCCCTTTTATGTCCCACTGCAATAGCTTTTACCAAACCAATCGCATTAATGCCCGCCATCATCCGTAACTTGGGTTTACAGCCATACGAACCCATCTGGCGCGACATGCAAACGTTTACACAGGATCGTACGGAAGATACCAACGATGAAATCTGGCTGCTGAAACATTCTCCCGTCTACACGTTGGGTTTAAACGGCAAGATGGAGCATGTGCTTAACCCCGAAAACATCCCCGTCATTAATAGCGACCGCGGCGGTCAAGTGACCTATCACGGCCCAGGACAAGCCATCGTTTACACCTTACTTGACTTAAAACGACTTCAGCTTGGCGTCCGTCCGCTCGTCACTTTATTGGAACAAGCAATGATTACCACACTGGCGCAATTCGATATTACCGCAACTGCCAAGCCGGAAGCGCCAGGGGTTTATGTAAATAACAAGAAAATCGGCTCGATTGGGATTAGAATACGCCGGAATTGCAGTTATCATGGCCTCAGCCTCAACAACAACATGGATTTAGCACCGTTTGACCGCATTAATACCTGCGGCTTCAAAGAATTACAAGTCACTCAACTGGCCGATTTCGACATTAACATCGGCACCGGTGAACTTGCTGCCCAGATTGCCCGCAACATCGACAACGCATTAATATCATGACATACCAAGCCCCATCCCGCGCCACGCCCGACTCGCACCAGCGTAAAGCCGATAAGCTGGCGCGAATCCCGATTAAAGTCGAACAACCGGAAACCGTTTTACGCAAACCCGACTGGATTCGCATTAAAATTGGCGACGGCACAGAAATCACGCGCATAAAACAACTGTTGCGCCAACACAACCTGCACACTGTGTGCGAAGAAGCTGCTTGCCCCAACCTAGCCGAATGCTTCCAGCACGGTACCGCCACCTTCATGATCATGGGTGATCTGTGCACTCGCCGCTGCCCGTTTTGCGATGTCGCCCACGGCAAACCGTTGCCGTTGGACAAAGAAGAACCCCTGAATTTAGCGAATACCATTAAAGCCTTAGCCTTAAAATACGTCGTCATTACTTCGGTTGACCGCGACGACCTGCGCGACGGCGGCGCGGGGCATTTTGCCGAGTGCATCCGCTTAATACGTCAGCACACCCCGCAGACAAAAATAGAAATTCTGGTGCCGGATTTTCGCGGACGTATCGACAAGGCGATTAATAGTCTGGCAAACGAACCTTGCGATGTCTTCAATCACAATCTGGAAACCGTGCCGCGCCTGTACAAACAAGTCCGTCCCGGATCGGATTATCAAGACTCGTTGAATTTGTTAAAGGAATTTCATAAAGTGCTGCCTAATGTCCCCACCAAATCGGGATTAATGCTCGGCGTGGGCGAGGAAACTGCAGAAGTGATTAATGTGATGCAAGATTTGCTCGACCACGGCTGCTCCATGCTCACGCTAGGACAATATCTGCAACCTAGCAAAGACCATCTGCCGGTCAAGGCTTATATCACGCCTGCCGAATTCGACGAATACGGGAGACTGGCAAAAGAGATGGGATTCAAGCAAGTCGCCAGCGCGCCGATGGTGAGGTCGTCTTACCATGCGGATTTGCAGGCGAAGGAAATGGTTGGTTAATTATAGAAATTCGTTCGTGGTGAGCTTGTCGAACCATGAACACAACCTGTTAATAGTTTTACTTACCGCAGACAAGAATGCCCAGACCTGAAACCCCAGCCCTTGCCGCCGACATTATCATTGAATTAATCGATTATCCAGCGCGCCCCATTGTATTAATCGAACGGGCGTTTCCACCCTACGGATGGGCAATTCCCGGCGGTTTTGTCGATATTGGCGAACACATCGAATGCGCCGCCGTGCGCGAAGCCAAAGAAGAAGCTTGCCTGGATGTGCGATTAATCACTTTGCTTGGCTTGTATTCCGACCCCGCCCGCGATGCGCGTGGCCATACCGTCACCGCTTGCTACGTCGCCGAAGCGCGCGGCACTCCGAAAGCTGCCGATGATGCCAAAAATTATCAGATTTTTAATATTAATGGGCGCATCGAAAAACCCACCCATGTTAAAATAGCATATCTACATAGCCGCTAGATTGATGCACACCACCATGATCAAAGAAAGCCTATTTGCCGCCGAAGAACGTGAAGCCAAACTCGATATGTTGGGCGACATTCTGCAAGTAATGGAAAAGCACGTGGACTTTGCGACCAT
>VGVA01000141.1 GCA_016874115.1 Gammaproteobacteria bacterium
CGTTGATTAAATGTCGCCGTCTGACTTCGGCTACTGCTTTCATGCTTAACACTCCAGGTTGCTCCGGCTAAATGCCGGTCATTTAACATCCGGGGCGGGTCAGTTTTCAATGACGTTTCACCCCGGTACCTGGGTCAGGTTTGCATGATTATTTACACCGTTAATGGCAAAAAACAGTTCCAGATTAATGCCATCGTCCGGCATCCTTTCATTAATCCGCCCAAGTTTGGCGGGCAAATCCACTTTTTTGCGGATTACTCTATGGCGGAACGCTTTGGCGTTAAAAAAGACAGCTTTCGCTAGATTTTGGTGCAGGTCAAACCGCCGTACAGCCAGGAAAAAGCGCGTGAAGTCGCCAAACAAATCCGTAGCTTTCTGGATGAACAGAATTCCGCCGTCAACGTGACCTTGCTGCAAGACCCGGAGAAACATTGGGGCCGCCCCATTTTTGAGGGCATTAATGTGGTGTTGCAACTGATGGCCTTGGCTGCTTTGGCGTTGGCCTGTGTGCTGATTATTAATGCCGTGTCCGCGCATATTACGCAGCAAACACATGAGATCGGTGTCATGAAATCGCTGGGCGCAAGTGCCTGGGTTATCGCCCAAATTTATCTGATTGAAACCTTTGTCATCGCTGTGATTGCCGTGTTGTGGGCGTTACCGACGGGCATGTTTTCGGCTTATTTCAGTTCATGCAGTTTGTTGGCTTTATTTAATATTGAATGCAAAAATTTTACTTTTTCACAAACGGCCATTAATTACATGGTGTTGGGTGGGTTATTAATGCCGATGCTTGCTGCGGTCTTCCCTATCTGGCGCGGCGCGACTATGAATGTGCGGGAAGCCCTCGCTAGTTATGGGCTGGACGGTGATTTCGGGCAGAGCCGCTTTGATGTGTGGGTGGAACGCCTTGGCGCACTGTTTTTTCAACAGGTACGGCGGCGGCGTTTGGCAATCTGTTCCGCCGCAAAGGGCGTTTTTTGTTGACGCAAAGCGTATTAATCATTGCCGGTGTGACGTTTTTGGTATTAATGAGCCTGATCGCATCCGTTAACTTGACGATGGATAACGAAATGGCGCGTAGCCGCTATGCCGCACTCTTGGGCTTTGCCGTTGACCAGCCCGGTGAAAAAGTGATCGAATTGGCGAAAGCGGTTGTAGGCACGAAAAATGTTGAATTATGGCAGCGCCATTCGTTTGAAATCAGCCAAAATGGCGTGGCATTAACGCAAAAAGGCAGCTTGGGTGTGCAAATGCTGGCGTTACCGGTTACCAGCGAAATGTACAAGCCATTCATCGAAAGCGGACGTTGGTTTCAAGCCAGTGATGCCGGTGAACGGTTATTAATCATTAGTGCGGAAACTGCCGAATTAAGCGGTATTCATGTCGGCGACAACGTTGATGTTGACATGGGTTCTGCAAAAAAGCAAAGTTGGCAAATCATCGGCACTTACCGTTGGTTGGCGGGCAACAACTTTGTTGTCGAGCCAGTCTATGCGCCACTGGAAACTGTCCAAAACCTCAGCAAGCGCAAGTTGCAGAAAGAAGCCGCTTCCTTTGCCTTGATTGACGCATCAATTAATACGTTGACGGAAGAAGCCGATTATCTGAGCCAGTTAAAGCAATCTTTCCGCAATGAACACATTCCGCTTGATGTCTATACCACCCATGCCAAGCTGGAGCAACGGCAATTCACCCGCAACCAGTTGAACCCGATGATTGCCACCTTGTTCGGCTTGGCGGCGATGATAGCTGCGGTGGGCGGTATCGGCTTGTCCGGTACGCTGGCAATTGGCGTGTTGCAGCGCACACGAGAAATCGGTGTGCTGCGGGCAGTTGGTGCGCCGTCTGCGGCAGTAATCCGCTTGTTTATGCTGGAAGGTTTGTTACATGGCGTTATTGCCTGGTTAATCAGCATTCCGCTTGCGTTTTATGCCGCTGAGCCGATTGCCCAAGAACTCGGCCTGTCCTTGTTCCACATCAAGCTGGATTATGCTTTTGATAATATGGCGATTATTTACTGGCTGGTGATTGTTCTTGTTTTGGCATTAATGGCATCCATCTGGCCTGCCACCAAAGCGGCCAAGTTGACGGTGAGGGAGTGTTTGGGGCTAGTTGATTATTAATATAGCTTCACTCGCCAGATGGTTGTTGTTAGCATGTATTAAAATTTTTACATGGCTATTAACAAGTTATAGGTTGAGCTTAGGTTTCTGTTAAGCCTTTGGAATCAAACAATCAGATCTTCACAACCTGTGGTAAGGCCATAGGCATAAAATTTTATTAACCGTTCGTGCTGAGCCTGTCGAAGTACGAACACTTTAGTTTTAAAGCCGGTTCCCGCACCGACAAGCGGGCTACTTTTCTTTGCTTGTCGAACCACATGGATGTGGCGAATGCGGAAAATACAGGAGCAATTTTCCGCCAAAGAAAAGTAGCCAAAAGAAAGGACACCCTCTGCCGCTTTTTTCCTGTGCTGCTCACTTTTATTCGGGGTTTGCCAAAAGGGATTTCCTATCCCTTTGGCAAAGCGCGGCATCCCTGCCACGCCCCTAACGGGCTATTCCCGACAAAAGTTCCGCTGCTCGGCGCGGCAGAAGGGGAAGAGTGGCAATTCGTAGCCTGGGTTAGGCGCGAAGCGGCGTAACCCGGGAAAATAATGGATATAATTTACGCGAATGATGTCTGTCCTGAGCTCGACGAACGATGCCCCGTACCTCCACGCAACCTGTAAACTGTATTATTCCTTTGTTGACAGGGCATTTTTTTGGTTGGGAATTTTTTTTGGCAATAATGGCATCTGTCCGGCCTGTCTGCAAAGTCGCCAAGTTGAAGGTGAGGAGTGTTTGGGGAATTGACTCAACCTACTATTTTTAGGAAATGACATGTCAATTAATAAGTTAAATAATCGCTGTTCTTCTGATCCTAGATATGGGTCATGGAAATATGTCGAGGACATTACACTTGAAGACTTAATGGCCCACCCTATCTGGGTGTGGTGCTTAGAAGTAGATGGAAATGATGGGCCAGAAGCTGGCTCTGAAGCTTCAATGCGCCCGTTAATGGATTCTTTAGAGATACCGCTTGATCATATTTCTCCACCGCTTATATTGCTAAAAATAAAGGGAACGGATTATTTTGCGTCTGGATTGTACGATCCTGAGCAAAATAAACTTGAATTAATTGGGGTTTTCGAGGGCGATTATATTGTTGATCCAAGCGAAGTAAAAAGCTTGAATGAACCAATTATTTATTTGTCTGTACCTGGTATTAATGGATGTGAAAATGTTGAGTTTGAGCCTTCTGGCACAGTATCAGATGAAGCGTTTCAAATCACAAGAAAGTAAGGTCGTATTATTTTTTTCTTTAAGAAATCATCACTCAACAACAATTGTAGCAATAACCCTATCCTGATCCGCTTCTGACAGAAAAGGGTGCATCGGCAAGCTGATGACTTCATTGGCGGCTTGTTCGGATACGGGGAAGTCGCCCAGTTTGTGGCCTAATCCGGCAAAAACCGGCTGTTCGTGCAGGCATTTGGGGTAATAAATGGCGGAAGGGATGCCCGCCGCTTTGAGTTTGGCGGCAACGTGGTCGCGGTCATTAATGCGGAGGGTGTATTGGGCGTAAACGTGGCTGTTGCCCGCGATGACTTCCGGCACGGTGCAGTAATCTTTCAGCGCAGCCGAATAGCGCGCGCCTATGCGTTCGCGTTCGGCCACTTCCCAGGCAAAATGTGGTAGTTTGGCCAGCATTACCGCCGCCTGTATGGTATCGAAGCGGCCATTCATGCCGATCAGCGGGTGATGGTGTCGCTCAAGCCCGCCATGATTGCGGATGGCGCGCATCGTATCGGCCAACTTGTCGTCATCGGTGAACAGCGCGCCGCCATCGCCATAACAGCCAAACGGTTTGGCCGGAAAAAAACTGGTGCTGCCAATATGGGTAATGCCGCAACTGCGGTGGCCGTTCTGCGTCGCACCGAAACTTTGCGCCGCGTCTTCAATCACAAACAGGCCATGCCGCTCAGCAATTGTATTAATGCGTTCGTAATCAGGCATCTGCCCAAACAGGCTGACGGGCATGATAGCTTTGGTTTTAGGTGTAATGGCGGCTTCGATCTGGTCGATATTAATATTAAAAGCGATAGGCTCGATATCGACAAAGACCGGCTTAGCGCCAACCAACGCAATGGCTTCTGCCGTGCTGATCCAGGTAAACGGTACGGTGATGACTTCATCGCCTATACCGATATCCAAAGCGCGGAGGGCAATTTCCAGGCTGTCTGTGCCGCTGGCAACAGAAATACAGTGCTTTACGCCTATATAATTCGCCAAAGCGTATTCCAATTCGCTTACTTCTGGCCCCATGACGTACTGGCCGTGGTTCAGCACCTGTTGGATGCGATCGTTTATTTCGGTATTATAGCGGCGGTATTGCTCTTTTAAATCGATAAATTCCATTCGGTCTGTGTTTTGTATTGTGAGTTGGCGATAAATAGTCAAGGCTATTTTACCTTGCGCCGGATAAAGATGAAATTGGCGATATTGAAGATGTTTCCGCCGTGATGGCGACAGCTTCAAAATTTATATTTTACTTGATAATTATCAAGTCATCTCAGCGGATGGCTAAGTAAAGTATGCGCACAGAAGTGAAGGAATGTATAACGGGCGGAGGTAGGTAATTTTTTACATATTGTATGTCAAACGGCTTTGAAAGGTTTCCACTAAAGAGCGCCGAATAGTTTCCAGCCAAACTGTAAGGTTAAAGGTTTTCTACCGCCTTTTTGCGTTGCTTAAATCGATAGGAATCGTTGCCGGTTTCCAGGATGTCGCAATGATGGGTAATCCTGTCGAGTAGTGCGGTGGTCATCTTGGCGTCACCGAACACTTGCACCCATTCCGCAAAATTCAGATTGGTGGTGATGATCAGGGACGTTTTCTCATACAGGTGGCTAATCAGATGGAATAGCAAGGTACCACCCGATGCAGGAAATGCATATTTTGGCTCAATCTGAACAGCCATTCTGAATTAATTTGAACACCGATTCTGAAAGCATTTGAACCTTAAAAGAGCATCTTAAGGTTGCAAAAAATTGTTAACTGTTTGAAATTAAGCGGCAAGGAGGCGCTTATGGCAGAACAGATCATTCACCCTTTGGGTGAACCCGAACCGAAGGCATTAATTCCGTATGCTGAACCTGTCAGGGTAGAAACATTTGGCGGCAGGATCCATGTGGAATGGGATCCACAAGCATCGGTGACGGCGATGGGGCAATTGCCCTTTTTCATAGAATTTTTGCACATCAGCGGATTGTTTGGAGATTGGGTGTCACGATGCCCTTTACGCTGGGTTAGCCCCAACGCCCCGAGAAAACGCAATGTGCTGGGGACGCTATTGCTTTCAGTGTTGTCAGGGCACAAACGCTATGCCCATATCAATGGCTTG
>VGVA01000142.1 GCA_016874115.1 Gammaproteobacteria bacterium
TGACGAGTGGGATAAACGGGCTCTTCGATCGTGTTGAGGTGTTTACGAATCGTGGGACGGGATAATTTGAACTGCTTCGCCAAGTCGCTGATGGTAACTTTCTCAACGAAATGCAGTCGCCTGATTTCGGGTATGACATCCATTTTTATCACTCCAGGTTTCTCCGGCAAAAAGCCGGTCATTGAACTACCTGGGATGGAAACTTTTCAACGCTCTTTTCCCCAGGACCCTAGAAAGTTTTGCACACCGTTTTGCAGGCAAAGTGTGGCATTTGCCGCAAATCGCTAATTCTTTATTAACGATATATCTCTATGATATTTATATATTTATTTTGATAATTGCGTGATTTGCCGCAAGCAGTGTGTTATTTAACACTCTTTAATTAGGAAAAAGCATGATTATAGATTCGGCCTTGTGAAGTTTAAAGTTTCCGTTCGCCTTGAGCCTGTCGAAAGGCGCTCTGTGCTTCGACAAGGCTCTCCTTAGCAACGTCGAAGGGTTCAGCACGAACGGTTCAAACATTAAAAGGCCGAATCAATAACCGGTTAACGCTAAGCGAATGCGGCAACTATCAAGATATGATTATTCTGCCAATTGCTAAAAAAGCCGAAACACTTACCGATTAGGTCGTTAGAAGTATTCATTATCCGTGTGCATTGCGCCCTTCGACGTTGCTTATGAGTAGCCGTCGAAAGGCGGGCGCGCTTCGTCCGGCTCAACGCACATGTTGTTGAAAAGCCTTTAAATAAAGAAGAATCTGTCTGCATTTTTGCTAAACGCTTATAATTGCTTCAATTCATACACTGAATTTCATTAATGCTGACAAGCTTGTTCAACCGTTAATATTTTTTAAGCCGCGACCTTCATGCTTGCCAGTCTCATCAGGTTTTCGATTCGTTATTACGGTGTCGTCATAGCCATTGCCGCTTTGGTGCTGGTCTTGGGCTGTTACCGGTTTGCCACCGCCGGCTTGGACATCTTTCCGGAGTTTTCACCCAAGCAGGTAATCATCCAAACCGAATCGCCTGGATTATCTTCAGAACAAGTAGAATTACTGGTCACGCAACCGATTGAAATGGCCGTTAATGGCGCCATCGGTTTGCAAACTGTACGTTCCGAATCCATTCAAGGCTTGTCGATTGTGACGGCTATCTTTCCCGAACACAGCGATGTGTACCGTAACCGGCAGTTGGTTAATGAACGGATCGCCAATCTGCCCGCCAAATTACCCAACGGGGTTACGCCTGTTATCGTGCCGATGTCGTCTTCCTCTGCGACGGTGTTAACGCTTGGGTTAAGTTCTGAAAAAAGCGATTTAATGGCATTGCGGACACTGGTTGACTGGACTATTGCCCCGAGGCTGCTGGCTGTGCCCGGCGTTGTGGATGTGAATGTGTTCGGCGGCGATATTAAACAACTGCAAATACAGGTTAATCCCGAGCAACTGCAACGGTTTAGCCTGACATTAGACGACGTTATGGCCGCCGCCAGTAATGCCGCCGCCCTGCAAGGCAGCGGTTTTATCGAAAACCAAAATCAGCGTTTTACGGTACGCGTCAGCGGTTATCCGGCATCGCCGGAACAATTCGCTGGCGTGATCGTTAAACGCACCAGCTCTGGCAATGTCACGTTGGGCGAAGTCGCCACGATTACTTATGCACCCAAACCCGCCATTGGCGCCGCCCAGATTATGGGTAAATCCGGCATTGTTATAATGGTTATCGCGCAATACGGAGCCAACACCTTGTCGGTCTCGAAAGCATTGGAAACGGTTTTGGACGAATTACAACCCGCGTTAACCAAGCAAAACATTAATTTTTATCCGCATCTGTTCCGTCCGGCGGATTATATAGAGCGGTCGATTAATAATCTGTCCAAACACTTGCTTATCGGCGGACTGTTTGTGCTGTTCATTTTATTTCTGTTTCTGTTCAATGCCCGCGCCGCCGTCATTTCCGCCCTGGCAATCCCGGTGTCGTTATTGGGCGCTGTGATCCTGTTACTGGAAGCCGGCATAAATCTGAACATTATGGTTCTGGGCGGCTTGGCGATTGCGCTGGGTGAAGTCGTTGACGACGCCATCATCGATACCGAGAATATCTTCCGCCGTTTGCGCGAAAACCAAGGGCTGCCGCAGCCGTTGCCGGTTGCGGAAGTAATTAATTCCGCGTCGCTGGAAGTCCGTAGCTCCGTGGTGTACGCCAGCTTTATCGTCGCCCTGGTCTTTGTACCCTTATTAACGCTGGAAGGCGTGGCGGGCAGACTGTTCGCACCGTTGGGATACTCCTATATTCTGGCTATTTTGTTATCTTTGCTGGTCGCGCTGACCTTAACTCCAGCACTGTGTTACGCCTTATTAAAACGTCAGGGTTTGCCCAGTGAAGATCCGCCTGTCATTAACAAAGTCAAACGGTTATATCTGAGGGCAATGACGGCGGTCGCCACACGATTTAGAGCTTTATTAATCACATGCGGCATACTCTGTCTGGCTTGTCTTTTCGCCTTTTTTACTATCGATACTAAGTTTCTGCCCGAACTGCGCGAAGGCCACTATATTGTCCACACCAGCAGTTTACCGGGCACTTCTCTGAAGGAATCCATCCGCATCGGCAGTCAATTAACACAACAGTTTATGACGATACCGGGAGTTGAATCGGTATCGCAATGGGCCGGACGGGCGGAGCGCGGCGCCGACACCTACGGCAGCCACTACAGCGAATATGAAATCAGATTGAAACCGTCTTCCGGCGCAGAGCAGCAGCGCATTCTGGACGAATTGAGAAGCCGGTTGGATACATTTCCCGGCATCAGTTACGAAGCCAATACTTTTTTAACCGAACGTGTGGATGAAACTATTTCCGGTTATACCGCACCCCTGGTCGTCAATATTTTCGGCAACAACTTGAACGATCTTGATGATAAAGCCAAGCGCATTGCCGACATCATTAATGACTTGCCCGGCGCCAGTAATGTTCAAGTTAAATCGCCGCCAGGTACGCCGTTTGTTCAGGTTCGACTGAATGCCAGCCAGATGAATTTTTGGGGCGTTGATTACGAACACGTGTTGCAAACCCTGCAAACCGCCTATGAAACGGCGATTACCGGCAAATTGTTTGAGGGTAATAAAAGTTTCGATATCGCAGTCACATTAATGCCGGAACTCCGTACCGACGTTTCTGCGATTAAAAACCTGCCCGTTTCGACCCTGGATAATACGTTGATAACGTTAGGTCAAGTAGCAGATATCCGAATGAATGCCAGCCGCTACAATATTCTGCGGCAAAACTCTCAGCGAAAACAAACGGTCACAGCCAACGTGGAAGGCGACATGGACAGCTTTATGAGTATGCTGAAAGAAAAGGCGCTGGCAAACGTCGACTTTCCAGCGGACACCTATCCTGAATTTACCGGCGCCGCCGTCGAACAAGCCAAAGCGCGCGTCGATTTAATGTTGCATGCTCTGCTGGCAGGAGCCGGGGTATTAATATTAATCTACATTGCTATCGGCAATCTCCGCCATGTGTTGCTAACGCTCGTTAATCTGCCTTTTGCCTTTATCGGCGGCATTCTTGCGGTATTAATCACCGGCGCGCCTTTGTCGGTGGGTTCTGTCGTCGGTTTTATCACCTTGTTCGGCATAACGGTACGCAACAGCATCATGCTACTGTCACATTGTCAGTACTTAACTCAGCAAAAAGGCATGCCGTGGGATTTCGCCACTATCACTCTTGCTGCCCAAGAACGCCTGCCGTCCATATTAATGACCGCCCTGGTAACGGCCTTGGCGATGCTGCCGATTGCATTTAACAGCGATAATCCGGGGTCGGAAATCATGGGTCCGATGGCTACCATCATCATCGGCGGGCTGTTTTCCTCTACCTTTCTTAACCTGCTGCTGATGCCGTCGATGCTGTATAAGTTTGTGCAGCGTTAATAATCAATAAGTTGGCTATAAGTTATCGTATTAATACTGGGGAACCTCTAAGGAACCCGACCCCATCACGGTTCGATAATCTCAGGTCGAACTGATTCCTCCACATGCCGTTTGTGCTGAACCCTTCGACGTTGCTCAGGAGAGCCTTGTCGAAAGGCGAACGGAAACTTTAAACTTCACAAGGCCGGAACAATAATTACAATCAACCGTCAATAGGTATTTATACGTATTTTCCTGAATGCATTTATCCGTAAACCATATCCTGCATGAGTAGCAGAATTTAGCTGGCGCTTTCGTCAGCAAACAAAGCGAAAATTACAAATGTAGCCACACTTGTTGTGAAACAAGGCCGGAAAACCACAGATCTTTTGATGTACTGCCAAAGATGGCTGGGTTGCATATTTTAAATATGTGATATATATGGAGATTCAAATGAAGAAATCATGCTTATTAGCAATGATTTTGCTATCTGCATTTGCTTCTAGCAGTATGGCTGCCACAGCCACTTTTTGGGCTACTCCGGTGGATAAATGGGGATATACCAATGATGACGCTTGGGATCCTGCTTATTTGAACCAAGGCAGCTCAAAAGCATTTACCATTAATTACGCATTGGGCAGCAATTGGATTATCAATTCCGCTCAATTATTGTTACTCGCTGTGGATGACAACAATTATGGGAATCACTGCACGGGCACGGGTTGCAAGGATGCCAAAGGTACTTATACCGATGGTTCTGACCAAGCACGTGTCGCCGTTATTGAAAGTATTAATGGACCCTATGGAACTGCTTTAGAAATCAATAGCTTACAATGGTATAATCTGGGCATTAATGTAGCGAGTTACTTATCTAATAATGATAAAGTTTTCAGCGCTTCCATTAACCTAAAAAGATCAGTTTGCCTCTTATGCAGGTGCGGGAAGGCAATCTGGTGGATGTAATTGCCGACCTCGAAGATACTTTACTAGCGCCAAACTTAATATCCGGCACCAACGCTGTTGGGCATTGAACTGCTCCGCAGTTGCCCAAAGCTCTTTGAAGAATGCGGCAATCCGGCGATAGCACTGTTCAACTTTTACCGCCTCGGAGTGGGTACTGCTGACGGTTAGTCGGGTTTGTCCCGCGTGACGCGTCTGCTTGCCGATGCCATAGAGCATCAAGGGGCGACTGGTAATGGCTTCGGTATGTCGGTCGGGGTCGGCGAGCCGGACGAATAGACTCCACCAGTTATAAACCAATGCGGTGATCCTGGCCATGAACCGGCAACGTTTCAGGTCTTGGGTGGTGAAGCCACCCCAGCCCCAATGGTTTTTGAGTTCGTCAAAACTGTTTTCAGCATCGGCGCGGTCTCGGTA
>VGVA01000143.1 GCA_016874115.1 Gammaproteobacteria bacterium
CAAGCCATTGATATGGGCATAGCGTTTGTGCCCTGACAACACTGAAAGCAATAGCGTCCCCAGCACATTGCGTTTTCTCGGGGCGTTGGGGCTAACCCAGCGTAAAGGGCATCGTGACACCCAATCTCCAAACAATCCGCTGATGTGCAAAAATTCTATGAAAAAGGGCAATTGCCCCATCGCCGTCACCGATGCTTGTGGATCCCATTCCACATGGATCCTGCCGCCAAATGTTTCTACCCTGACAGGTTCAGCATACGGAATTAATGCCTTCGGTTCGGGTTCACCCAAAGGGTGAATGATCTGTTCTGCCATAAGCGCCTCCTTGCCGCTTAATTTCAAACAGTTAACAATTTTTTGCAACCTTAAGATGCTCTTTTAAGGTTAATCCGACAGGGAATTTATACTTGGGGTCTTCGTACTTAATGCTGGAAGTCGTGCCCCATTTTTGGTTAAGAATCTGGGTGCGTTTGAAGTAGTAAATGCCGACTTTATGGTGGCTCTCAAAAAACTGCATAAAGTTTTTGATCGTCGTCCAGAACGGGATGTTGGCGGTTTCCAGATCGACCATGCATTGTTCGTCAAGTACAGCTTGCACTTTGCCTTCATAGACGAAAATACAGCCCTGACCCGGACCGACAATTAATTTCGACGCATTTTTGATTTCATCGCCGTTGTTGCTCCATTCGTGGAACAAAGCATCCGGATGCGGGTCTTTTCATTCAATAACTGACCGTAGTTGCCGCCGTAAACCGTCAAAAAGCGCCATTTTCGTCGAAGGAGTACATGGAAGCGAGCGAAGCCGAGCGATGTATGACGACCCCTGCGTAGCCGTAGAGGCCGGGCGTTTTGACGGAGTTGGAGCGCAAGCGTAGTGCGTAGTCAAAATGCAAGGCCATACGACACGGCGTCAAGTCATTCGCGCAAGGTCAAAATACGAAGCAAGGCGGAAGCCGATGTTTTGTGTTTTGGGCTGTAGCGGGACGAACGCAGGCCGCCGAAGGCAAACTCGCCACGTCATTTTTCGCTGCTGAAATCGGATTGGACCCCATTTCAGCTTTCGCGAAAAATAGTGGCGCGCTGGTCCTTTGGGATTAACTGATTAATCTATGTTAGTTGAATTGATTAAAATAGCAACTGCTTGTTTATAAGGCTGTGACTGAATGCCGATTATTAATATTTAGCTGATCTGACTATTGTTTTTTCGATGATTTCACAACAAAAATCGCAAATAATTGTTGGGATTGCATTAATTTCTAGCATTGCGATGTTTTTTGTTGAGCGCATCCGTCAAGACAGCGCTTACCATTTGTTTGCCGATAACAGGGCTATCGATGGGATACCGAATTTAGTTAATGTGATGTCCAATCTGCCGTTTGTTGTTGTCGGCCTGTTAGGGATTCGGTTATGTTTAACGGCAAACATTTCGGCATCGTTACAAAAGTCGCGTCGACCTTATCTCGTGTTTTTCTTGGGGGTTATGTTGACCGGTTTTGGTTCCGGCTATTACCATCTCCTGCCTGATAATTTCACACTGCTTTGGGACAGGATGCCGTTAGCTGTTTTAAGTATCGCGTTGTTTTGCGCTGTGGTCAGCGACTGTATCCACCCGAAAATCGGCAACCGGTTGTTATTGCCATTAATCGTGCTGGCTATTTCGTCGGCAAGTTATTGGTATTATTCTGAATTAATGGGAGCAGGTGACCTGAGGCCCTATATATTAATCCAGTTTCTACCCATGTTGCTGTTACCCTTGATCTTATGGTTGTACGACGGTAACCGGCATGGTTGCGCTTTTGTGTGGAGCGTATTGGGTGTGTATGTGTTGGCAAGAATTGCCGAATCGCTGGACGCGGAAATCTATCGTTATTTGCGTTTTATCAGCGGACATTCCATCAAACACCTGTTGGCGGGATTGAGTACCTGGATAGTTTATACGGCATTGAAAAAGCGTACTGCTTAACGAGAATCGATATTTTTGCAACTAAACAGTTTTCCTTAAATTTGGCGAAAAAGATAAAATACCAAGCTGTTAATTCGCAAATGATTAATTCTCATGACCAAGCTTCTTGTAATTTTATTTTTAATTTATTCTTTTTCATCAATTACCTTTGCCGACAACAGTATTAACTCGGCAGAATCAAACGCGCCGACCATCAAAATCGGCGTACAAGCAACAGGTACGCTGGCATGGGAGCTGGCTAAACTGCAATCAGAAAAGCACACGGCGTTTCGGATTGAGCAGCGAATTTTAGCCAATGCGGAAGCCGGCAAGATTGCCTTGCAAAGCGGGGCGGTGGATATGATCGTTTCCGATTGGATATGGGCGGCAAAAATGCGCGATGAAGGCAGCGATTTCAGTTTTTATCCCTATTCATCAACTTCGGGCGTTTTGATGGCGCCAGCTAAAAGCGAAATCAAGTCTATTAATGACTTGAAAGGTAAGCGTTTGGGTATTGCCGGCGGCGAGTTGGATAAAAACTGGCTCTTACTTAAGGCCTTGGCGCAACAGGAAAAAATCGATCTAACCGGCATTGAAACGGTGTTTGGCGCGCCGCCATTAATTAATGAGCAATTGCTTCAGGGCCGGGTTGATGTAGCGCTGAATTATTGGCATTACGGCGCAAAGCTGGAGGCGCAAGGTTATCGGGCAATCATTAATGGACGGGAAATTATCGAGAAATTAGGCATTAAACAAGCTGTCCCGTCTTTGGGTTATGTGTTCAAGCAAAGTTGGGCGCAGCAACATAAAGCAGCTGTTAACGCATTTTTTACGGCGGCAAACAACGCTAAACAGGCGCTGTGCAGCAACGAAAAGGATTGGCAACACATTGTTCCTCTGTTGCAGGTTGACGATACCAAAACCCAAAATAGTTTTCGGCAGCGTTATTGCAAAGGCGAGATAAAACAATGGGGCAATGCTGAACGGAATGCGCTTGATAGCGTATACGCCACGCTCAAGACAATCAGTAACAACAAACTGACCGGACAGGCGGAACATCTGCCGTCTGAATTATTCTGGTCTGCCGATTAATCCGGTAAGTTATTAATGCTTCGAAAACAAAGCCTTGCATGGCTTTCCATCGCCGTTTTCCTGTCGTTATGGCATGGCTTTGCGCTGTATCTGGAGAGCCGGAACTTACCGGGTCCGTTAATGGTGCTTCAGGTGTTTTGGGAACAATGCCGGAGCGGCGAGTTGCCTTATCATCTCGGCGTTACGTTACTGAGATTAATAGTAAGCTTTGCCATTGCGATGTTTATCGGCTGCGCCATCGGCATTGTGTTGGGACGGAACAGACAAGTTAATGCCTTTTTCGACAACTGGCTGGTGATTTTCTTGAATATACCGGCGCTGGTAACAATGATACTGTGCTACGTCTGGTTCGGCTTGACGGAAGTTGCGGCGATTGTCGCCGTGGTCATTAATAAAATCCCCAATGTCGTCGTTACCGTTCGAGAAGGTGCGCGCGCATTGAACCGGGATTTGTTGGAGATGGCGCGGTGTTACCGTTTTGGTAAGGCCAAGACCTTACAACATGTGGTGTTACCCCAGCTTTTTCCTTATTTTATCGGCGCAACACGCTCCGGTTTGGCGCTAATCTGGAAAATCATTCTGGTGGTTGAACTGCTGGGACGCAGTAACGGCATGGGTTATCAGTTGCATTTGTTTTTTCAGTTATTCGATGTCGCCAGCATTCTGGCGTACACGTTCGCTTTTGTTGCAGTCATGCAAATAACCGAATGGCTGGTGCTGAAACCGTTGGATAACCGGGCGCAACGCTGGCGGCGCTGAGACGATGATTCGTATTAAGGTTAAAAGTAAGCTGTATCCGGCAACGGAAGACGCACTGCCGCGTCGGGTGATTAATGATTTTCGCTTAGCGTTGAAGGACAATGAGTTCGTCTGTCTGGTGGGGCCGTCCGGCTGCGGCAAGACGACGTTGCTGAACTTGGTTGCCGGTTTGGATGACGATTTTGATGGTGAGATTCGGTTTGATGAACGGGAGGAAAACCACAAAATCGGTTATGTCTTTCAGAATCCGCGCTTGTTGCCCTGGCGCACCGTGCGGGAAAATATCGAGCTGGCGCTTAATGAACCCGCGCCGTCGGGCGCAATCGATAACCTGCTGGAGGTTATGCAACTGGCAGATTTTCAACATGTTTATCCAGAACGCTTGTCATTGGGCATGAGCCGAAGGGTGGCGATTATCCGCGCCTTTGCCATTAATCCGGATCTGTTATTGATGGACGAACCCTTTGTTTCGCTAGATAGCGCTACTGCGCAACAGGTTAGGGATTTATTAATCGGCTTATGGCAACAGCGGCCGCATACCGTGCTGTTTGTCACCCACGATTTGCGCGAGGCGATTGCTCTTGCGGATCGTATCGTTTTTTTGACGTCCGCACCGATGCAGACCTTGAATGAAGTTGTCGTTCCTTTTAGTCGAAACGAACGCCAGAACCAACAGTTAATCGAGCAGTTCCGGCACGATTTATTACAAACTGACGGCAAGCCGGTAACCTGAGCGCCTTACTACGGACGTGGACATCAACCGATAAGAACTTGTTGCATTTGGTTATGACACACTGTTAATGTGAAACTCTATTGCGTCTTCTGCGCTTGAGGCGGTAACAATGTGTACTAATTTATAGCTACGAGAAATAAGTTTGTCTTCTCGCCAGAAGTTGCCAAAAGCACCGCAAGTAACATTCAAGGCTATGCAAAAAGCATCTGTCAAAACCTCTTTAGCCTCGCCGAGACCAAATACACATATAAAAACTGAAAACATAACAAGAGCAAGGATCATAATGCCCAAAATTTTCCATAGTTGCTTTATCATGACCCAGATAAAATTGAAAAAGAATCCCGGCCAAGACCAACCTTGCTTGACAGCTTCCATATCACCAGAAGGATGTTTGTAAATTTTGTATGGATTCATGGATTCTCTATTGTTTAAATATCGATGTTAGCTTGAATAGGTTATTTTATTTTTCACGATGAATTATATTCGTATGAATACCTACAACCGTTAATCATTGAACCTTAAAAGAGCATCTTAAGGTTGCAAAAAATTGTTAACTGTTTGAAATTAAGCGGCAAGGAGGCGCTTATGGCAGAACAGATCATTCACCCTTTGGGTGAACCCGAACCGAAGGCATTAATTCCGTATGCTGAACCTGTCAGGGTAGAAACATTTGGCGGCAGGATCCATGTGGAATGGGATCCACAAGCATCGGTGACGGCGATGGGGCAATTGCCCTTTTTCATAGA
>VGVA01000144.1 GCA_016874115.1 Gammaproteobacteria bacterium
ATGCTGAACCTGTCAGGGTAGAAACATTTGGCGGCAGGATCCATGTGGAATGGGATCCACAAGCATCGGTGACGGCGATGGGGCAATTGCCCTTTTTCATAGAATTTTTGCACATCAGCGGATTGTTTGGAGATTGGGTTGCAAAACGGCGTACAAAACTTTCCAGGGTCCTGGGGAAAAGAGCGTTGAAAAGTTTCCACCCCAGGTAGTTCAATGACCGGCTTTTTGCCGGAGAAACCTGGAGTGATAAAAATGGATGTCATACCCGAAATCAGGCGACTGCATTTCGTTGAGAAAGTTACCATCAGCTGTCAAACGGCTTTGAAAAGTTTCCACTAAAGAGCGCCGAATAGTTTCCAGCCAAACTGTAAGGTTATAGGTTTTCTACCGCCTTTTTGCGTTGCTTAAATCGATAGGAATCGTTGCCGGTTTCCAGGATGTCGCAATGATGGGTAATCCTGTCGAGTAGTGCGGTGGTCATCTTGGCGTCACCGAACACTTGCACCCATTCGCCAAAACTTAAATTAGCGGTGACTACCAAAAATGTCTTTTCATAGAGGCGGCTGACCAAATAGAACAACAAGGCACAGCCTGATTCTGGAAACTTTTCGACGCTCTTTAACGGAAATTATTGGAAACTTTTCAAAGCTGTTTGACAGTATACCGCTAGTGGAGCGGTGTACGACGATCCCTGGATAGACATGGCTGGGCGTGTTGACGGAGTTGTAGCGCGAGCGGAAGTGGAGTCAACATGCAAGGCTATCCGACACGGCGTAAAGTCATTTGGGCAGCCGTGATACACAGCGTACCGGAGGAGAGTTGTGCATCGTGGCGAACCGAAGACGAATCCGGGCAGCCGAAGGCATTAGCGGTCGCGTTAAGTTTTTGCCGCTTGCTTGGTCTGGGATGCCCAAAACAAGCTTTCGGAAAAATAGCGACTCTCTTACTGATTAACCTTGGCAGCACTTTAAATTAGCCATAAAAGCGTTTATTAATGATGGCGGTTTAATCGGTGCGTCCAGATGTAATCCGCCGATTGATAATACGCCATGCTTTCTTGTACCAGCTCACCGGCTTTATCATTAGCTACTGAAGTATGTTTACCCATCGGGTCGTCATAAATATTAATCTGACGCTGGGGCGACAGGAACGACAAGGTATTGTGTTTAAATAAACCCAGACGCTGATAGTTACTAACCAATGCCCGACCCTCATTTTTTGCCATTTGCAGGATATCCTTCCCGTAAAACTGGCTTTCGTAAGAAACATTCAATAAACCCAAAATCGTTGGGGCAACATCGATCTGGCTGGATAATGTATCGATCTTGGCCGGCTTTAAGTATTTCGGCGCATACATGAATAATGGAATGTGATATTTATCGACAGGCAATTCAGTCCGGTGTGCACTGCCGGCGCAATGATCGGCGACCATAACAAATAGAGTATCGTCGAACCAAGGTTTACTCTTGGCTTGGCCGATAAACTGCTGCATTGCATAATCCGTGTACTTAACGCCGCCAGAACGTCCTTTGCCGGAAGGGATGTCAATTTTGCCTTCCGGATAAGTAAAGGGGCGATGATTGCTGGTTGTCATTATCTGGAAGAAAAACGGCTTATGCTGGGCGTAATCCCGATCGGCTTCTTTCAATGTCCGGTTATAGATAATGTCGTCGGATACGCCCCAGGCATTGGTAAACGTCAGTTCTTCCGGCGTGAAATCGGTTTGATCGACAATACGGTAACCGTTGCCGGAGTAAAAAGCGTTCATGTTGTCGAAAAACCCGCGTCCGCCATATAAAAAAACCGTATCGTAGCCATGTTGCTGAAACACATAACCCAGCGAAAAGAGATTGTCATTGCCGGGACGTTTGACGATGGATTGTCCGGGCGTTGGCGGAATAGACAAGGTTAATGCTTCAAGCCCCCTGATCGTACGAGTTCCCACGGCGTAAAAATTGGTGAATAACATGCCTTCGCTAAACCACGTATCCATAAACGGCGTAATGTTTTCCTTGCCGCCAAAAGTTTTCAAAAATTCAGCGCTTAAACTTTCGACCGTAATCAAAATCACATTCAAGCTTCTTTCCGCGCCTTTGGCTTTAACAAGATGTTTAATATTGTAAAGATCCGCCAGCTGATCACTGTGCTGAACAGCATTATTTTCTCCGCCTACTATTTTTCTGATTAATGCGGACAATTGTCGGTCATCGCCTAATTTATAAAAATGCCGGTAGTCCAGCTCATTATTGCGGAATGCCGAGAAAAATTGATAAGGGCCGTTGGCAGCCACTTCATTAAGGTAAGAATTCGATGAAAATTGATATGCTGATAATGGAATAGCGAAAAAACTGATAACAGGCAGCACCAATAAAGCTATCGAAATTTTCAACCGCCGACTAAACGGTTCTTGGACGGATAAAGTCCGCGCCAGTAATTTTCTAACCCAATAAAAACTGATAACGGTAATGATTAATACGGCAAATAATAGCCATCCTAAAGGATAAGATTCGACAATATTATTAATAACTTCATGGGTGTAAACTAAATAATCAACCGCTATGAAATTGAAACGAGTGCCGAACTCATCCCAAAATGTCCATTCCGACAATTCTATAAAAAACAACAGATACAGGAAGATCGCAAAAAAACCGTAAATTACAATTCTATGGATACGGCTATGATAAATCCGGTTGGGTATCAGCAATAGATAAAATACGAATGGAATCAGCAAATAGCTGAAATAAGCCAGGTCGTACAATATTCCCAACAAAAAAGCGACAGGAAGATAAGCGATAGGCGTATCAATATCATTGAATTGTTTTACCAGCAAGAACAAACGCAAACAGGTAAAAACTGCAAGATTAATTAACAAATACAATAAAATGATTCCGTATCGCGACGATGCAACGACATCTTCCAACTTGGTTTTTATAGTCATACTAAAAAATTAAATGCAAAATTTGCCCGTAATAAAACAATGCTCATTTGATAATTAAAAAATCACGCAATGCGACGTTTAATAATCATGATTGCATTGCGCGAAATAATTTATTGAAAAATCAAGTAACAAATGCAAAACAATTCGACTGATTGGATTACCTTCCCTGCAAGGAAATTAATCACCTAAGATAAACCGTTATATTTTGCACTAGGATAGTGCAGCCGGTTTCTTTCGCCTGCCTGCCAGACGGTGACCGGAAAACGGTTCATGGTTATGCAGGCCTACAATTTCACATTTGCCGCCGTCGTGAATGTAATCTTCGACAAAATGATGAATGGATTCCATGACCGAATGGTCGATTAACTCCGCTTCCGATAAATCGAAATAAATCGTCTTTTTTTCCGGCAACGTTGACAGCATACTTTTCAAGCCCATGAAGTTTGAAAACACCGCCGCACCGCTAACGGCGATGTGGTAAATACCCGGTTCGGTTTCGTTAACATGATACGCCATGGAAAAGACATTGCTGAATTTCAAACCACGGAACAGGTAGATAACCAGCTTGACGATAATGCCGATGAACACACCAACAAGCAGATCGATTACCAGTACGCCGATAATGGTGGCGACGAAGACGATAAAATTATCCATTCCGACTTCCCACACCTTGGCGAACTCTTTCGGCGAAGCCAGGCGGAAACCGGTGAAAACCAACAATGCCGCCAGCGAGGCCAAAGGAATCTCGTGAATCAACTTCGGAAACAACGCGACAAAAATCAGCAAGAACAAACCATGGAAGAAATTAGCCCAGGCGGTTTTGGCACCGTTATTAATATTCGCCGAACTACGCACGATTTCCGCGATCATAGGCAAGCCGCCGATCATGCCCGCAATAAAATTCCCCACGCCGACCGCAGTTAAATCACGGTTGAGATTAGCAGTACGCTTGTACGGATCGAGCCGGTCAACCGCCGATGCACTGAGCAGGCTTTCCAAACTGCCGACCAGCCAAATGGTAATCACAGACCCCCAAAACTCTAGGGTGGAAATTTTGCCGAAGTCGGGAAAAGCAAAACCTGAGAGAAAGTGTTCCGGCACGGACACCAGAAATGCCGGGCCGATCATGAATTCATGATGCGGCAAAAATTGCGTATCGGGTAAAAACAGATACTTATGAATATGATCCAGATCGAAAAAACGTTCCAGCGCCAAGCCCATTGATACCACCAGCAACGGCGCAGGAATCATCTTTAAGTATCTGTTTTTCAACATTGACCAGATGATTAATAACAACAAACCCAGGCCGCCGATGATGGTAATTTCCGGATTGAATTCATAAACGGAATGGGGAATTTCCGCAATCGTCCCCAGCAAGGTTTTTGCTTCCGGTTTTACGCCCAATAGCACATGAATCTGCTTCGCCATGATGATAATGCCGATGGCCGCTAACATGCCGTGCACTACGGAAGACGGAAAAAAAGCGCTGAGTTTACCGGCCTTAAACACGCCCATTACTATCTGTAATACGCTCGCCACCACAATAGCCGCCAGGGTGTAGCGGTAACCAGCCATGGCGTCGCCCTGACCTAATTCCGTCACCGCATCGACGATAACGACAATTAACCCGGCCGCCGGTCCATTAATCGTGACATAAGAACCGTTCAGTCTGGATACCACCAAACCGCCGACGATAGCCGTGATAATACCCGCCATCGGCGGAAAACCGGACGCCATGGAAATGCCCAGACACAAGGGCAAGGCAATCAAAAAAACGAGAAAGCCGGACAGCACATCGCTGCGCCAGTTTTCTAAAAGACCGGGAATGCCTGTCTTCGGCAGGGATATAGAATTTGGAATCGATACTCGCATGCTCTATTTATACACAACATAGTAAAGAGAGTAGAGCATGTTAGGCAACTCGAATTACTCCAAAAAAAGACGCTGCTCGTGCTAACGCCAGATAGGAATCCTGAACCACAAGCATCAGGGCACCTCGATTTACTTTGAAAATCAGCCGTTGCTTTGACCAACGACATATAGGAATCTTGATCCCCATGCATCAGGGCAAAAAATTGCCCACTTTTCAGTGGTTTTTATCCTGAAATGCCCTTTTTGGTGCATTTCAGGCGCAGCTTGGTCGTTAAAAGGCCAAAATTCCGCAGGTTTTCAGGCTGCAAAGTCGTCGCAGGTTATAGGTTGCT
>VGVA01000145.1 GCA_016874115.1 Gammaproteobacteria bacterium
CCCGCAGGCTGGACCGTTCCTGGTACGCCCGCAGGATTTCTTCCTTGCGCCCCTGGTCGTACCGGACGGTCGGTTCCAGCACCCGGTGGACGCCACAATCCTTGCAGCGGTATTGCTGCTTGCCGCCCGCGTTGCGCCCGTTCTTGACGATGTTTTCGCTTTGGCAAGATCGGCATGTGTGCTTTACTGTCTGTTCAATCATAAGTTTATGCAAAATACATAATGTAACTTATCACTTATAATTTTGCCACTACCATAAATTTTAAGCAACTGCCATGCCTGGCTGGCGGGCATGCCATAACCTTTAGAAAAAGGGCACGGATAAATGGTTGTCGCGTTCTCGTTAGTCATCTGATTTATTTTTGAATCCCCTTTTTCAGCCATTCGACATAAAATGTCGGTTATCATAACCAAAGTTTAGATTAATGCCGATAGCGGCTTTGCAGCGTACTACACACCAATTAACAGGATTAATCAATGAACATCCACGAATTTCAGTCCAAACAGCTATTTATGCAATACGGGATTCCTGTGCCGGACGGCAAACCGGCGGATAACGCCGAACATGCTGTTGATGTAATCAAGCAGTTGGGCGGCGACGGATGGGTGGTAAAAGCGCAAGTCCATGCCGGAGGACGCGGCAAGGCAGGCGGCGTGAAACTCGCCAAGAACAGCGACGAAGCAGCCGGGTATACCGAAGACATGATCGGCCGCCGATTAATCACGCAACAAACCGATGCTGCCGGTTTGCCGGTTAATCAGGTATTAATCGAACGCACTTATCCCATAGCACGGGAACTGTACCTTAGCTTATTAATAGACCGCAGTAGCGAACGCCTGATTTTTATCGCATCGGCAGCGGGCGGCATGGACATAGAAACCGTTGCCCATGAAACGCCGGAACGAATCCGCGCCATTAAAATTAATCCCATCACCGGTCTGCAAGCGCACCAATGCCGGACGCTGGGTTACTGCCTGGGTTTGAAAGGCGCTCAGCACAAAATGCTGGCAAACATCATGCAAGGCATGTACCGCTTATTTTTAGAGAAAGACGCCAGCCAGATCGAAATTAATCCATTAATTATCACTGAAACCGGCGAATTAATGGCGCTGGACGCCAAAATTAATTTCGACGACAACGCGCTGGCGTTGCATCCCGATATTCAAGCCATGAAAGACCCTACACAAGAAGATGCGCGCGAAAATGAAGCGCAACAATTCGGCCTGAACTACATCACCCTGGACGGCAATATCGGCTGCATGGTCAATGGCGCGGGATTGGCAATGGCAACGATGGATTTGGTCAAGCTCAAAGGCGGCAAACCCTCCAATTTTCTCGATGTTGGCGGCGGCACCAACGTAGAAAAGGTATGCGAAGCCTTTAAATTAATACTTTCAGATACTAATGCTAAAGCGGTATTAGTTAATATCTTCGGCGGCATCGTCAAATGCGACGTGATCGCGCAAGGTATCCTGGAAGCCATCAAACAAGTCCACGTCACCATCCCGGTGGTGGTGCGACTGGAAGGCACCAATGTCGATGAAGGCCGCGAACTGTTAAGCAATACCGGACTTAATCTTTACGCCTCGGAAGATTTGTCCCATGCCGCCGAAAAAGTGGTTGCATTGGCGGGAGGTGCTGTATGAGCATATTAATTAATAAAGACACCAAAGTCATATGCCAGGGTTTCACCGGTAAACAAGGCACGTTCCATTCCCAAGGCGCGTTGGATTACGGCACAAAACTGGTCGGCGGCGTTACGCCCGAGCGTGGCGGCGAAACCCATTTAGGCTTACCTATCTTTAACACCGTGCAGGATGCGGTAGATACGACCGGCGCAACGGCCAGCATGATTTACGTGCCACCTTTATTTGCCGCGGACGCCATCCTTGAAGCCGCCGATGCCGGTATCAAAATCATCGTCTGCATTACCGAAGGCATTCCCATTCTACACATGCTTAAGGTAAAAGCCGCCATTTCAAATTCAGACGTACTATTAATCGGCCCCAACTGTCCGGGCGTAATTACGCCGGGCGAATGCAAAATCGGCATCATGCCGGGCAAAATCCACTTGCCGGGCTGCATCGGTATCGTCTCCCGCTCCGGCACATTAACGTATGAATCGGTGCATCAAACCACTGCCGAAGGCCTGGGGCAAAGCACCTGCGTCGGCATCGGCGGCGACCCGATTCGCGGAATGAACTTCATCGACGTGTTACAACGCTTCCAAGAAGACAATCAAACCAAAGGCATCATCATGGTCGGCGAAATCGGCGGCAGCGACGAAGAAGCCGCTGCCGACTACATCAAGGCGCACGTGACCAAACCCGTGGTCGGCTACATTGCCGGCCAAACAGCCCCGCCCGGCAAACGCATGGGCCACGCCGGCGCCATCGTCACCGGCGGCAAAGGCACAGCGGAAGGCAAAGTCGCGGCATTGATAGCAGCAGGCGTGGATGTCGTCAGCTCGCCGACAGAGATTGGCAAGGCGATTAAAGCGGCTTTGGGTTGATTTACTTATGTTTGAGGGCTATTACATCCAAAAAAACGCGTATCCGCTTTACGCCTGAGTTCTTGGAAAACCTTTGGTTCCCAAGGACGCATGGCGATCAGAAGGCTAGTACCGAAACGAGTATAAGCCGGGGCATGAACGCCGCCTTCATGCAGATCGGCAAATTCTTGCATTAATCTTTGTAACATCCAGCCGGACGGGCATGTTGCCCCTTTGTAATATTTCGACGTGGTTCAAAAATGCCACCGTCGGCAAAAGGTGAGTGACCGGGTAACATACCCCGTCACTCGTTGGGCTTTTTTATTTCTTATCCTGCACCATTGCCGCAAATTTCTTCACAAATGCATCATGCGATTTCTCATCCAGTGCGTCTCTGAAGTCATTAATGCTAACCGTTTTTGGGGCGGCGGCGGTGTCGAGAGAGATTCCCATTAATGCGCCGGTTCCCCCGCCTTGGCTTGCGTAGTCGGCAGGAACGGTAAAGCTTGGCTTATCGGTGCGGACTGTCGTGCCGATGACGCCTTCAAAAGTGGGGGCAACGGCGGTACGCGCACCTAATTCAGCCGATGCCGGATCGACTCCCGCCCATTTACAAAGTGTCGCCAGAAACGAGGTATGGTCGAAATCGTACGCCGAGCCTGTTGGCGCTCGGAAAACCGTACCTGCAGTAATTAATGGTGACACCAAAATCGTCGGCACACGTACGCCCAGTCTATTGAACGTGAACCCGGACGGCCCTACTGAGCTATCAGGCGGCAATGCCGATTCCGGAGGCACGTGATCCCAACTACCGCCATGCTCGTCAAAGGTAATGATGAACAGCATTTCCGGCCACTGCGGGCTTCTAATTAATGTTTGATAAAGTTCGTTTAGATCGTTTTCGGCTGGCCCTATCCATGCGCAAGGATGGTAATCGTTACCTTGAATTCCTATCCAGTTACTTTCGTCATAAGGTACACCCTTACCGCCACCCCAGAACGGTTCCAGGTAGCAAAAGTTAGGCAGACTACCCGTCTGTGCAGCTTGTAAAAATGTCGTATAAGTGGCTACCGCTCCGTTCGGCGCTTGTTTGATAAGCGGAAAAAGGTAACTGGTAGCAGGCTCATCCCAATGGGTAATCGGTACGCCGTCGCTAAGGATATCTTCGCTTTGCCAGTACAGCCCCCAGGTTTTGCCAGACGCGCCCAGCACATTAAAGATAGTATTGGCGTATTGATATATCGGAGTTTACTTCAGCTCCCAATGATGTGCCGCAAATTGAAAACGCGCGGTTAGGGTTAGTTTGCGTCGGCACACTGGCGAACCAGCGGTCGGAAACAGCAAAATTTTCCGCAAGCCCGTACAAAACCGGTAACTGCTCAGCCGAGTAAGCACCCATCACCTCACCTACGGAATGGATGTAATCGGCATAATAATTATAGGCAAATCCCTGCATCGTCGGCGTTTGCGACCAAGGATTGGACGGCGTATTGCCCTGAGCATCGCCGTATAACTGGACCAATACATCGGGCATGGGTTCGCCCGGATCGTAAGCCGGTACACGGCAAGCTTCGCTGTAACCTTGTGTGCCGTTTTGCGGCGCATAGGCAGTATTTTTATAACTGTTTGATGAATTTGCGGGTATGCCGTCGAACGTGGGCGATGATCCCGGAGGATATACGGCTGCAGGCGCACTGCCGCTGTAAAGCCAGCCCAGCACCGTATCGAGCGAGCGGTTTTCCAGCATCAGCATAACGATGGTCTTTACCTGCGGCATTACGGATGTAACCAGTTAATACGCCGGTTTCACCAGTGAAACGGTATATTGAATGCTGTAATACACCTTGCCATCCAACGTAAGATTCCAGGTTAGCGCATACTCGGCGCCGCTTGCGCCTGTAAAGTTAATTGTCTTGCTACTAGCGGTGTCCTGAAACCCGGTGGTAGCGTTTCCTGCTGTCATTGACTGGCTCATTTTACTGCCGGTATTGGTGCCCGTCAGTTGCTCCTGCAATAAAATATTGACGCCATCCAACGTGAATGCCGTCGTAAAAGTCCATGTATGACCCGGTGTTATGCCGATATCCCGATTGAAACCAAGTACCTGTGTTGCAGCGCCGGCATTTGGCGCAGAAGTTGAAAGGCTGCCCCACAATTTCGAATCCAAGTTCGGCGTGACATTGTTAGTTACATTAAGACCTGTACTTAGGTGTAAAAATTTCTAGCGTTGTTTACAGTATTCTGGAGAATACTGTAAATGAACATCCATAAACGAACTCGACTCACATTGCTAGACCGCCAAGAAATCTGGCGGCTTTACCAAACCCGAACCTGGAAGGTGACGCAGTTGGCGGAATGTTTCCGGGTCTCAAGGCCGACCCTCTACGAGGTGCTGAAACGGGCAAGGCTGCAAGAATTTGCCCCCCGCGACAGCACCAACCAGCGCTTCAAGATGATCCAGTATGGTTTGAAGCGTCTGGCCAAGGTCGAGCAGGCCATCCAGGAACGCCTGAAACGCGAGGCCAAGCGATACAACAAGTCCTATCC
>VGVA01000146.1 GCA_016874115.1 Gammaproteobacteria bacterium
GGATAGGACTTGTTGTATCGCTTGGCCTCGCGTTTCAGGCGTTCCTGGATGGCCTGCTCGACCTTGGCCAGACGCTTCAAACCATACTGGATCATCTTGAAGCGCTGGTTGGTGCTGTCGCGGGGGGCAAATTCTTGCAGCCTTGCCCGTTTCAGCACCTCGTAGAGGGTCGGCCTTGAGACCCGGAAACGTTCCGCCAACTGCGTCACCTTCCAGGTTCGGGTTTGGTAAAGCCGCCAGATTTCTTGGCGGTCTAGCAATGTGAGTCGAGTTCGTTTATGGATGTTCATTTACAGTATTCTCCAGAATACTGTAAACAACGCTAGAAATTTTTACACCTTAATTTATTAACAGCAAAGGCTATCAAGCAAGAGAAGCGACAAACTACCTTACGAAATAACCTGTTATCAAAGTCTCAAGAGCTAAGAAGGGTTCAAAGCTAACAGAGTATTGCTTAACAATTGCGTTTTACACTACGGTGTTAAAAGCCGGGTTAGTTGGCTTGTATACAACGAAATTAACTATACCTTTTCGCCGGTTTTTACCTGATCCCGTTACGCTTTTAACGTAAAGCCGCAACCTGTTAAAGGTAAATTTACGCTGAAAATCAATAATTTCTATAGGTGAAATTACCTATACCGATGTGAAATATTCACACTGGTAAGGGGAGTGATAGTTGGAATCATGCCGAAACCGATATTAATTAAATATTTTTCAATTAGTTAATTAATATTTGTTAAATTACAGTTAGATGAAAATTTTTTTCAAATTCGATAAAAAATAAAAAAAATTTGTTGGTGAATACGTAAAAATCGTTGAAGCGTTATTTAACCAGGCTCAACAAGACGCCTGCCGCCACGGCAGAGCCGATCACACCTGCAACATTCGGTCCCATCGCATGCATGAGCAAAAAATTATGCGGATTGCTTTCCAGGCCGAGTTTATTGGCGACGCGCGCCGCCATCGGTACAGCGCTGACGCCTGCCGCGCCGATTAATGGATTAATCAGCGTACTGCTGAAGCGATTCATGATTTTCGCCATGATTACCCCGCCCGCCGTACCAATGGCAAACGCGCATGCGCCTAAAGCCAAAATACCCAGCGTTTTGAATTGCAAAAACGCTTCCGCGCTGAGCTTGGAACCGACCGATAATCCTAAAAAGATGGTGACGATATTAATAAGTTCATTTTGCGCCGTGTTGCTTAAGCGTTCTACAACGCCGCTTTCCCGCATTAAATTCCCCAGCGCAAACATGCCGATTAATGGCGTGGCGGACGGCAACAGCAAGATGGAAAGCACCAGTAACATTAACGGAAAAACGATTTTCTCCGCCTTGCTGACGTCTCGCAACTGCTGCATTTCAATCCGGCGTTCGTCTTCGGTGGTCAAAGCCCGCATGATCGGGGGTTGTATTAATGGCACGAGCGCCATATACGAATACGCGGCGACAGCAATCGCACCGAGCAAATCCGGCGCAAGCTTGGAAGCTACGTAAATCGCCGTCGGCCCGTCCGCCCCGCCGATAATACCGATGGCGGCGGCGTCTTTCAGGCTGAATTCCAGGCCGGGAATGACATTCAACGCCAATGCGCCAAGCAACGATGCGAAAATGCCGAATTGCGCCGCCGCACCCAACAGCAAGGTTTTAGGATTGGCGATCATGGGGCCGAAATCGGTCATCGCGCCCACGCCCATGAAGATTAGTAGGGGAAATATCCCCATTTTTATGCCGTAATACAGGTAATACAGCAATCCACCTTCATGCGCCATATCGGCAACCGGAATATTGCTCAAAATTGCGCCGAAGCCGATAGGCAACAACAGCAGCGGCTCAAACCCTTTCTTAATGGCAAGGAAAAGCAGCACAAAGCCAACCAGCATCATAAATACTTGGCCGGAGCTAAAGTTGTAAATACCGGTGCTTTGCCAGAGGGAGATTAGGTTTTCCATTCAGTATCGATAAGGTTAGACGTTTTTTCTTTGGTTTTAACCAAACTTGTTGGTTGAAATTTTATAAACTCGTAGGTTTAAGCTGTGAACCCCAAAAGTCACGAATGATGTGCTAAACCTAGTTAAGCACATCACTCGCGTTATACATGCTGCTCATTCAAAATTACCGTATGTATTTTCACGAAGGCGTTCGGGGACGAGAAATGTAGACCAATTACACAGTCATGGTTTCTTTAACACCCACCAGTTCTTTGAAAAGTCTAAAGTTGCCCCATCTATTTCCGAATACGTAATTTGTCTTGGCATAAGTATTTCTAGGCCTCCAATATTTTCCTTGGATCATTAGGAAATTGTTCCTTATTGACTACTTGCAACATCCAACCTGTCCTATATTCTGGCGATGTCATTATGCCTTTAAATAAGGTTAAGCCTGCTCGCTTGTCATTTTCCTTTGCAAGCATCTCTTTAGCCTTATTTAAGGCCGCATCGGTAAACTTAATATCAGGATATTTATTAAGTGTCTCCGCGAAAGCGAAAGCAGAAAAAAGATAAAGTAATACAAATATATTTCTTATATAAATTCTTATGAACATAACCAGCGCGCCACTATTTTTCGCGAAAGCTGAAATGGGGTCCAATCCGATTTCAGCAGCGAAAAATGACGTGGCGAGTTTGCCTTCGGCGGCCTGCGTTCGTCCCGCTACAGCCCAAAACACAAAACATCGGCTTCCGCCTTGCTTCGTATTTTGACCTTGCGCGAATGACTTGACAGTGACTCTCTCCGCAATATCAAGTAAGATGGATGCGCTTTGCTTATCCATTCTACAGGTTTACAAAGACACCAACACATCCCCACTCGCCACTGCAGCGCCTTCCTTCACATTAATGGCACTGACGATTCCCGCTACTTTCGTACGGATTTCGGTTTCCATTTTCATAGCTTCCATAATGACAACCACATCGCCTTTGTTGACACTCGCGCCGACTTCCACCAGAACTTTTAAAATCGTACCCGCCATGGGCGCAGCCACCACTTCACCGCTGCTCGAGGCCGGGGTGGAATACGCCGCGCTGACTTCCGGCGTAATATTTAAACCGGCAGCGCCAGGACCGACAACCACTTTGAAACTTCTGCCATCGACATTAACCGAATACGACTCAACAGCAGATATCGGTTGTTTTGGCGCTGAAGCCGCTATAGACGCCGCATGGGCGTGTGGATCAGGTTTCGGTTCGAAGGCGGACGGATTTCTGCGGTTAACCAAAAATTTCCAACCGACTTGCGCAAACATACCATTAATCAAGGCGTCTTCTTCCACATTTTCCGCCAACCGAACGCCTTCTTTTTCGGCTTTTGCCAAAACTTCCGCCACCAGCTTGTCCATTTCCGCAGTCAGCAAATCGGCAGGACGGCATTTGATGGCGGTTGCGCCATTCAATACTTTTGCCTGTAGCTGCTTATTAACAGGCGCAGGCGTGGCGCCGTATTCGCCTTTCAGCACTCCGGCAGTTTCTTTGGTAATGGTTTTATAACGCTCGCTCGCCATCACATTAATAACGGCTTGCGTACCGACGATTTGCGAAGTCGGCGTCACCAGGGGGATAAAACCTAAATCTTCGCGCACTCGCGGGATTTCCTGTAGAACTTCCTCAAACTTGTCGGTTGCGCCCTGCTCTTTCAACTGGCTTTCCATATTAGTTAACATGCCGCCCGGCACTTGCGCTACCAGAATGCGCCCATCCACGCCTTTCAGGCTACCTTCAAACTGGACGTATTTTTTGCGGATTTCCCGGAAATAAGCGGCGATTTCTTCTAGTTTGGCTAAATCAAGGCCGGTATCGCGGTCTGTGCCTTGATACGTGGCGACGATAGTTTCGGTCGGGCTATGGCCGTAAGTCATGCTCATCGACGAGATTGCGGTATCCACATTATCGATGCCCGCTTCCGCCGCTTTAATGATGCTGGGCGTACTTAAGCCGGTCGTCGCATGGCAGTGCATGTGGATAGGAATTTTTGTGGCTTTTTTCAGCCGACTGACCAACTCGAAGGCATCGTACGGTTTCAGCAAACCCGCCATATCTTTAATGCAGATGGAATGTGCGCCCATGTCCTCGATCTGCTTGCCCAAATCCACCCATACATCCATGGTATGCACCGGACTGGTGGTATAGGAAATGGTGCCTTGCGCATGGGCATCGGTATTCAACACGGCTTTGATGGCGCGCTCGATGTTACGCATATCGTTCATCGCATCGAAAATACGGAAGACATCTATACCATTAATAGCGGCGCGTTCGACAAACTTATCCACCACGTCATCAGCATAATGGCGATAACCCAACAGATTTTGCCCACGCAGCAGCATCTGCTGTCGAGTCTTCGGCATGGCTTTTTTAAGCTGGCGCAAGCGTTCCCAGGGATCTTCGCCCAGATAGCGAATGCAGGCGTCAAACGTCGCGCCGCCCCAGGATTCCATCGACCAAAAACCGATGTCGTCCAACTTTGGGCAAATGGGCAGCATATCTTCAATCCGTAGCCGCGTCGCCAGAATGGATTGGTGCGCGTCGCGCAGCACAACTTCCGTGATAGCCAAAGGCTTGAGTTTATTTTTTGTCGCCATTCTTTTATTAATAACCCCTTGCCGGGCAAGGAAATAAGAAAATAGGAATAAATCGGTAAAAAACTATGCCGTTTAAATCCATTAATGTGTAAAAATTTCTAGCGTTGTTTACAGTATTCTGGAGAATACTGTAAATGAACATCCATAAACGAACTCGACTCACATTGCTAGACCGCCAAGAAATCTGGCGGCTTTACCAAACCCGAACCTGGAAGGTGACGCAGTTGGCGGAACGTTTCCGGGTCTCAAGGCCGACCCTCTACGAGGTGCTGAAACGGGCAAGGCTGCAAGAATTTGCCCCCCCGCGACAGCACCAACCAGCGCTTCAAGATGATCCAGTATGGTTTGAAGCGTCTGGCCAAGGTCGAGCAGGCCATCCAGGAACGCCTGAAACGCGAGGCCAAGCGATACAACAAGTCCTATCC
>VGVA01000147.1 GCA_016874115.1 Gammaproteobacteria bacterium
GGATAGGACTTGTTGTATCGCTTGGCCTCGCGTTTCAGGCGTTCCTGGATGGCCTGCTCGACCTTGGCCAGACGCTTCAAACCATACTGGATCATCTTGAAGCGCTGGTTGGTGCTGTCGCGGGGGGCAAATTCTTGCAGCCTTGCCCGTTTCAGCACCTCGTAGAGGGTCGGCCTTGAGACCCGGAAACGTTCCGCCAACTGCGTCACCTTCCAGGTTCGGGTTTGGTAAAGCCGCCAGATTTCTTGGCGGTCTAGCAATGTGAGTCGAGTTCGTTTATGGATGTTCATTTACAGTATTCTCCAGAATACTGTAAACAACGCTAGAAATTTTTACAAATGAAACAAATCGTCCCGCATGATTTCGAACGTCGATTTTTCACGAATTTTGTGTGATTCGGCAAGGAGTTAAGTATAATTATCTTAACCGGTAGCCGGGTAAAATAGTCCGCTTGTTTTTATCGATTAATCATTGAGTATACGCGCCTTAATGACACCATTTAAGTTTTTTACCAAACATTGCTTCAGCCTGTTGCTGCTGATCCTGCCTGTCTCCTGCTTACTCGCCGATGAGCTACAGTTACAGCAACCCGGCGTCAGCAAAGAAATTTTTGCCGTTATCGCCGGCAAGCAGCACACTTACCTTCAGCAAAGCAATTTCGCCAATCGCGCCGACGATCTGGATGCGCTGTATAAGCGCGTTAATTATCAATCTTTATGGCTGGGTAACTCAAATTCCGCTAAACAGACGGCCGATGCGCTCGACTTGATGGCCGCCGCCGATACTCACGGACTTATTAAAGGCAATTACGATGTCGATACCTTAAGGCAAAAATATCATGCCGCGCTGGATCTGTCGCCATCCGATTACCGCGAGTTAGCGCTGTACGATACGGCTGTCAGTATCGCCTTATTGCGTTACTTGCACGACATGCATTACGGCCGCATTAATCCCCAGGGCATTAATTACAACCTGCAACTTAGGGAAAAGAAAGTTATCGATCTGCCCGCATTAATCAAAGACAGCGTTGCCCTGAATACCGTCTCCCAGTTGCCTATACTGGTGGAACCCAAGCTGCACCAATATCAAAAGCTGAAAACGGCATTAGCGAATTATAAGCTGCTTGCCGGAAAATCGCCGTCATTCCAGTTTAACCTGAAAGGAAAGCTGCGTCCGGGCGAAAAACATCCGCAGATAGCTGAGTTGCGGCAATTCTTAACCGCTCTTGGCGATATAACCGCGACGCCAAGCACAGAAATCCATAACCCCGAGACCGCATTAATAAAATCGCCCAAAACCGTTCATACCGCAAAATCGGGCGCTGTCGGCAACAGTTCGACGTACAGCCCTGATGTGGTGGAAGGTATTCAGAAATATCAGCTCCGGCACGGTTTAGGCGCGGACGGTGCCATCGGACCGACAACAGTCGCGGCAATTAACGAGCCATTAACTAAGCGTATCAACCAAATTGAAATGGCAATGGAGCGTTTACGCTGGCTTCCGGAAATTAATGTAAACCGCTCTATTATTGTCAACATTCCCGCCTTTCAATTATGGGCCATTGACGAATTCAACGACAAAGCCGCCAACATCACCAACATGCGTGTAGTCGTCGGTAAAGCGCTGAAAAATCAAACGCCGGTATTAATGGGCAACATGAGTTATATCGAGTTCATGCCCTATTGGAATGTACCGAAAAATATTTTGAAAGACGAAGTGATACCTAAGCTTTCGCGCAACCCGGCTTTTTTATCGCGGCAAAATATGGAAGTTGTGTCTAATCACGGTAAACCGGTGCCGCTTAGCGCCACCGCAATCGAAAACCTGAGAAAAGGCGCATATCGCGTCAGGCAGCGTCCTGGCGTTAGAAACAGTCTGGGCAAGGTCAAGTTCATTTTTCCCAACAAGGACGACGTTTACCTGCACGACACCCCATCTAACTCGCTCTTTAACCGGTCGCGCCGGGATTTCAGCCATGGCTGCGTACGTGTGGAAAACCCCTTGCGATTGGCCGAATTCGCCCTGAAGAATCAGGACAACTGGACAACCGACGCCATCAAAAAAGCAATGAACTCGGCATCGACCCGGCATGTCCAATTGCAGCAGCCGATACCCGTGTTGTTTTTTTATACCACGGCTTTTGTGGATCAGAACAATAACTTGGCCTTTTATCCCGATATTTACGGGCATGACACCGTATTAATGCAAGCCTTGCAAAAAACCGGAGACTTACCTGATCAGGCCATATTTGTCAGCACGTCTGCCGAGACGCCCAGTTCGACCGAGACGACATTACCCATTAACTCGCCTGTAACGCCAAATACAGTAAATAATTCGCAAAACTGAGCGTTGATGCCGTGCAAGTTACTAATTAATAAGATTAATAGCATTCAATGTACGTCTTCTCCTAAATTAAATACGTGTTAATTAATGTTATCTTAACCGTTTTAAGCTTTAATTTTTCCCGAAATAGAGCTGATTAATGGCAGGCGGATCGTTCAATGAAACCGGGAAACCATGCTTTCAATCCATCAACGAATTCATCTGTCATCTATCCAATCATTATTATGATGACGGATTTATATCAAAAACCATTGCCTTAAACTAATCGATCAATTTTCATGGTTAAATCGCCAGTCATCAGACCCGTACGCTATCACGATAATAAAATCATCGTATTACTGCGGTTACTGGATATTATCGTCATCGGATTGACATTGTGGTCGATTTTTGCCCTGAGCAATCAGGAATGGGACAACAAACAAACCTGGTGGCTGTTAATTGCTATTGTCAGCTTCGGGGTATTTTCATCCTTCAATGACCTGTACCGCGGCAGCCGTTCAATGTCGGTAGCAACAGAAATCAGAATCATTTTAACAACGTGGTTTTGCGTTCTAGTCGTCCTGTTATGCGTCGACCAAGCCTCATTAATGATCGACCCGATCTATAAAATGCATTTCTGGTACTGGAATCTGGCGGTGCCTATCGAATCGTCTCCTGGCATATCATTATTCGCAGCGTTGCCAACCATATAAGAAGGATGAACAAAAGCCAACATCGTATCGCAATTGTCGGCGCGACGATGCTGGGTTCGGAATTAGCAAAAATCTTTATTGAAGATGAAGCGATGGCCGTTGAATTTGTTGGTTTTTTTGATGACCGGCAACGTGTCTCGGAAGACGGTTTTTCGGTTGACGTGAGTAAACTGGCCGGCGACACCGAGCAACTGATTAAGCTCGCCAAATCGGGAAATATAGATGTCGTATACATCGCCTTACCCTTGCGGGCGGAATTGCGCATTAAAAATATTGTCGAGCAACTGGGCGATTCAACCGCTTCCGTGCATTTCGTCCCGGATCTGTTCATATTCGAATTACTCAGCGCCAGTCTCAACAATATTAAAGGGATTCCTGTTATCAGCATCTACGACTCCCCGTTCTATGGCATTGACGGCGCCATGAAGCGGATTTTCGATATTGTTTTCAGTTCTGTGGTGTTAATACTCATCGCAATTCCATTGCTAATCATAGGTATTGCCGTCAAATCGACTTCGCCCGGTCCCGTGCTGTTCAAACAGCGGCGATACGGATTTAGGGGTGAAGAGATTATTGTCTGGAAATTCAGATCGATGACGGTAATGGAGGATTCCAATAATGTTGTTCAGGCCAAAAAAAATGACGCCCGTGTCACCAAACTCGGCGGATTTTTGCGACGCACCTCATTAGATGAGTTGCCGCAGTTTTTCAATGTTCTGCAAGGCCGGATGTCGGTGGTCGGCCCGCGTCCGCACGCGGTTGCTCACAACGAGTTTTACCGGGGTCAGGTGAAAGGCTATATGCTACGGCATAAAGTAAAACCCGGCATTACCGGTTTAGCCCAGATTAATGGCTTTCGAGGCGAAACCGATTCTTTAGATAAAATGGAAGGCAGAATTCAAAACGACTTGAATTACATCCGGAACTGGTCGCTCTCATTATATATAAAAATTATTTTCCTAACGATCTTTAAAGGCTTTACCGGCGCCAAAGCCTATTAATGAACCTCCCAACAAATCGATTTCTCTCAAATTTCGATTGCCTAATCTGATTTTAAAATTAAATCAATATATTATTAATCAACACCTTTATCTTTAATAAAGCCGTAAATCTGTTGAAGGCGTTAATCGGCCGCTTTTTAAAAATAGCTGTATTATTATCTGTTGCTGTGGGTGTTAGGGTGGCGCAATCCCCAAAATATCTGAAGCAGATGCTCATGATGGCATCATCTTCAAGTTAAATTTTGTACTGCCCTGAGTTGCCATAAATGAATGGTGGCTTTTGCACCATGTTGTTACCCTGAAAAAGCAATTATTGCACTGAAGTTGTGCGTTTAACCGGGTGATGTCGTCGTAATAATAGGGTTATCCCGTATAAATACAGGTTTTGGCAGGTTTGGCACAAAGTATGCTTTATCCTAAAAAGATCAGTTTGCCTCTTATGCAGGTGCGGGAAGGCAATCTGGTGGATGTAATTGCCGACCTCGAAGATACTTTACTAGCGCCAAACTTAATATCCGGCACCAACGCTGTTGGGCATTGAACTGCTCCGCAGTTGCCCAAAGCTCTTTGAAGAATGCGGCAATCCGGCGATAGCACTGTTCAACTTTTACCGCCTCGGAGTGGGTGCTGCTGACGGTTAGTCGGGTTTGTCCCGCGTGACGCGTCTGCTTGCCGATGCCATAGGGCATCAAGGGGCGACTGGTAATGGCTTCGGTATGTCGGTCGGGGTCGGCGAGCCGGACGAATAGACTCCACCAGTTATAAACCAATGCGGTGATCCTGGCCATGAACCGGCAACGTTTCAGGTCTTGGGTGGTGAAGCCACCCCAGCCCCAATGGTTTTTGAGTTCGTCAAAACTGTTTTCAGCATCGGCGCGGTCTCGGTAAAGCTGGGCTACGCTGAGCATTTCGATG
>VGVA01000148.1 GCA_016874115.1 Gammaproteobacteria bacterium
TGGGTTGTTAGTATGTAGCATGAGCGTTACCTCTGGTTAAGTTTGATTACGGATTCGACACCCTTATCAAACTCGGTAACGCTCGCTTTTTCAAGAGCTGTGTCAGATTAGATCGGAACTAGTGCACGTAAGGCTAAAAAAAATTTTCGACTTTGGCCTTTCGACTTTTGCCTACACTTCACTCCCCCGCAATCGACATCTGCTCAATCAAAATAGAACCCGTACGGATATTGCCGCGCAAATCGACATCATTGCCGACCGCCACGATATGCTGGTACATATCTTTGAGGTTACCGGCGATGGTAATCTCTTCCACCGGATACTGGATTTCACCGCGTTCCACCCAAAAGCCCGCCGCGCCGCGTGAATAGTTGCCGTTAATCATATTAACGCCCTGCCCGATCAATTCCGTTACCAGCAAACCGGTATCCATTACTTTCAGCATGGCCTGAAAGTCATTGCTGCCAGGCGTTATGGTTAAATTATGTACGCCACCGGCGTTTCCCGTGCTTTGCATTCCCAGTTTGCGGGCAGAATACGTGCCGAGGACATAACCCCGCAAAATGCCGTTGCTGACAATATCGCGCGTTTGCGTCACTACGCCTTCGCCGTCGTAAGCCGAACTGCCCAACGCTCCCTTGAGCAAAGGCTGCTCGTGGATGCGTATAAATTCAGGAAAAATCCGGGTGTCCAGCGCATCGAGCAGAAACGTCGATTTCCGGTATAAACTGCTGCCGCTGATCGCGCCGATTAATGAACCCAGCAGGCCACCCGCCACTTCCGGACAGTAGAGAACCGGACATTGCCGGGTAGTTAAACGTCTTGCATTCAACCGCCTGATAGTCCGTTCGCCCGCTTTTCTGCCTATTGCCGCCGCATCTTCTAAATTTTTCGCGTTTCTGTCCACGCTGTACCAGTAATCGCGCTGCATACTGTCGCAACGCTCCGCCACGACGGAACAACTGATCGAATGACGGGTTGTAACGTTACCCTGTAAAAATCCCAGGCTGTTGCCCATTACTCTAACACCCTGATGGGTATTAATGGTTGCGCCTTCCGAGTTGGTGATATCCGGATGATAAGACAACGCTGCCGCTTCACAATTAACCGCCAGTGCGATTGCCTCATCGACAGACAACGCCCAGGGATGGTTAAGCTCAAGATTGGGAAACTCCGTCGCCAACTGTTCTTTATCCGGTAAACCCGCGTATTCGTCTTCGCTGGTATGGCGGGCAATGCTACACGCAGCGCTAACGGTCTCTTTAATCGCGGCGGGCGACATATCCGTGGAACTGGCCGAACCTTTGCGCTGGCCGAAATAAACGGTCACGCCCAAACCCTGGTCATTATGATGCTCGATGGTTTCCACCTCGCCCATGCGCGCCGTGACCGACAAGCCGCTTTCCCGGTTCAGACCCGCTTCCGCTGCCGTTGCGCCTTGCTGTCTGGCTTCATCCAATATCGATTGCACAATCGTTTTTAAATGGGCGATATCCTGATGTGACAAAACTCCGTTCTCCTTCATTAATAAACGCGATTTATAACTTCTATAATAACCCGATTCGCAGCCAACCGGATGAAACAACGTGAATGTAAGGAAAAAATTACATTTCAGTGATGACAATCGGCTCTGTAATCAGAAACAAAATCAGGCTGTTTTTCTAAAAGCCTTTGTTTTTATTGCTAATTCTGTTCATGATTGCTTTTGCAGCGTTTTAATCGGCCAGCCGGACTGTTGTAATCCATTAATATTGCTTAAATACTTTCATTATTAATGGGTTAATGATTAAGAAAACCCGCCGTTCATTAATGATTTACTGGTATCGATTTTGAACAGCGGCCCTCTTTCCTTGTCTCAATAGAGGAACGCTATGTTCCGTTTGAGCGTTCCACGACAGAAAAGCGTTGAATCCGCAGTGAAACCCACTTTAGGAGAAAACTCATGAACCGAATCCTTAGCATTTTGCATAATTTCCTTCCTGTTTTCGCATTCATGCTATTAATGAGCGCGGCAACCAGTGCAATCGCCCAAGATAAAGATTGCTGGGCCGATTTTTTTGAAGAATCCGAATACGGCGGCAAGCATTTTTTACAGAAAGGTTCAGCAAACTTAGAAAATTTAAAACAAGTAAACGGCGAAGATTGGAATCAACGCATCCACAGTATTAAAGTGGGACCGAAAACCAAAGTGACTGTTTATCAATGTCCGCAATTTGAATTACCTTTAACAGAAATAGCAAAAAAACCCGAATTAATGCAAGCTTGGGGTATTACTGAACAGGACGTTAAAGAAAATTCTTTGCTGATCTTTACCGGCGCAGAACAAATCCACGATCTGGGCGATTTTAATTTCCATAAGAAAGTGCGTTCGCTAAAAGTAGAGTGCCTAGACTAAAAACAGTACGGAATACCGTTTAGCGGCGGCGTATGTCAGCCGAAAACATTGCAAGCTTTTGATAGCCGGTAACATTTTGTCTTGTTTGCTTCGAATGTTACGGATTGCTTTTGACGGCAAACTTCTTGCGATGCTAAACAATAATCCTCTAACGGTATTCCGCATTCATTAATAAGGGCTATTAATACTTGAAATTCCAGATCACATCGACAATATTATTAGCAGTTCGCTAACCCCTTTTCTCCTATTAATTATTTACTCTTGCCTGTGCTCAGCGCCTGACCGACACTATGCAAACGGATGTCCTCATCATCGGCCAGGGCTTGGCGGGCAGTTTGCTGGCGTGGGAATTAATACAAAGACAATACCGCGTTGTAGCGGTCGATAGCGGACAGCAAAACGCTTCATTAATATCGGCCGGCATCATTAATCCTATCACCGGGATGCGTTTTGCGCTGACGAATGACGTCGGCATTTTGCTACCGGCAGCACAATCCTATTACACACAGTTAGCCGGTTATTTCGGCGAATCATTTTATCAAGAGTTGCCCATGCTGAGGCTGTTTCGCAATGAAGCGGAACAATCGTTCAGCACTCAGCGTTTGCAGCAACCCGCGTATCGAAATTATATAAAATCAACGGATAACACTAACGGATTAATGCCGGGGTTCAGCATCGCATACGGTTGCCTCGAACAGCGGCAAACAGGCTATTTATCGGTAGCGAAACTGTTAAAGCGATTACAGGAATTTTTTGTAGAACAGCAGGCGTATCGCAAGGAAATTTTAGATTACCGGGATATTCACATAACAGATGACATTGTCTGGAATGATATTAATGCCAAACAAATTATCTTCTGTGAAGGCTACCAAATGATGAAAAATCCCTGGTTTTATTGGCTGCCTATGCAACCAGTGAAAGGCGAAATGCTGACGATTGAAACCGATCTTAAATTACCTAACGCCATCCTGAATAACGGACATTGGCTGCTCCCGTTAACGCAGCATACAGCGCGCACCGGAGCCACGTTCGACCGCGAATCGATTAATAACCAGCCTACCCAACAGGGTAAACAGGCGCTATTAATAGAACTCAAAGCTATGAACGAAAATCTTGCCAACGCAAATATATTATCGCATCAAGCGGGTATCCGCCCCTGTTCCGCCGACCGCTTACCGCTCATCGGCAGTCATCCGCAACACCGTCAGATGCTAATTTTTAATGGCTTCGGCGCCAAAGGCAGTCTGCAAATTCCCTGGTATTGCCAACGTTTTGCCGATTATTTACAACAACAAACTCCCCTGCCCGCTGCCTGTGACATTCATCGTTTCCAAAACCGCTATACCGCTGGTTAAGCAAGCGCACACCATCATTCACTCTTACCTAAAACCTGGCGATACGGCGATTGATGCTACGGTAGGCAACGGGCATGACACTGTCTTTTTGTTGGATTTAATCGCACCCGGCGGTACAGTCTTTGGCTTCGATATTCAACAACAAGCTATTAATAAAACCAGGGAATTAATCGATAGGCAACCGCATGCGGAATGCGCGCGCCTAATCCACGCCGACCATGCCCACATGCCGGAACATATCCCTCAAAACTATCACGGAAAGATTAGCGCTGTAATGTTCAATTTGGGTTATTTGCCGGGCAGCGATAAGCAAATCATTACGAAAACAGAATCAACCATTGCCGCGTTAAAAAGCGCTTGCCGGTTATTAACAGCTAATGGCGTTATCACCGTTCTTGTCTATCCGGGCCACAGCGGCGGCGATACGGAAGCGGAACACGTTCAACAGTGGTGTGAGCGGTTAAACCGCGAGCAATATCACTGTCAGCTTATTATTAATACGAGCGCGAAAACTTCGGCGCCCAGGTTGTATGTCATCAAAAAAACAGGAATGACTAAAGCCGTTGAGTATTGAAATTAATGCATGTATTAATTAACGGATTACATGTGATTAATTCTTGCGCTGTAGTTAATCGTTTCGATTAATCAATGCCTTATCAATTAGATAAAAATTTAAGCCATCGCTCCAATCGTTCTGCGGAAACGAGTCAATGCCCAAAGGAAGAATACGCAGCCGATAACAAATAGCACAGCCATCTGCCGCCAGACGATCTCAAAATCCGCACCCCGGTAGAGGACGGCTTGGGCGAGACTGACGAAATGCGTAGTCGGAGCCAGCAGCATGATATTTTGTACAGCATCCGGCATACTTTCGCGCGGGGTCACGCCGCCGGACAGCATTTCCAGCGGTAATAGAATGATCAACATCAGTAGGCCGAATTGCGGCATCGTGCGCCCCACTGTGCCGAGCAAAATGCCTAGCGAAGTCGTGGTGAACAGAAAAATCACCATGCAGGCAGTAAACAGCCACAAAGAGCCGTGAATCGGCACATGCAACAGGTCCAGCGCGCCACTATTTTTCGCGAAAGCTGAAATGGGGTCCAATCCGATTTCAGCAGCGAAAAATGACGTGGCGAGTTTGCCTTCGGCGGCCTGCGTTCGTCCCGCTACAGCCCAAAACACAAA
>VGVA01000149.1 GCA_016874115.1 Gammaproteobacteria bacterium
TCGTTTTGCCCGGCAACATCTGCTCAATCCGTTCCCACTGGTCATCCCGCAGCATCGTTCTTAACATTCGCCAACCTATTCAATTAATTGGCGTAATTATCTCATATTAATTGTCAACAGACTCTAGTAAATGTCATCTTTTGGGGTGAAAGAACGCATAATCTTTTTATGGCTCAATGAACTTTGTTTTATTTTTTGCAATTAACAGTAGGAAAAAGGCGTTCCTGCTCTACAGGATGTAATGACAAGTGGTTAAAAGATGACGGAAAAGATAAAAAAAACTATCGCTCTGGGGTGTACTGCAGTCCTTATTAATGTTGTGTTTTCAACAAGATTGATAGCAGCAACAAGTAGTGTGTTTGTCTGTGAATATGAAAGCCGGGAAGATGGCAGAACCCGTTCTAAAATCCAGGTAAAAGCTACCGGCCTTCCTAGAGGCAGTTATTATGTGCAAGTGTTGGCGGGAGGCAATATGCCAGTCAAATCAAAGCCAAAGAAAACTAATGGCCGATTGGCGCTAGAGTTTGAATTCGACAGCAACTCTGATGATGCCATTCTTGAAGGCAAAACAGAAATTCCGCCAAACTTTACTCAAGGCGGTTTTGCGAATGGCGTTATAAGAAAAGCCAAAACAAATGGTCAAGTTAAGGTATTCAGATCGACCCAATGCAGAATTCAGCAGCAGTAAGCACATCAATAGGGTAGTAAGAGCCATGTTTATTAATAAATCCGTTAATTTGGCGATTGCCGTGATGTCTTTCAATCTGTTAGCGACAGGTTTTGCAAAGGCAGAGTCGTTCCTTGTCGATTGCAAAGTCGGCAATGGGCGTTCCAGTATTTTTGTTAAATCCGTCGGCACTAAAGGAGCATTCTACGTGCAGGTCATTTCCGGTGATGAGATGTTTACGTCACAGGATAAAACGGCTAACAAAAATGGAATCGTTACATTTAGGTTTGATAGCGATTTAGCGGTAAATCCTAAAGCGGACCCTATCCCCTTTAATTTTATTAGAAAAAGAGAAGTTGCTGTGGTTATGCGCAAAGCACAAAGCAATGCCCATAAGGCTGGAACATCGGCTAGATGCACACCCTATCGTAGAACACAACCTGAAATTCAATAAGTAGAATCTAAAAATGTTGATGGGTCAAAAGCATTAAAATTTTGCCATTTTTTAATATATCGGCTTTTCTTCACTTTGTTTTTGTAAATCAACTAACAATTTTCAATAAAACAGCGCATCGTTGGTCAATTAACTAACTGATGACAAGTTCTTTCATCATTTCTAAAATAATTAATCAATTTTTAATTTTTTTGTGAACCATTGCCTGTTTTTTTGGAATTAACGGACAAAGAGTTCTGTTTGGTTTATGGTTGATGAGCACTACAACATCTGAAATACACATTTTTGCAGGCACACCATTGAATTCACAGCAAAATGGTCAGCAACTGCGCGATGCCGAGCTTATTGCGCGCCTTTGCAATGCAGACGAACAGGCTTTGGAACAGTTGTACCGTATCTATTATCCGCGATTATTCCGGTTTATCGCGCGCATAGCCCGGCGGAAGACTTTATAGACGAAGTGATTAATGATGTGATGTTTGTCGTTTGGGAAAAAGCGGCAACTTACGACCCGAAATTCAAGCCATCTACGTGGATTTTCGGTATCGCGTTCAACAAAGCCAGACAGGCTGTCCGCGACGCTAAACGGGATGAAGAAGAATCGTTGGATGAAATCGACGAAGACAGCTCCTGGCTCGGCAAACTGGATGCCAATATCGGCCAATTGGAAATGGATGAATGGCTGGATTATGCGTTGGCCAAATTATCGCCGGAGCATCGTGCGGTGATCGAGCTGACTTATTACGAAGGGCTGCATTACAGTGAAATTGCAACCATTATGGGTTGTCCGGAAAATACGGTAAAAACACGAATGTATCATGCTCGAAAAAATTTAGCGCTGTTATTAAACCCTGCGGACAAATTTCCGCAAACTACACATTGAAAGTTCGAAGGTATTGCCATGAATACAACACAACTAACAACAAAAACTTATACGGATCACCAAGAACTTTCCCGGTTATTGCCTTGGTTTGTTAATAAATCATTACAAGGCGATGAACTAAAGGCAGTGGAAAGCCATGTTAATGCCTGTCTGACGTGTAAACGGGAAGTGATCCAGTTAAGCAAACTGGCTCATGCTGTTAAACACGAAGGAATGCTCGATTCGGCGGAAAATGCTTCATTTGCCCGGCTTAAAATGCGTTTGCATGGACAGCAACCAGAGGCAGACAGGCATCAGCAATCTGCCGTATCTGGAAATGTAGTGCAACTTAATGCCAGTGCCAATCATCGTATTAATAGCCGGATTACTAACTGGTACCGTCCTGCATCAGCCATGGCTGCTGCGGTATTGCTATCGCTGACATTTATGTTGCCGATGACGGTTGATCAAAACGGCTACCGCACATTATCCAACGGTGAAATTGAAAAAACCATCGACGTTAACGAAATCCGTGTGGTATTTGCCGAAGGTCTTGATTTACAGAAAAAAATGCAATTATCGCGCGTATTAACGGTCAGATTATCGATGTTCCGACTGCGCAAGGCGTATATACTGTCCGTTTGACGGATGCCAGCGATGCTAAACGCACCTTAGCAGTGATCGATTTGTTGAAGAACGACGACAACGTTATTTTTGCCGAACCCGCCTATGCATTACTTTCTACCATGCATAAGGAGTAGTAGTGATGAAACGATTTTTAATTTTTATCTATTTAGCCTTATCGGTCTTTTCTTTCCCGGTTTATAGCAAAACAGGACAAGACGACAATAATCCGATCAATATTGTTCTGAACAGCGATAACGCCGACAAATTGTTGTTGGTTGCCTTTAATGACAATACCATCAGTAGTGTGGTGAAGGGTACCGCTTCTCTCACGTCTTATCGCAATCGAGGCGATGCCTATCAGACTTCTACGTGGAGCGAAAGCATCACCGACGATCTGGCCGAAGATTACGATTTGGAAAAACTGGCCGAATGGCCGATGACGGAAGCCGGTGCGCATTGCGTGGTCTATAAGATAGAAGACAAGAACCAAATGGCCAGCACGTTAGACCGGCTGTCTAAGGATAAACACGTGGATATTGCGCAAAGCATGAACGTGTTTAAGACCAAGACGAGCAAAGAGGTTTCGGCCAGCGACCCTTACCTTAAATTGCAAACCAATCTGCAACAAATGCAGATCGAACTGGCGCATACCAAAGCCACAGGGCGCAATATTACCATTGGAGTTATCGATATCGGGGTCGATATAAGGCATCCGGATTTAACGGGTCAGGTCAGCAAGAATCAAAATCTGGTTAAAGATTATTCGGCCAGTTTCGATGCGGATAAACACGGCACAGCGGTTGCAGGCGTTATAGCGGCCAGAAAAGATAATTCCCAAGGGATAATCGGTGTCGCGCCGGATGCCAAAATTATTGCATTAAAGGCATGTTGGCCCGATAAAAGCGACGCCATGGAAGCTGTTTGCAACAGTTATTCCCTTGCACTGGCGGTTAATACAGCAATAAAAATGGGTGTGAAGGTGCTCAACATGAGCCTGACCGGCCCTAAAGATCCCATTTTGGCATTAATGCTGCAAAAAGCGATGGAAAAAGGGATTATTGTTGTTGCCGCCGATGTGGGTACAGGCAACGCCAAGGAAAACTTTCCGGCATCGATGGAAGGCGTTATTTCAGTGCAATCCACCAAGCCCGCCACAGCACAAGATGCACTGACGTCAGCAGCCATTGTCGCGCCGGGCGAAAAAATTCTGACTACTTTACCCTACGGTACCTACGATTTTATCTCTGGCAGTTCGATCGCCACTGCGGAAGTTTCCGGCGTAATAGCGTTATTGCTAGAGTTAAAACCGAATTTATCCGGCGCCGAAGTGCGTTCGATATTAAACAAAGCTAAACCGGCAACAAGTGATGGAGCCAAATCGGGAGTTAATGCCAGTCTTGCCGTTAATTCATTATGCGAGGATAATGCGTGTACCTCTTCTGGTTTACTGAGTTTTGCCAAAGTAAATTAATAGGAAAAATAATTAACAGATTCAAGGAGTAATATAAATGGCAAGAAGAGGACATCACACGCTGGAACAAATCAGAAATATGGTGCTGATTGCTGCTGAGGAGTTAGTCATAGAAGGCGGAATGCCGCAACTGCGGGTCAGAAATATCGCCTTAAAAATCGGCTATACCGTCGGTAGCATCTACATGGTATTCGACAACATGAACGATTTGGCATTGCACATTAAAGGCAGAACGTTAGACGATCTCGCCCAGCAAATGGAACAAGTGCAGTGTGTCGACAGTAATCAATGCCTGGAAAAACTGGCGAATTGCTATATAGAATTCGCCAACAATAACTACAACCGCTGGAGTATGATTTTTGAACAACGTATGCCTGAAGATGCGGTGGCGCCGGAATGGTATCAACAGAAAGTCGACGCCATCTATGCTTTGTTTGAAGCGCAAATCGCTAAATTAAATCCAGCATTGTCGGCAGCAAAATGTAAACAGATCGCGTTGACTTTTCTGGCGGGTATTCACGGAATCTGTGTATTTATGTTAACTACCCGGATCGGTTGTTTAAATGAAAACGACTTACAAGAAAGCGTAACGCTGCTGATCAAGCGATTCGTACATGACAGTTGGGTTAATGTGTACTAGCTCAAACCTGATCTGACAGTTACCGAATTTTCAGGGTGGCTGTCAGGTTAGATTTGGTTCAAGTTTTTTTCGTCCCAAATCAGTTTCCCACTGAGCAATGTTTCCATCGGCGTTCTGCC
>VGVA01000150.1 GCA_016874115.1 Gammaproteobacteria bacterium
ATGGTCGCAAAGTCCACGTGCTTTTCCATTACTTGCAGAATGTCGCCCAACATATCGAGTTTGGCTTCACGTTCTTCGGCGGCAAATAGGCTTTCTTTGATCATGGTGGTGTGCATCAATCTAGCGGCTATGTAGATATGCTATTTTAACATGGGTGGGTTTTTCGATGCGCCCTATTGTTTGGTAAATGCGACCGGGGATAAGAACCCTAAGCTGTCAATCAGAGTCGAAAAATTTCCAGAGTCAGGCGGTGCCTTGCTGTTCCATTTGATCAGCCGCCTCTATGAAAAGACATTGAAGGAGCACAGGAAGTATACCGCTAGTGGAGCGATGTACGACGACCCCCGAATAGCTGTATGGCTGGGCGTGTTGACGGAGTTATAGCGCGAGCGGAAGCGTAGTCAAAATGCAAGGCCATACGACAGGGCGTCAAGTCATTCGCGCAAGGTCAAAATACGAAGCAAGGCGGAAGCCGATGTTTTGTGTTTTGGGCTGTAGCGGGACGAACGCAGGCCGCTGAAGGCAAACTCGCCACGTCATTTTTCGCTGCTGAAATCGGATTGGACTTCATTTCAGATTTCGCGAAAAATAGTGGCGCGCTAGTTTGAACTCCGCCAACTCACGCTTAAGTTTCGAAAGTTCAAGTTCCATTTCCGTCAATGGCTTCTGGCCTTTGCCGACTTCACCAAGTTTCCCCTAGCGGGCCGCAGCCACCCAATTTTTAAGTGTCCCTTTGGGTAAGGATAACCGCTTAGAAATCTCGGTTATTGTCAAGTTCTCATCCAGATGTAACTTAACCGCCCGATCTCTGAAGTCTGGGCTGTATGCCGCCTTTGGTAATTGTTGCATCTGTCCTCCGTTTCCTCTTATTTTATCGGAACCTTGGACTCCATTCTTTCCAGCTTATCTCACGTCCGGCATCGGTAACACTTTTGAAGTTAACCAAACAATATATACAGCAACAGCAAATTGGTTATGACAAGAATAGCTGCCAGCACTTGCCAAAAACGCAACGGGTTGCTTTCCAGCAAAGGCAGTTTGTCTTCAGCCCTCAAGAAAGCCTGATTTGGGTGGTTAATGTCATGGATAAATTCGCTTAATGCTTCATAGCGTATCGCCGGGGATATGGATAGGGCTTTTTTTAACGCACCGTCAATCCAAAAAGGCACCATGGGGTTGCGCTGAAAACTAGGAATATAGCGACGGTTGGCGAAATATAAGGGATTGGGCTTATCCTGAACTGGTTTATCGAAAGGCAAGGCACCGTTCAACATTTCATAGGTAATCACCGCCAGCGAATACAGGTCCGATTGGGTACTGCCAGCTTGGCCTAAGTGATATTCCGGCGCGGCATAATTCAAGGTACCGAAGAGGTTTGGTTCGTTAGCGTTAGCCAGTGGCGCCATTTCGGCAATACCGGCTATTTTTACCGAACCGAAATCAATAATCTTTACCGCACCTTGCTTATCAAGTAATATGTTTTCCGGTTTTAGGTCTTGGTGCAGCATTTCTTTACGATGGAATGCGCGTAAGCCCTGGGCAATCTGTGCGACAATTTTTCGGGTTTCTCCTATATCGGCCTTGGGGTAAGCCTTTATCCATTCCCGCAAAGTTAGGCCTTCAACATATTCCGTCACATAATACACACAACTTTTGGGCTGACGTATATTTAGGACTTTTACGACATTCTGATGGTTAATGCGCTTACCCGCCCATTCTTCCTGCAGGAAATGTTCGATGTATTGGGCGTCGTCATCGTATAGGATGGACGGCGTTTTCAGGATGACCGGTTTTCCGGTTTGCGTGTCCAGCGCGCGGTAAATCTGGGTGCGCTTGCTGGCATACAACTCCGCTTCAATACGGTAGTCGTCGATAACCATGCCCGACTTAAGTGGTGGCGGGAAGGGCAGGTTGGCGTGACGGCGTAGGATTTCATCTTCCCTTGCTTCCGGCAAATCGTCAATCCTGAGCAACTGGCAGGTGAGGTTATCGTCGCTTTGATTTGCCTTGGCGGTTTGGATGATCTTTTCGGCCAGCATATCCAAATCTGGTTCTTCTAGCAACAAACTCAGTGTCTTTTCGTCGATAAAATCATGAACGCCGTCCGTGGTCAACAAAAATAGATCGCCGTGCTCCAGCGGTATAGCTTTGTAATCCACCTCCAGCCGGGGTTCGATGCCTATCGCCCGGTTCAAGTAGTTTTGCTCTTTTGACAGCCAGATGCGATGATCACGGGTGATTTGTTCCAGATTACCTTTGCGCAAGCGGTAAATCCTAGAATCGCCGATGTGGAAAATATGCGCGGTGGTAGATTTAATAACAATCGCACTTAACGTGCTGACCATGCCTTTGGTCGATTGGTAACGGCGCTGGCCTTGGCTGTACAGCCAGGAATTGGTTGCAGCCAATACTTTTTGCACGGCCTGTTTGACTGACCAGGAGTCTGGCGTACAGTAATAATCGCACAACAAACTGGCGATACAGCATTGGCTGGCCTGTTGACCTGCATCACTGCCGCTCATGCCGTCGGCTATGGCGGCAGTGATGCCCTTGTGCGTCAGTTGCGGTTCGTCCGGGATAATCGCCCCGGCAAAATCTTCGTTCCGCTCCTTTACGCCCTTATCGGTGGCATATGCGACGTTGGCTTTTAATTCGGCGGCGGTTACCATGCTTAGCCGACTTCGATCATCTCAACCGTACCATCTTCTTGCACTTCAACGATATGTCCTTTGGGTTCGTCGATTAACCTTACTGCAAGCAAAACAACCAAGGCCACACTATGCATAATCATGAAAAAAACCGGCGGCGTGACGAAAGCAAGGGCAGTCAAAAACACTAACCCACCAACATTGCCGTAAGCGCCGACCATGCCAGCAATTTGCCCAGTCATGCGCCGCTTGATAAGTGGTACGACCGCATAAACCGCCCCACAAGCGGCAGAGACAAAACAAGAGCAAGCCATCGTCAGCAATACCGCGCCGACAATAGGCCAATCAGCGTTAATCATCGACATCAGGAAGTAACCAATAGCAATGCCGCACATACAAATTGATAAGGTTAACTTGCGGCCAAATTTATCGCTCAGCCAACCGCCCGCCGGACGGGCAATCAAGTTAATCACAGTAAAACTGCCGCCTAACCAACCGGCTTCCACCACCGTAATGTTTTGTGTTTCATGAAAAATCTCGTAAAAATACATCGGCAACATGGACACCACGGCCAGCTCAGAGCCGAAGCTTATCATATAAGCCAAGCCCAAGATCGCCACTTGTTTAAATTTATACTTGTAGATTTCGGCAACCGGTCTAACGAAGATGTCTTTATTGATTTGAATAATCTTATAGGCGTTGTAAATGAACAAGCTCCAAATGCCGAGATAAATGAATAAGGCAGTGGTGCTGGAAATTAAACCGACATAATTCGCTCCGCCCGCTGGCGATAATTTCCAGGTCAATAAACTCAGGGCGGCATACAGCGGAATGTTCATTAACAGATATAACCATAAGTCACCCTTGCTGCTGACTTCCATAGCTCCCGCTTTTTTTGTCTTGAAATAAGTCGATCTCTTGGGTGTGTCGGACACGCTGAAAAAATAGATAATAGAATACAGAAAAGCGATTACGCCGGTTATGGCAATAGCGTAACGCCAGCCTTCATCCCCACCTAACAGTAGCGCTAAAGCCGGCAACGCCAAAGCCGCAGCCGCCGAGCCGAAATTGCCCCAACCGCCGTATATGCCCTCTGCAATCCCCACTTGCCGCGCCGGGAACCATTCGCCGACCATGCGGATGCCGATGACAAAACCTGCGCCGATAAAGCCGATGAGAAAACGGGCGAGCGCAAGCTGTTGAAAGTTATCAGCCAGTGCAAACATAAAACAAGGAACGCTGCCCAGCGCAAGCAGTGTTGAGTATGTCCGTTTAGGGCCGAATTTATCCACCAGGATGCCGATGATGATACGTGATGGAATGGTCAGGGCAACATTTAATATCAGGATGGTTTTTATTTCAGGCTGGCTGAGATGTAATGATTTGGCAATTGCTAACATCAACGGCGCGTGGTTAAACCAGACGACAAAGCTGATAAAAAAGGCTAACCAAGTCATATGGAGGATTCTGATGTTTCCCGAAAAAGAAAAAAGATTAAGTTTTTGTGATGACATCCGTTGATTTCTATGTTGGTTAATTATGTGTAAATAGTTAAGCAACAAACATGCCATGTAGAAATATGAAGCCAATATTAGTTCATAACTGTATGGCTATGCTTTTTATGCCCTTATATGGTGCAATATATTTTTATATGCGCGCTCATAGTGCTTTTGCCGATTCTCTCATGCCTTCTTTAAGTTTCGACATAAGAAAAAAAGTAATAATTTGTTTTTAACTAGAGTCTGTTGACATTTAAACTAGCCAAATAAAGCTGGCAGCGAGAGCAATGAAAGCGGAATAGCGAGAGGCCAGCTTTTCATAGCGCGTCGCAATGCGCCGAAATTGCTTGATCCGGCAAAAGAACCGCTCCACCAGGTTGCGGTTCTTGTACTGCTCCTTGTCATACTCCCGTTGCTGCTTACGGTTGCTTTTAGGCGGGATAACGGCTTTTGCCCCCGCCTTTTCAATCTCGCCCAACACCCCGTCAGCGTCATAGGCCTTGT
>VGVA01000151.1 GCA_016874115.1 Gammaproteobacteria bacterium
CAATGCCCAACAGCGTTGGTGCCGGATATTAAGTTTGGCGCTAGTAAAGTATCTTCGAGGTCGGCAATTACATCCACCAGATTGCCTTCCCGCACCTGCATAAGAGGCAAACTGATCTTTTTAGGTTAAACCACACTGCAAGCAAGCGATTTTTCTAGCAAATCGTTTATAATATTAGGTTATTCGACGACATTAACCTAAAACCGAACAATTCATGCAAGAACTAAACCCCATCAAAAACCTTATCGCCGACCTAAAAGACCGCACTCAATCGCTCAGGGGGTATCTTTGACTTCGACAACAAAAGCGAGCGTTTAGTCGAGGTTTTACGGGAGCTAGAAGACCCCAAAATTTGGGACAATCCCGACAATGCCCAGGCTTTGGGTAAAGAACGCGGGCAACTGGAAACGGTCGTCAACACGATTAAAACATTGGATCAAGGTTTAGCCGATGCCGAAGAGTTATTAATGATGGCGGCTGAGGAAAACGATGAGGAGACCATTAATACCGTCGTAGCCGATCTAAACGATTTTGAAAAACAGGTAGCTAATCTGGAGTTTCGCCGCATGTTTTCCGGCGAAATGGATGCTTGCAACGCCTTTTTGGACATCCAATCCGGCTCCGGCGGTACGGAAGCGCAGGATTGGGCATCGATGATTGAACGCATGTACCTGCGTTGGGGTGAAGCCAAAGGTTTTAAAACAGAATTAATCGAAGAATCGCCGGGCGATGTCGCAGGCATCAAAAGCGCTACGATTAAATTCGAAGGCGATTACGCCTTTGGCTGGCTGCGTACCGAAACCGGTGTGCACCGCCTGGTGCGGAAATCCCCTTTCGACTCAGGTAACCGCCGCCATACCTCGTTCGCCTCCGTGTTCGTGTCACCGGAAGTGGACGACAACATCGAGATCGAAATCAACCCGGCAGACTTACGCATTGACGTGTATCGCGCCAGCGGCGCAGGCGGCCAGCACGTTAACCGAACCGAATCGGCTGTGCGGATCACCCACAACCCAAGCGGAATCGTAGTGCAGTGCCAAAGTGGGCGTTCGCAGCACCAGAATAAAGATACGGCCATGAAGCAGTTAAAATCCAAATTGTACGAGCTGGAAATGATGAAACGCAGCGAAACCCAGCAAGCCCTGGAAGACAGCAAATCCGACATCGGCTGGGGCAGCCAGATCAGGTCTTACGTACTTGACCAATCGCGCATCAAGGACTTGCGTACCGGCGTGGAGACCGGCAACACTCAGGCGGTATTGGATGGCGCCTTGGATCAGTTTATTGAGGCGAGTTTGAAGAGTGGGTTGTAATACTTCAACTCCGAGTTAATTTCTTCATTTAATTAATATGTTAGATTTGAATAAAGACGAACTTCACTCGCTACATCGTTACATATTTGAAACTAAATTTTCGGAAGATGCTCAAGATATGGCTTTTTCAAAACACGTCTCGCAAATCGCAAATAAAGTCTTAGACAAAATAATTTCAAAAGCCGAAAAAGACTGCCCAGATAAGGCGTTGAGTTGGGAAAAATGGGGGGTCTTGACCAAAGAGAGAAGAGAATGGGAAATTATTAAACGTAAAATTATCCAGGATAAATATTGGCATATTCTTGATAAGAATGAAAAAATTGAACACTTAAGAATGCTTTCTAGCCCATTGATAATAAATGATGAGGCTATTAATGAATTTATTCTTGAGCTTAATTCTCCATAATTACTAAAATACAATAAGCAACACATTAATGTCCGAACAAGAAACCCAACAAGACGAACAAGAACTCATCCGCCAGCGTCGCAGCAAGCTGAATGAATTGCGCGATAGCGGCAACATCGCCTTCCCTACCGATTTCCGCCGCGATGTCGTGGCTGGAGAGTTGCATGCCGAATACGGCGAGAAAGCTAAGGAAGAACTGGAAGTCGAGCCGCGCCGGATAAAAATCGCCGGGCGCATCATGACCCGCCGCATCATGGGCAAGGTGACGTTCGTGAACATCCAGGATATGTCTGGGCAAATCCAGCTTTATGTCGCCCGCGATTCGTTGCCCGAAGGCTTTTATAACGAGACTTTCAAAAAATGGGACATCGGCGACATCATCGGCGCGGAGGGCGTGTTGTTCCGCACCAATACCGGCGAACTTAGCATTAAGGTGGATGAGATCCGCCTGCTGACCAAATCGCTCAGGCCGTTGCCGGAAAAATACCACGGCATTGCCGACCAGGAAATCAAGTACCGCCAGCGTTATCTCGACCTTATCATGAGCGAGGACACGCGCAATACCTTCCTGATTCGCTCCAAAATCGTCGCTTACATCCGCGAGTTTTTAATCCAACGGCAGTTTCTGGAAGTGGAAACACCCATGATGCAGGTGATTCCCGGCGGCGCGACGGCGCGGCCTTTTACCACGCACCACAATGCGCTGGACATGCAGTTGTACCTGCGGATTGCGCCGGAATTGTATTTGAAGCGACTGGTGGTGGGCGGTTTTGAGCGCGTGTTCGAGATTAACCGCAATTTCCGCAACGAAGGCTTATCCACCCGGCACAACCCGGAATTCACCATGCTGGAATTCTATCAGGCCTACGCCGAGTACCACGACTTGATGGACTTGACCGAGGAAATGTTGCGCGGCATTGCTCAAGAAGTGGTTGGTCAAACCGTCATTAATTACCAAGGTGAACAATACGATTTCGGCAAACCGTTCGAGCGCATGACCGTGGTGGAATCCATCCTGCATTTCAATCCCGGCGTAACTTTGGAACAAATCAGCAGCCGCGAAAGCGCCGCTAAAATCGCTGCCGACCTGAAAATTCCGGTCAAGGACAGCTACGGTTTAGGCAAAATCCAGATTGAGATTTTCGAGAAAACCGTGGAAAACCGGCTGATGAACCCAACATTTATCACTGCTTATCCGGTCGAAGTTTCACCCTTGGCGCGGCGCAACGACGTTGATCCACACGTCACCGACCGCTTCGAGTTTTTTGTGGGCGGGCGGGAAATCGCCAACGGCTTTACCGAGTTGAACGATGCCGAAGACCAAGCCGCCCGCTTTCAAAAGCAGGTAGAAGACAAGGAAGCGGGCGACCTGGAAGCCATGCACTTTGATGCCGACTACATCACCGCGCTGGAACACGGCATGCCGCCAACGGCGGGCGAAGGCATCGGCATCGACCGCTTGGTCATGCTGTTTACCGATGCGCCGTCGATAAGGGATGTGCTGCTGTTTCCGCACATGCGACCCAAATTGTAAGTTATACCATACAGTCGAATACGCTACCGCTATAATATCGCCATTCGCTTGGAGAAATTAATTATGAAATCAAAAGGCTATTTCTTTAAAATTATTGCTTTGACACTGTTATTAACTCCGTTGCTGGCAATTGCCGAACAAGACGAAAGCGAATGGAATAACAGCTTGAAAAACCAGTATTTTTCCGGCAAGACGATTGATGAATCCGATGCCGTCATCGAACTCGACGCGCCACTGCGGGCGGAAGATCCAGCACTGGTGCCCTTAAAAATTAACAGCAAAATCAAGCAGTCACCGGGCAATTACATCAAAAAAATCCTGGTTCTGGTCGATAAAAACCCCTTCCCTTACGTCGGCGAATTCGAATTCAGCCCGAAGAGCGGCAAGGCCGATCTGGCCATGCGAATTCGCGTGAATACCTACAGCCACGTCCGAGCGATTGCTGAAATGAACGATGGCATACTGTATATGACGAAAAAATTCGTAAAAGCGTCTGGCGGCTGCTCAGCGCCAGTGGGTGCTGATTTGGACGCAGCTATGCAACGCCTCGGCAAAATGAAATTCCGCCTTGATGAAGGCGTAAAAAGCAAGGAGCCCACGCTGGTGCAGTTATTAATCAGCCATCCCAACCTGAGCGGGATGCAGATGGACCAAGTGACCCGCTTTGTGAGGAAGTCGCATTTTGTCAAGGAAATGAAAGTTTCCTTTAACAACGAGCCGATACTGACCGCCAAAACCGATATTGCGATCAGCTCCGACCCTAACTTCAGATTTTATTTCGTACCTGAATCGGCTGGTACATTAAAAGCCGAATTTACCGACACTTCTTGCGAGAGTCCAACTTCCAGGGCAGTTTGTAACGCAGGTAAAACTTACTCTGAATCTTACAGCGTAACGCCTTGATTAATAGCATGTATTAGCATATTCGAAGGGTTATTCAGGCCGCCTATAACTTCGCATTGGAGCGGTTTAATATAAATCGCACAGTAAAGTGCTTGTAGGATAATTTTTGATTTTCCTGCAAGCGCCATTAATATTTTCCCCGAACTGCAAGCCATACAATCATTAATCCTTAAAAGAGCATCTTAAGGTTGCAAAAAATTGTTAACTGTTTGAAATTAAGCGGCAAGGAGGCGCTTATGCCAGCGCGCCACTATTTTTCGCGAAAGCTGAAATGGGGTCCAATCCGATTTCAGCAGCGAAAAATGACGTGGCGAGTTTGCCTTCGGCGGCCTGCGTTCGTCCCGCTACAGCCCAAAACACAAAA
>VGVA01000152.1 GCA_016874115.1 Gammaproteobacteria bacterium
TCTTTTGCCGGATTAAGCAATTTCGGCGCATTGCGACGCGCTATGAAAAGCTGGCCTCTCGCTATTCCGCTTTCATTGCTCTCGCTGCCAGCTTTATTTGGCTAGTTTAAATGTCAACAGACTCTAGTTAATGCGTTAAGAATCCTAGAAGGAGTACATGGAAGCGAGCGAAGCCGAGCGATGTACGACGACCCCTGCGTAGCCGTAGAGGCCGGGCGTTTTGACGGAGTTGGAGCGCAAGCGTAGTGCGTAGTCAAAATGCAAGGCCATACGACACGGCGTCAAGTCATTCGCGCAAGGTCAAAATACGAAGCAAGGCGGAAGCCGATGTTTTGTGTTTTGGGCTGTAGCGGGACGAACGCAGGCCGCCGAAGGCAAACTCGCCACGTCATTTTTCGCTGCTGAAATCGGATTGGACCCCATTTCAGCTTTCGCGAAAAATAGTGGCGCGCTGGCACTATTTTGCCCGGAATATAGTCGCCTAAATTATCCAGGATGAAATCGGCGTTATATAAGGCGGGAATGTCTTTGCCGGGTACAGGGCGGCTGAACAAATAGCCTTGCATCACCCGGCAGCCCAGCCCCATCATGATCTTTGCCTGTTCTTTGTTTTCCACGCCTTCGGCAACCAAGGTAAAATTCAGGGCATCGGCAAGACCGATGATAGTGCCTAGTAACAGCGGCGTGTGTGGGTTGATTAATAAATCGTCAATAAACATTTTATCGATTTTCAAGCCGTCCAGCGGCAATTGCTTTAACGACGCCAGACTGGAAAATCCGCTGCCGAAATCGTCAATAGCGATTTTGACGCCAAGCGCCCTTAATTGATTAAAGATTTCGATCCGGCTGACATTCTGCAAACCGTTTTCGGTAATTTCAAGTTGCAGGCATTTGGCAGGAACGTTGGTGTACTGCAGGATTGATTGGATCGAATCGATTAAGCCGGGATCCTGCAAGTAAGTCGGGGAAATATTCACGCCGACCTGAATATAGGGTAGGCCGGCCTTTTGCCATTCCGCAATTTGTTCGCAGGCGGTTTTAATAGCCCAGTGACCTAATTGGGTGATTAAGCCGAGTTGTTCCGCCAAGTTAATAAAATCGCTGGGAGATATGATACCTTTTCCCGGGTGCTGCCAGCGCGCTAGCGCCTCAACACCGACGATTTTGCCGGTTTCCAGTGAAACTTGAGGCTGATAAACCAGGACAAAATGTTCTTTAGCCGACGCTTCGCGCAGCATATTTGCTTTTTGCTGGCGTTGCTTGACTTGATTGGTCATGTGTACGGAATAAAAAATAAAACGATGTTTGCCGGTTTGTTTTGCCATGTACATGGCGGTGTCGGTGGCTTTTAATATCTCTTCTTCCGTGTTGCCGTCTTTAGGAAATAAGGAAATACCGATACTGGCTTTCGGCTTGATTTGCTGATTGTCCAGGATTAATGGTTGTTCGAGTTTCTGCAGACATCGTTTGGCAATTTCGGCGACGGTTGCTTCTTCGGTTATGTTATTGAGAATTATACAAAATTCGTCTCCGCCCATGCGGACTATAAAGTCGATTTCCCGGGCAACCAGTTTCAGGCGTTGGGCGATTTCCTGCAGAAACATATCGCCGATATGGTGGCCGTAAGTGTCGTTAATATTTTTAAAGCCATCCATGTCGATAAACAGGAAGGCAAACTGCGATTTGCGCTGCTGGGCCGGCTTGATAATGTCTTCCATGCGTTCTTGATAATAAGAACGGTTAGCCAGTCCGGTCAAATGATCGAAATACGCCAGCCGGTGAATTTGTTTTTCCGCCTGTTTTTTATGTGAAATATCCTGGACAATACCAGTAACAAAGAGCTGGTTTTTGGTGGTTAACGCTTCAATTTCTTGTTGAACTTCAATAATTTCAGCCGCCATGCCATTAATGCGATATTCAATATGCTGGATGGCTTTGCTGTGTCCGGCGGCATTAATAACATCGCGGACGAACTCGCGGTCTTTGGGATGTATTAAATTAATAAAATCGACCAGCGATCCTCCGAAGGTGGTAAAATCGATGCCGACTAATTCCGCCAATTGTTCTGAGATGGTGAAAATATCGCGTTGCGTATCCCACGTCCAATAACCCAGACGTGCAATACGCTGGGCGGCGGATAACTGGAGTTTGCTGTTTCTCAGTTCCGCGGTTACCTGTCCGGTACGCAAACCGAAGTTAATCCGTTGAATCAGAACTGAATAATTAATCGGTTTAGGGATAAAATCGCTGGCGCCGGCTTCAAAGGCACTATTAATGGAATCGACATCATCCAGGCCGGTGACAACGATGATGGGAATATCGGTTAATGCCGGATCGCGTTTTAACTGGCGGCAGGTAACAAAACCGTCCAGTTCTGGCATGTTGGCGTCCAGCAGGATTAAATCGGGAAGCTGGCGGTTTACCTGTCTGATAGCTTCTTTACCGCTGCCTACTTCTTCAACGATAAAACCGGCGCTCCGTAAGGCTGCGCCGGTCAGGTCGCGGAAATTCGGATCGTCGTCTACGATCAGAATTTTTGCCGTAATTGCGTTGGGATTAGGCGTTAATGACGTGTCATTACTGAAAAAAAAGATCCGTCGGAGACCGTCATTTCTTTTTGTAAGGCATTAATAATTAAGGGTAGTTCATTTGCAATGGAACTAATAATGTCATCAACGCCATGCATCTGGCCTTGTCTGCCGATGGCTTCCAGATTAGCGGCTTTTTTGGCAAGCGCCGTAGCGCCTAAATTGCCGCAAGAGGATTTAAAATTATGGGAAATTTTAGCTAATTGGCTGGGATCGTTCTCTTTTGCCGCTTTTTGTAATAGAGCCACTTCTTCCGGCGCGGTTTCCATAAACATCATGATGGCTTTATCCAATAAATTTTCGCCCTCCGGTGTGGTTAACGGGCGAAGGTTGTCTAAAGCATTTTTATCAAGAATAACAATATCTTGCATTATTCTTGATCTCTCGTGCGAGCCGTATCGTGTTGGGTTGCTGATCTCATGTGCCGGTTTTTTGGGCGTAAGCGGTAACCATTGCTTTAGCATTTCTTCCAGTTGGCGACGAGTATAAGGCTTACTGAGGTAGCCGTCCATCCCAGCGCTTAAACATTGCTCGATTACGCCTTTTTGAACGTCCGCCGTTAAGGCAATAATAGGAATATGATTTAGTTTTTCTTCCTGTTCCCGCTGCCTGATTTTGGCGGAGGCTTCAAACCCGTCCATGCCGGGCATGTGGCAATCCATTAATATCAGGTCGAATGCCGTTTTTGCGGATAAGTTGACAGCTTCAGCGCCGTTATTGGCGATGGTCGTTTCGCAGCCGATCACTTTCAAAATACCTTTGGCGACTTCCTGATTGATCAGGTTGTCTTCCGCCAGGAGGATGTGACCTGTTAATTGCGAGGCTTGGTCATTAATTGCCAGTGTTCTATGAAGATCGGAGGATTCCCGCTCCGGCGCAAATGCAACAAGCAGCGTATGAAGAAGATTTTTTTGCGTAATCGGCTTGTTGAGAAAAAAATTAATGCCGTATTGATCGTAATGTCCCAGTTCCGGCGCAGTATTGGTAGAACCCATTAATATGACGGAAAGCGGTGTAATTCGCGGTTCGGCGCGGATAGCCAACGAAGTCGTTAATCCGTCCATGCCCGGCATTTGGTAATCTATCAAGAGGCACTGATAAGGTTGGCCGCTGCGCGAGGATTCGATCAGTTCCTTCAGAGCGGTTTCGCCGTTTTCTACGGTTCGGCATTGCATTTTCAAGGCCGATAGCTGAGCGTTCAATAATAATCGATTGGTGGCGTTGTCGTCGGCGATCAGTATTTTTCGATTTTCCAGAATGTCCGTATTGTCAAGATGATGTAATGCTTCGGTGAATTCAAGATCGAGACTGAAATAGAAACAGGAACCGGCGCCAGATTGGCTTTTTACCGCTAATTTCCCGCCCATTAATGCTACCAAATGGCTGGAAATAGCCAGACCCAGATCGGTTCCGCCGTGTGTGCGTGTCGTGGAGCTGTCCACTTGGGTAAAACTGTCGAAAATATGCGCTTGATGCTCAGGCGCTATGCCGCAGCCGGTATCGATAACTTCAAAGAGTAATGTTTTACGGCTCTTTTTTTGTGGTTGATCGTTCCAGCTGACTTTTAACTCAATATGGCCGTTGTCGGTAAATTTCAGGGCGTTGCCCAATAAATTAACTAACACTTGGCGTAATCGTTCTTCATCCGCTTTGACGTTACAGTTTAAGTCGTGCGGCAGGTTTAGGATTAATTCCAGATTTTCTTGTTCAATCTGTGTCGATAACATTTCCGCTTGTCAAACGGCTTTGAAAAGTTTCCACTAAAGCGCGCCGAATAGTTTCCAGCCAAACTGTAAGGTTATAGGTTTTCTACCGCCTTTTTGCGTTGCTTAAATCGATAGGAATCGTTGCCGGTTTCCAGGATGTCGCAATGATGGGTAATCCTGTCGAGTAG
>VGVA01000153.1 GCA_016874115.1 Gammaproteobacteria bacterium
TCATGGAGCATAGTTGGGAAGTTGCCGTCATCGCTCATAGCCTGGGTGTGATTCGCAATGCGTATTTTGGTGGTCAACTAGATACTGCTGCCATTGCAACTACTGCATTATTCCACGATACCAGCGAAGTCTTGACCGGCGATTTGCCGACACCGGTCAAATATTTTCACCCTAGTTTGACTAATGCCTATCGAAATTTGGAGCAGGTCGCACATGCCGCCTTACTGCAAACCTTGCCGCCCACGTTACAAACCGTTTATGCACCGCTTCTGGATGCGCAACATTGGCCCGAGGAACATCACAGCGTCATCAAAGCGGCTGATACGCTATCCGCTTATCTTAAATGTTTGCGTGAATTGCAGGCCGGTAATCAGGAATTTGCATTAGCAGCCAAACAATTGCAGAACAAGTTAATCAGTTTATCGCAACCTGAAGTAGGCTATTTTCTGGAGAATTTTGTAGCGGATTGCGAATTGACATTGGATGGCTTGTTACTGCATAGCACGGCGAAAATTGACGGCTTACAAGTATAAGGAGCAAACATGATTACATTGTCGAACAGCGATGGGGATACCTTACAATTCTGGGTATCGGGTTACCAGTATCCCGATCCAGACGGCTATTATTGGGATTTGAATTGGCTGTCGGTGAACGTCCGCTGGCAACGTGCCGAGGCCCTTTGGCAAGCCAGCGACCCTTGTCTTTCAACTGAAGAACTGTTGGATTTGCTTGAGTGGATTACACGCTGTGAACAAGAAAAACCAGCCAGTGAATCGATAGAATTCATGGAGCCCTGTTTAAAATTCGCCTGGTTGACCGATGCCAACTTACCCAGATTGCGGCTCTATCTGCGCTATGAACTGTATCCTGGAAATACTTTACATTTACCGCCGCCACTACAATCAGCCACAAAGTTGCCTAAAGACCCGAATCAGGACAGGATTTTTTGGCTGGAGTTTCCACTTCCAGACATTAACCTAGCTGCGCTAGTGCTAGACTTGCAGGCGATGATCGATCAATTTCCAGTGCGCCAAGAGCGCACTTAAAACAAAGGAGTTAGTATGCTAGGACTGCCTATTACCCACAAAATATAACTGGACAACGTTAGCTTATTGTTGCATGCTTCAAAGCATGAATATACAAAGCCAAATTAAACGCACATTATCCCTATCCACCAGCATAGAGTACATCCAACAATTGCTTGGAGGTCAAGGCGTTGAACACAGAGCTGATTTAGCTAGGCAAGTTTGTACACGCTTTAACTTTCATGATGCACGAGGAGAGATGCAGGCCAGTGGTTGCCTAAAAGCACTGCGTGATTTAGAAGCATCAGGGCATTTTGAGTTACCCAAGGTGGCACGCAAGATCGGCACAAAAGCACCGCGTCGATTAACAGAACCGGTGCCATTACCGGTTGATGTCCCCCATGAAGTCAATCACATTGCAAGACTTGAACTGGTCAAGGTCGAAGAAATAGAGCAGATGCGCATCTGGAATGAACTGATGCTCACAGAACACTATTTGAAGGCCGCGACACTGGTTGGCCGACAACTGCGCTACCTCATTCGGTCTGAGCACGGGTGGTTAGGGGGCATGGGTTTTGCCGCACCGGCTTTGCAATTAGCCGCCCGAGACCAATGGATAGGCTGGAATAAAGAAGAGCGACAGTCAAAACTTCATACGATCGTAGGCATGAGTCGTTTTTTGATTCGTCCCAGCGTCAACTGCAAGAATCTGGCATCGAAAGTACTCGGCATGAGCATGGCCACGCTAGCGGATGATTTTGATCACCACTATGGCTACCGGCCCTTATTGGTTGAAAGCTTTGTGGATACTGAACGTTATTCGGGTACCTGCTACCAAGCAGCAAACTGGGTAACCATCGGTAAAACCAAAGGACGAGGACGACAGGATCGTCATTGTGAATCGACATTAAGTCGAAAAACGATTGTCCTGTATGTACTTGACACACAGTTCAGGAAACAACTGGGGTTATCACTGAACGCAGGTCTAGGCGCACTCAGTATCAGTGAAGGTTTAGAGGCTGCGCAGTGGGCAGAACATGAGTTTGGTAGTGCGCCGTTGGGCGATAAACGATTGAGCAAAAGACTCGTCGATGTCGCTTATGCCAAAGCGCAAACCCCAGGTCGTGCATTTTCAGGTGTCGCAAAAGGGGATTGGGCGGCCACCAAAGCCTACTATCGGATGATCGACCAACCGGAAGATTCAGCCGTTAATATGACGAATATATTACAACCTCACCGCGAACGCACCGCGCGACGCATGAGGGGGCAAAAAACGGTGCTATGCTTGCAAGACGGCAGTGAGCTCAATTACACAAATCTGGAAAAGTGTAGCGGCTTAGGCGACTTGAAGGCCAATCAGACCGGCGCAAAGATGAAAGGTTTGAATTGTCACTCAACCTTTGCCGTTGCACCCAACGGGCTGCCATTGGGCGTGTTAAAAGCACAATGCCTGGCCCCAGAACCCCGGCCAGCGGATGACAAACGCAAGCCATCAACGATACCGATTGAGGAAAAAAAGACCTTTGTCTGGATAGAGCATCATCGTGACTTGGTCGATTTGGCTGCGACTATGCCGCACACACAGCTGGTTAATGTGTGTGACCGAGAAGCTGATTTTTTTGAATTGTTTGATGAACAAAGACAAAATCCCCGCGTTGACCTACTCATTCGGGCGCAGCATGACCGCAAACTCAGCGCTGAACCTTTTAAACTCTTTACCGCTGTTCGTGAAACCTCCGTACAAAGCCGAGTACGGGTTTGTATTCCTCAACAAAGCGCTAGGCCTAAAAAAAGCAAACAAAAAGCAAAAGCTGCAAGGCCGGGTAGACAAGCCGCATTGGCATTACGTTACTTAACCATACAACTACCCGCTCCCGAGTATTATCGAGATAAAGCGCCTATTGAAATACGATTAATCCATGCGGTAGAAGAAAATCCGCCTCAAGACGCAAAGGCGGTCGAGTGGTTTTTACTAACAACCCTTAAAATAGATTCGGCAAAGGACATCGAAAAATGTTTGCGATGGTATGCGTTGCGCTGGAGAATTGAAGATTGGCATCGCGTGCTTAAATCGGGTTGTCATATTGACGATCTGGCTCATGAAACGGCTGAGCGTTTGCGTCGAGCCATTGCTATCAACTTGGTTATCGCTTGGCGGATCATGCTAATGACACTCTTGGGAAGAGAAACGCCAGAACTGCCAGCAGAACTTTTATTTTCCGATGTTGAAATGCGTACCCTGCACGCCTATGCAAAAAAAAAAGGATTAAAACCGCCCGTGTTATTGAGTGAAGCCGTACAGTTGATAGCAAAGATAGGCGGATACCTCGGTCGCAAAAAAGATCCGCCCCCTGGGCATCAGGTCATGTGGCGAGGGTATGCTGCTTTACAGCTTTTGTGTGCTGGTTTCTTGCTGCAGGGAAATCATTAATGTTGTATGGGGTGGTTTGTGGGTAATAGGCAGTTCTAGGGGGCTACCATGCGTACTTTTCGTTTTTATCTCGTAGTTTTAATGCTTGTCATTACCACAGAACCAGTTTCAGCATATTCCGATTTGACTTTTGAGCTAATCGCCAACACCCCGAAACTGAATAGTCTAAGCACAGTTTTGACCATGAAAACTGGCGATTCGGCTGAATTGAATTTGCAGTTTGCTTATAACTCACAAAATGCAGGATTTTCCTGCATTCAAGTCAGCAGCACTTGGGATGGGGTAAACGTGACTTGCTCGGGCACCCAAAGCAAGCAGAGTTATAAAATAACGGTTATCGAAGCGAATTCTCTTACCAGAATAACTCTTTCAGGCTCAACAGCCCTGCCAACCACAAAAGCCAGCTATAAAGGGCCCATGGGCAAGTTAGCTCAAACCAAACCAGCTGTGACATTAGATGTTGACACCAGCCCGGTCTCCAACATCACCCTTACGCCATCAATTAGCAACAAGGGTAAATTGACGGGGGTTGCCAACATAACTTCAGGTTTCGGCACGCATAGCAATGGCGCTGCGTTGACCGGCAAAATGAATTTAAAAAAGAAATCCCTGTCATGGGCAGTCAATTCAAAACCCAATCGACTGAATTTTACCGGTAAAGAAAACAATGGCACCTGGAGTGGCAAGCTGACCGGTGCTATTGGTTCTGCAAAAGTATCCCAAACCATCAACATCAACCTGACTTCTCCTGTTGCAGCTAGCCGTTTTCATGGCGTGGTGACCGGGGTTGCCTCTGGATTTAGCAGCGGTGCCGAGGCTTTGAAAAATGTCCAGGTTTTAATCCGTTCAGATGCAGATGGCAACGGCAGCGTCAGCACCGAGGAAACCCAAGAAGTCATAACCGACAATAACGGCAACTTCGACACCACTTTTGCGGTACAACCCAATCGAAGCGTCACTGTGGATTTCATACACCCCGGTTACA
>VGVA01000154.1 GCA_016874115.1 Gammaproteobacteria bacterium
TCGTTTATTACAATAATGAAAGAACTCATCAAGGCAAAATGTGCAACGGCAGAACGCCGATGGAAACATTGCTCAGTGGGAAACTGATTTGGGACGAAAAAAACTTGAACCAAATCTAACCTGACAGCCACCCTGAAAATTCGGTAACTGTCAGATCAGGTTTGAGCTAGTACAGCTTATCGATTGATTTGGGAAGGTGTGGATAAATATTTAAATAATCTTGATTTTCAATCTTTCCTTGGTCATCAATCGGTATATCTATCCTGTTTATATATCGGACACCAATTCGATTTATCGGTTTAATTCCAACTACGGTTTTCCAGGTCTTCCAAGAAGCTGACATCTTATCAAAAAGGCAATCCCAACCCTGATAAGGTGCTAATCGGGCTACCGCTAATTTTTGTTGGGCTAAGATTAAAATGTCAGCTTCATCGTTTGTAGACAATTTTATCCCAGGTTGATTGCCTATTATTAAATTACTTCCAATTGAATTTGCTTCTAGATTTATTACAGCTGTATTTTGATATTGTAGGTTAGGGTAATTCTTTTTGAGCTTTTTTGTTACTTTATCGAAGTCTTTTTGTTTCAACTCACCATCAAAAGTAATTTCAATGATCGCTTCTGTAATAGGAGGTGAATTATAGAGTTTTACGTTTTTCATAACTTAGTTGCCTAGCGCAAAAACCGCCCGCCGCTAATATCAATCAACGCGCCGTTGATGTGCGATGACATATCGCTGGCTAAAAACAGCACGGAGCTGGCGACTTCTTCCGCCATCGTATTTCTGCCTAATGGGGTTTGTTTGCGGTAGTTTTCCATCATTTCCGGGGTGGAGTGGATTTCGTGGTGCTGGGTTTCCACCGTGCCGGGCATGACGGAGTTGGTGCGCACGTGTGGGGCGAGTTCCTTCGCCAACGTATGGGTAAATACCATTAATCCGCCTTTAGGTGCGGCGTACGCACCTGCGCCGTTGGCGCCGCCGGTTTGGACGGATAAGGACAGCAGGTTGACGATGCGCCCGCTGCCGGTTGCCCGCAAGTGCGGAATGGCGTGTTTGGTGACGAGAAACGCGCTGGTCAAGTTAATGTCCAGCGATTTTTTCCAGTTTTCCAACGTGGTTTCTTCGATTTTTGCGCGTTTGACCAAGCCGCCGCTGTTGTTGACCAGAATGTCCAAGCGGCCGCATTCGGCGACCAGTTTGTCGATTACGCCTTTGGCCTGCGCTTCGTCGGTTAAATCGGCAGGCAAAAGCACGGATTTAATGCCTTTGGCGGTTAATTCTTCATGTAATTGCTTACCGGCATCCACGCTGCTGTAGTAATTTAAACCGATGGTCGCGCCTGCTCCTCCCAAGGCCAACGCACAAGCGCGGCCAATACCGACCGCCGCGCCGCTGATGAAGGCGACTTTACCCGTTAAATTTAAGGTTTGTTCAGGAATCATAGGTTTGCTCCTTTTTTGTTTATGGGTTCATTCAAAAAATGCGTTTTGGCACACTTAGAACAGGTAAAACCTTAAAAGGCGGAATCAATAATTGTCTTATTTACCGGGATGTCGCAAAATCTTGCGTATAGTCATTTATGAACGGTGCGAAGAACCGGCACATGAATTATTAAACGTCACTTGCATTTTAGTCAATGACCTTGTTTATCCGCTACAATTGGCAGCATTGCATTTTCCAGTAACGAGTACTGATGGTTAATTCGCTCAATCCTCTTCGTATCGCGCTGACGCCGGGTGAACCGGCGGGTATCGGTCCGGATTTGTGTATTGCTTTAGCACAAAACGAGTTGCCCTGCCAGTTGGTTGCCGTCGCCAGCCCGGATTTATTAATGGAACGGGCTAAGCTCCTGGGCTTGCCGATAAAGCTTAATGATATTAATGCGATAGAGCCTAGCATACATAAGCCCGGAGAGCTGACCGTACTGCCGGTGGAACTGGCTGCGCCGGTTATGCCAGGCAAACTCAACGCCGCCAACAGCCGCTATGTGATTAAGACCATTACCAAGGCGGCGCACGGCTGTTTGAAAGGCCAGTTTGCTGCGATGGTAACTGCACCTGTGCACAAAGGCATTATTAATGATGCGGGAATTGCATTCAGCGGCCATACCGAGCTTATTGCTGAAATTACCGGAGGTTATCCGGTCATGATGCTGGCGACACACGGTTTGCGTGTGGCTCTGGTTACGATTCATATACCTTTGGCAGACGTCAGTAAAGCTATTACACATAACCGGTTGCGGCAGGTGTTAAGGGTGCTCGACACCGATTTGCGCACACGTTTTGGCATTAATAAACCGCGGATTGCGGTTTGCGGATTAAATCCGCACGCCGGTGAGGGCGGTTATTTAGGGCGGGAAGAAATCGACATCATCGAACCGGTACTGAACGGCCTGCGCAAGCAAGGCATGATTCTGGAAGGTCCATTACCGGCCGATACGGTATTTACTCCCAAGCATCTGGACAAGGCGGATGCCGTGCTCGCCATGTATCACGACCAGGGTTTGCCGGTGCTTAAGTACAAAGGTTTTGGCAAGGCGGCGAATATCACTCTGGGACTGCCGATAATCCGCACCTCCGTTGATCACGGCACAGCGTTGGATTTGGCGGGTACCGGCTTGGCGGACGCGGGCAGTTTACATTATGCGCTGGAGACGGCATTAATGATGGTTCGACAACGTCATGATTAATAGCGCGCATGTTGCCCGTAAGCGTTTCGGGCAAAATTTTTTGCATGACCACCGGATTATCGATCAGATTGTGGAGCATCTGCAAATCAAGCCCGGCGACCACTGGGTGGAAATCGGACCGGGGCAGGGCGCATTAACCGCGCCATTAATGCAAAAAGCGACGACACTGGATGTGGTGGAACTGGACCGCGATCTGGTGGCGTTGTTGCAGCAACACTTTGGAAATCAATCGCAGTTAAGGATTCATAGTGCCGACGCCTTGAAGTTCGATTTTACCTCACTTGTGCAAGCGGATGAAAAGCTGCGGGTGGTCGGTAATCTGCCTTATAACATTTCCACGCCTTTGCTGTTTCATTTGTTCGAGTCGAGCCGGTGCATTGCCGATATGCATTTTATGCTGCAAAAAGAAGTGGTGGATCGGCTGTGCGCCGTACCCGGCAGCAAAAAATACGGCAAGCTGAGCATTATGGCGCAGTATTATTGTGCGGCGGAGTGGTTGTTTGATGTGTTTCCGGAAAGTTTTGATCCTGCGCCGCAAGTTACGTCGTCGATAGTGCGGCTGATTCCGCATGCCAACGTACCTGTTGTTGTGCACGATTTCTCCGTACTGGATAAGATCGTTACCCAGGCGTTTTCGCAGCGGCGTAAAACCTTGCGTAATTCATTGAAAACATTAATTAATGAACAAACAATGATTAACTTAGGTATCGATCCTAATGCCCGGGCGGAAACTTTATCTCTGGCGGATTTTGCCAGACTGAGCAATGCCTTAGCGTAAATTCATCGTTATCTACGATAGCATATGTTATTTCCGGGTTGAAGAATGATTAACGGAGCGGGGAAATGGTCAACCCGCCTATATTAACGCCGATATCGATGCCACGGCCTTCGCCGGACATAGCCAATGACACGATGCCTTTGGTTAATACCTGTCCGGCCGCCGATTTCACTACTCCGGCATGACCTTCCAGTTCCACAAAAGTACCGTAAATTTCACGGATGTCTTTTAATTCGGAAAATACGCCGGTACCATCGATTTCGGATCGGCCGATGGTGAAGCCGCCGCCTTTGGAAGCCAGCCTGACCTGGGCTTGCTGGCCGTTGCTGCACCGCACCGCGCCCGTGCCGTCATACTGTTTATACACGAACGACCAGCCGCTCAGTTTGTAATTCATTTTGCAAGTGATGCCAGTCGATGCAGATGTTGCTGCGGCAATGCTGAAAAAAGCAAAAAGCGTTATTAATAACCGCCGAAAAAGCATCTGTTTATCTCCGTGAATTAAGTTCTAAATTCGTTAATCGGTCAAATTAACTGAAATATCGAGAATACCACAGATGTCTTGTCAGTTGATTAAGCCTTTCTTATTGCCGCAATAGTTGAATTGTAAAAATTTCTAGCGTTGTTTACAGTATTCTGGAGAATACTGTAAATGAACATCCATAAACGAACTCGACTCACATTGCTAGACCGCCAAGAAATCTGGCGGCTTTACCAAACCCGAACCTGGAAGGTGACGCAGTTGGCGGAACGTTTCCGGGTCTCAAGGCCGACCCTCTACGAGGTGCTGAAACGGGCAAGGCTGCAAGAATTTGCCCCCCGCGACAGCACCAACCAGCGCTTCAAGATGATCCAGTATGGTTTGAAGCGTCTGGCCAAGGTCGAGCAGGCCATCCAGGAACGCCTGAAACGCGAGGCCAAGCGATACAACAAGTCCTATCC
>VGVA01000155.1 GCA_016874115.1 Gammaproteobacteria bacterium
TGACGAGTGGGATAAACGGGCTCTTCGATCGTGTTGAGGTGTTTACGAATCGTGGGACGGGATAATTTGAACTGCTTCGCCAAGTCGCTGATGGTAACTTTCTCAACGAAATGCAGTCGCCTGATTTCGGGTATGACATCCATTTTTATCACTCCAGGTTTCTCCGGCAAAAAGCCGGTCATTGAACTACCTGGGGTGGAAACTTTTCAACGCTCTTTTCCCCAGGACCCTGGAAAGTTTTGCACGCCGTTTTGCACCATAAGGATTACGCTTGCCGCTATCTGGCTTACCACAGGCATCATCTCGCTCGGCATTTATCCGGTGCAAGACAGTTTAGGGTTATTGGCAAAAATTGGTATATCGGGTGATTTCGCGCTGTTCACCTTATTTGCCGAAGCATTAATGGACATTGTGATTGGCGTATTAACCTTGACAATGCCCAGCAAGAAGTTGTGGCTGTTCCAAGCCGCTATCGTCGGCGGTTACAGTGTGGTGATCGCCGTGTGTTTGCCGGAGTTTTTAATCCACCCGTTCGGGCCGATCTTAAAAAATCTGCCTATTTTTACGTTATTGTGGTTACTTTACCGCAACTAGAGATAATTGAGATGAAAACCGATTATTTAAGCCGTTCATGGTGAGCCTGTCGAACCATGAGCGGCTAATGAATTCGTTAAAATTTTCCGTTTACCCTTCGACAAACTCAGGGCGAACGGAAAATTTTACCCACACTAAATACCTTGGAAAGATAATGAATACCTATTTATTGCTCAAATGGCTGCACATCTTATCCAGCGTATTGCTGGTCGGCACCGGCTTCGGCACGGCGTTTTACCTGTATTTTACTAACCGCACCCGTAATATCCAGGCGATTGCCGAAGTGGCGCGACTGGTGGTGAAGGCGGATTTGTGGTTCACCACGCCTGCGGTTATTATCCAACCGATCACCGGTTACTGGATGATGACGCTGACTGGTTACAGCTTTTCACAAAACTGGCTGATGTGGACGTTGGCTTGTTATGTCCTTGCCAGAATTTGCTGGCTACCCGTGCTGTGGCTGCAATTGAAAATGCGCGACATAGCTGTTATTGCCGCCAATACCGATGACAGTTTGTCCAGGCAATACTGGGATTATGCCAAGTATTGGGAATGGCTGGGTTATCCGGCGTTTATCGCCATGCTGTGCGTGTATTGGTTGATGGTGTTTAAACCGGTGTAAGCGAATATAGTCAGAACATTGAAGAAGCTACGGAAATTTTATTTCCTATACCATGATTTTTTACAACTAATGGTAATCTTGTTTCTATTCGGCTAAGCCCTTCTTAATTTCTATTTGATACCTTGCCACCATGAAGCAATCTCTCTTTTTTTTGGCAGCCCTATTAATATGTACCGGCATTAATAATGCGTTTGCTGTGCGTAACGCCGCCCATAAGCAAACCATTAATAAAAAGACTGCTAACAATGTCATGCATTGTGTAGCTTTCAGCCCGTATGTGGGCGAGATTAATCCCAATTACGGCCCGCAGCCGACACCGGTATTAATAGATACCCTGCTGGATTCTTTAGTGAAAGAAACGCGTTTTCGCTGCATCATGACCTATGGTGTACTGAACGGTCTGGATTACACATTCAAAGCCGCCAAGGCTCGTAAAATCAAGGTGATAGCGGTGCTTTGGCTTGATAAGGATAAGGAGATTAATAGCCAGTCGATCTCCAAAGGCATAGAAGTCGCCAGAACGTATCCGGAAACCATTGTAAAACTGAGCTGCGGCTCGGAAGTCAGAACGCGGCACGGCAATGTTTTCGATAGCGAGATCGTCAGATGCCTGGATGCTCTGCGGGAGGCTGGCATAAAGCAGCCAGCTACTACGATTGATACCTGGTGGGAATGGTGCAACCGGGCAAATCCCTGCCAAAAAACCGGCTTTGAGGCCAAAACCGATTGGATTGGCATTAATGTTTTCCCGTGGTGGGAAAACAAACATGCCGGGGTACACACCTGCACCACGGCGGAACAGGCGGCGGATTTTCATATCGCACGGATGGAAGAAGTCAGCCGCACCTATCCCGGCAAAGATGTCGTCCTGACCGAATTCGGCTGGCCCAACGGGCCGGAAGGCGGAACGGAAGCCAACACACGCACCGGCCAGAAATGCGGCGTGGCGGGAGTGAAAAATCAAGCATTCGTCATTAATAGCACATTAAAAAAACTGGCGGTAAAAGGCTGGTCCGGCAATGTTTTCGAAGCTTTTTCGGAAAAATGGAAACCCGAAGACGAAGGCGCTTTCGGCAGCCGCTGGGGCATTTGCCAAGGCGAGCCGCCCTATCGCTGCAACCAAGCGTTCAAATAAAAACGATTAATTAACAGACCGTGCAGTTAATTTAAAAAAGGCTGGAAAATTAAGTCCTGTTTTCGCTATTTTTGGGCTATAGTTACGCTTTTTTGGGCGTACTTGGCGCAAATTGTTTTAATTAATCACTGTTTAAAGGAAATACCGGTCAAATGAAATTTGTGAAATTAATTCTACTCTTGGTTACTGTCACAGGACTGATGCTGGTTTCACAATTAAGTCATGCGCGTCACGCAGCCTTATTAATCGATGCAGAAAATGGCGACGTCTTGTACGAGCTGGAAGCCAATCAATCCTGGTATCCGGCCTCATTAACGAAATTAATGACCTTGTACATGGCGTTTTCCGCATTGGAATCCGGCCGGTTACGCCTGAATGAACAACTTACGGTATCCGCCCATGCAGCGCACCAACCGACCAGCAAGCTGGGGCTAAGGGCGTGGAGCAGTATTTCCGTTGAAGACGCCCTTTTGGCCGTCATCACCCGTTCCGCAAATGATGCGGCGGTTGTGCTGGCCGAAAGACTAGGCGGCAGTGAAAACCAGTTTGCCGCCAACATGACATCAACCGCGCATAACCTGGGCATGTACGGCAGCCATTTTATGAACGCCACCGGCTTGCCGCACGATTGGCAAACTACAACTGCTCACGACATGGCTGTACTTACGCTTAAAATAATCCGCAATTTTCCACAATATTATCCCTATTTCGGCGTCGATAGCTTTTATTACAATGGCCGCTATATGTCGAGCACCAATAAGTTCGTGTTGAATTATCCCGGCGCGGAAGGCATGAAAACCGGCTACACGTGCGGCTCCGGCTACAATCTGGTGGCGACTGCCAATCTCCACGGTAAACGGCTGATCGGCGTCGTGCTGGGCGGACATACCAGTTTCGAACGCTATCAGCAAATGTTCACCATGATGGACATCGGCTTTTCCAATGAAGGTGGTTACCGCGCCCGAAACATTAATAGCATGAGTCCAACGTCCGTGGGTACGCCGCCGTACCAATTATCCTGCGGTCGCAGGCCGTCGTCGCATTATGCCTACCGGCATTATAATGACGACGACGTCCATATCCGTTATGTCAAAAAACATAATGCACCTAAACAGCGCAGCCATCAGGTGGCAACTCGCCATGCCGAACCGCAAAAAATAACCAGAGAAGTCACCAAGATCAGGATTGCCGGTAAAACCAAGAGTATCGTAAAAACCGTGAACGCCCCTGCCCGTGCAGAAAAATCCCGGAAAAACAGTCGGGACGACGCTAAGGAACTGGCGCGCGCCGGAAAAAACAACAAAGTAGCAGCCGCAAAAAAAACCAGCAGCAAAGAAGTCGCTGCTAAATCGGCAAAAAGCAAACAGGCCAAACCGGTTCAGGTAGCCAAAGCCGGCTCCGGCAAAGGTTATTTTGTTCCGGGCAAGGACAAAAAATCGGGAAAAACGGCAAAATCGGAGAAAAACAAAGGCTATTATTCGCCCGATAAGAGCAGCAAAACCGTAGCCAGTAAAACCGTTTCCAGCAAAACTAAAAAAACGGCCAAGAAAAAAACGTAGCGGTTGTACCGATCAGAACTAAAACCTTGTGCTTACGGAAAGTTAAGTCTACAACCCGAAATCCCATTAATACCGGCGTTTTTTTACGAATCAAGGATTCCGCTTAAATCGTTCTGAAAACTCCTGTCTGGCTTCATCTTTTAACAAGGTGTAGGCTTCTTTCAGGCGGTCGTGATAATTTTTCAACAAACGTTCTTTCTCTTTTCTCAGGTTTTCTTTTTCCGCATCCGTTTCAGCATCTTTAATTTTTTGTATCGTTTCGGCGACCAAGTCAGCGCTTTGTCTGGCTTCCTCAAGTTTCTGGTTATGATCTTGCCCGGAATTCACGGACACTCCACTAAGCGACTTTTTGGGCTTCAAACGCTTCTGGGCTGAGATAGCCCGGTCTTGAATGGAGCCGTTTGCGATTGTAATACACTTCGATATATTCGAAC
>VGVA01000156.1 GCA_016874115.1 Gammaproteobacteria bacterium
GGCATGTGAAAACCGAATTCAAGGATAACTTCGACCGACAATTGCAATTGAACCGTTTCATCAACTTCTATAACACCGTCAAACCACACAAGGCTTTGAATAATTCAACTCCTTATGAAATACTCTACCAATATTTTAATCAACCACTCTGTAAACAACCCTGAGATTTCTTACACCGTGCAATATTTATCGGAAGCGGCGGATTACATTGGCCACATCAGCCTGGAAAAGCAAAAACGCCACAAGGAAGATGAGGGTCAATCCAGTTTTAATCCCACAGCCACCTTCATTATTGCCGGGCAAATCGGAAACGAAGCACATGGCGCATATATGATCTACCCGGAAGGCAACAGTATTACCACCTCAAGACAAACGCCTTATCTGCAAATTGGCGAAAGCAAATACTGCAAGCCGGTACTTGATCGTTTCATTAAAATGCAGACGCACCTGGATGAAGCCGGTCGTTGTTGCCTGATTTCGATGGACTCGACCATCCGCAGTAATGCCAGTGTGGGTCCGCCGATTGAGCTGTTAATCTACCGTAAAGACAGCCTGGTTTTGGATGAATACTACTGTTTTGATGCTGACGATGAGTATTTGTTAACCATTAAACGTTGTTGACATGAAGAGCTGCGCCATGTGTTTCTGTCGCTACCGCATTACGATCGCACACACGCCAAGTCTTTACGAGACGGTCTATAAGTCTCAGTTTGTTGCTGACCGCAGAATTAATGACAAAGGGATAAGCATCATCCACCCCCATGCTCCGGTTAAGCGCATTCAATGCGACTGTTAATGTTGACCAATGCAGCAAGACTTGTTCAAAGCTTTCTTTGTCGTTGTCTTGATTAATAACGCCATAAGCTGCCGCCGTTTCCAAGGTATCGGCCATGTGCAAATAATGCGCCCAGGTTTCCGCCCAATCTTCCAAGGGGTGCGCGGAAGCGTAGGCGCTGATATAGCCGCTTCGCCAATCGTTGCGAACGCCGTTACGATAGTACCCATCAAGCGCTTCCTGATAAGGCATCCGTTCATCGCCAAAATGCTGCCTGAAATGAATTAACTCTTGGTCTGTTAGCAGTAAGCTGTAGTAATGTCCTAATTCGTGCCGAAAATGCCCTAGCAAAGTCCGGTACAACTCATTCATTAATTCGCGATTCGTTGCGCGGTAACTGTCGTCCGCTTCGGCTGCATTAATGGTAATTATGCCTTGTTTATGCCCGCTGTAAACAAACTCATCCACAACATCGGGATTGGAGCGCCGATCCTCAAGAAAATCGAAAATCAGTACCGGCAACTTGTCGACGCAAGCCGTTGCAGCCTCTGTATTCATCGGCAATTGCAATCGCAAAATCGTGTACAAAGCACGACGTTTGGTTTGTTCCAAACGTTGCCAGCGCAAGTGATTCTTAGTCAAGTGTAAGGTAGGGATGGTGCGGGTAGTACGGCAGGATAAACACTGGCTGTGATTATCCAAAGGGTCAATCAGCCAGTTGCAACCCAACGGCTTTCGCTGCGCACACAAATGATATTTTCCAGCGGTTTCTGTAGCCAGCCAAACATCTTCGTTGCCGGGTATTAATGCCAGCAAACGCTGTGTTTGGCTATCAAAACCCAAAACACTTCCGCACACCACACAATCGATATTATCAAAAAAAATTTCCGCGCCGCAGCGGCAAAAATATCGAATCATTGCTGAGACAGTTTTAAAAACCAGGTCAGGGTGATTTGATTATGTGTTTCGCACAGCCTTAGCTGGATATTATCCAGCAGGTTATGCAAACCTTGCGGCGTAATCTGGTAAAAATCGATTGCCACCAACGCCGCGGATAATTGATTCAGATTATCGGCCATGCCATTGGAACGCGGCAAAAATCGATAGCAAGCCTTAACCTCATTAATGCAATGCACGACCGAACGCGGAAAATCATGATCTTTAATCAAATAATCCAGCACATCGCCGCTGCTAATGCGCAGCCGCCGGTGTTTTCTGTACATTAATAAAGCGCTTAGACTTTTCAATACATTAATCCACAGCGTGTTTTCATATTGTCTCAGTTTATCGCTCCGATCTTCCGCGAGCAAGACAGAACCGATATCCAAAATGCGGGTAGTCATATCGGCGCGCTCAATGTTCCGACCCAATTTGATAAAACGGAACGCATCGTCCTGACTCATTGCACCCGCCAAAAAACCGGTAAAGCGTTGACATCCGCGCATAATTTCATTGAGCAAGACGACACGTCCCCGGCGATTATCAGCGGACTCTGTCTTATCGCGAATGAGCAAATACATTTCATTAACCTGCTGCCAGGCTTCATCCGGCATTAACTCACGGGAAGTCCTGATATTTTCCCTTGCATAACTCAGCGATGAAAACAAGGAACCGTCGTGATTGCCGTCTGTTAATAAAAAATGCATGACGTTCTGTTCATTAACCGCATCGTACAACTGAGCAAACGTGTGTTGCGCGCCGAAGATAGTTAATAAGTTATGCCAGCTGATTTCCATATTCATCGGTAAATCGAACATCAGGCTCATGTAAACGCTAATCAAGCGCGCAGTATTCTCGCTACGTTCCACATAGCGCCCAAGCCAGTACAACCGCTCTGCAGATCGTGACAGCATGGTTAAGCTCCCGTATTAATAACCCAGGTATCCTTACTACCGCCTCCCTGGGAAGAATTAACCACCAGCGAACCTTTTTTCATTGCAACGTACGTTAATCCGCCCGCTGTGACATAACTATGTTCACCTTGCAGAATAAACGGACGCAAATCGACATGCCGCGGCTCCAGCCGGTTGCCGCACAGCGTTGGGCAGGTTGAAAGGGCAATCGTCGGCTGGGCAATGTAATTACGCGGATTAATCGCGATAACTTCACGGAAATGCTCGATTTCCTCCGGTTTGGCATGAGGCCCGACCAACATGCCGTAGCCGCCGGATTCATTGGCCGGTTTGACGACCAGTTCCGACAAATGCTTCAGCACATAATCCAGTTGCTGGGGATCGCTGCACAAGTACGTCGGTACGTTCGGTAAAATCGGCTCTTCATGTAGATAATACTTAATCATGTCGGGCACATAGGCATACACGACTTTATCGTCGGCAACACCGGAACCCGGCGCGTTCACCAACGCCACATTGCCTTTTTTCCACGCCCTTAACAAGCCTTTGACGCCTAATACCGAATCTTTGCGAAACACTTCCGGATCAAGAAACTGATCGTCAATCCGCCGGTAAATCACATCCACCCGCTCCAAACCATTAATCGTGCGCATGTATACGCAATCGTCATCCTGCACCACCAAGTCGGCGCCTTCCACCAGTTCCGCGCCAATTTGCTGGGCAAGAAAAGTGTGCTCAAAATAAGCTGAGTTGTAGATACCCGGCGTTAATACGGCAATACGGGGAACGTCCACATAATCAGGCGCTACCGAAACCAGCATTTCAAACAGGTGCGCGGGATAATCGTCCACCGGCAGCACATCCAGATCTTGCAATAATTCGGGAAACACTTTTTTAGTGATGACCCTGTTCTCAATCATGTATGATACCCCGGAAGGCACCCTTAAATTATCCTCCAGAACATAAAATTTGCCGTCTTTGTCCCGAATTAAATCGCTGCCGCAAATATTGGCCCACACCCCGTGCTTAGGCTGCATGCCCTTGCATTCTTGCAGGAAATTAGTAGAGCTTTCAATGATATAACCAGGAATCAGGCCGTCATTAATAAACGCTTGTTCGTTATACATGTCGCCGATAAAACAATTCAAGGCGCGCAATCGTTGTGTTAATCCGGCTGCAACCCGCGACCATTCCTGGTTCTCAATCAGGCGGGGAATAATATCGAAAGGCCAAGCTCGGTCGATATTGCCCTCTTCACTGTAGACATGCCCATCTCCTCCACAATCGCCAGCTCCGCCGCGGTTTTACGATGCGCCAAAGCCGCACTCCCTAAATTTTCCAGGTGTTGGCTCAAGCGCCGGCTTGGTGCGCAGGATTGCACGGCGGTACTGCGCAATTCGTCATAAGCATAACTCGTTTGATAACTCTGCCACATTGAATTCATACCCTAGCCTTTTCTGTCGTTAATCTGACTCACCGTGCGTTAACTCTTGAAAAAAAAGGCGCTGGTTCTGGAAAAAGAACAGCGCCTGAGGAAGGTGTAACACACGATGAGAACAACCTTACTAGAGTTAAACCTTAAAAGAGCATCTTAAGGTTGCAAAAAATTGTTAACTGTTTGAAATTAAGCGGCAAGGAGGCGCTTATGGCAGAACAGATCATTCACCCTTTGGGTGAATCCGAACCGAAGGCATTAATTCC
>VGVA01000157.1 GCA_016874115.1 Gammaproteobacteria bacterium
CTATGGCATCGGCAAGCAGACGCGTCACGCGGGACAAACCCGACTAACCGTCAGCAGTACCCACTCCGAGGCGGTAAAAGTTGAACAGTGCTATCGCCGGATTGCCGCATTCTTCAAAGAGCTTTGGGCAACTGCGGAGCAGTTCAATGCCCAACAGCGTTGGTGCCGGATATTAAGTTTGGCGCTAGTAAAGTATCTTCGAGGTCGGCAATTACATCCACCAGATTGCCTTCCCGCACCTGCATAAGAGGCAAACTGATCTTTTTAGGTTAAAGGTTTTGCTAAACTTCGTATTAACCTCCCTGGCATCTTGGAACACCTTGTTGCCAATAAAATCGACGTGCTTCAACTTCATAGAAGCGATGGCACTGTCCCTTGCCCCGGTCAAAATGGTAAATTGTCAATCAGCATTGAAAATTTTCCACCTGTCAGCGTCGAAAAGTTTCCACAGGGTGGACTGGGTTAATCCGTTTTAATGGCGGTTTTACGATATTTAAAACGAAAGGAATCGTTGCCGGTTTCCAGGATGTCGCAATGATGAGTAATGCGGTCTAACAGAGCTGTTGTCATTTTGACATCCCCAAAGACCTGCACCCATTCGCCAAAACTTAAATTAGCGGTGACTACCAAAAATGTCTTTTCATAGAGGCGACTGACCAAATAGAACAACAAGGCACAGCCTGATTCTGGAAACTTTTCGACGCTCTTTAACGGAAATTATTGGAAACTTTTCAAAGCCTGTTTGACAGGCATAGACAAAGTCAAGTACACTTCAGCTGCTGCGGCGATCACAGTGGACTTGGTCAAGGGTACTGCTACTTCAAGGGAGGGTAAGGATGCAGCCAAGATTGGCACAGACACCTTGAAAGGCGTTGAGAACGTGATTGCGGGCGACTACAACGACATCGTCAAGGGCAACAAGGTAGCGAACGTGCTCACGGGTGGCTTGGGTTCAGATGATCTTTATGGTGGTGCGGATAAGGTCAAAGACGTCTTTGTCTTCAAAGCAATCACTGAGTCCAAGGTTGGCACTGCCCGGGACAAGGTCTATAACTTCATCGCCAAGATCGACAAGATTGATCTGAGCGGCATTGATGCGAACACGGCCACAGCAAAGACAGACGATCAAGCCTTCCTCTTTAGCGGTACAACAGCCCAAGCCAACTCGGTTTGGTACAAGGTAACGGACGCGGATGGCAAAACCGCTACGAAGGACATCGTGGTCTACGCAGATGTGGATGGCAACACCACCGCTGACTTCGAAATCGGGCTGATCGGTGTCACCTCTATCAACGCTACGGGCTTCGTGCTGTAAAAAAACACCAATGCAGTTTTTTCACCGTAGGACGGGAGATATCCAAGGAACGGACAATCGAACTGATCGACTCCCCGCTGACAAAATGCCGTCGTCTGATTTCAGCAATGATATCCATGTGTAACACTCCAGGATTCTCCGGCAAAAAGCCGGTTATTGAACAACCTTGGGTGGAAACTTTTCAACGCTTTTTTCCCCAGGACCCTGGAAAGTTTTGCACGCCGTTTTGCAATTTCCGGTCTAGCCATGAGTTTAAGTTATCAGATTAATAGCCGTATTTTATTGTTTTCGCTTTTGATATTACTGTTCGGCGGCGGTATTGCCGTCTGGCAGGCCAGAACGGCGGTAACTAAAGAAATCGATGCCTCTATTAATCTGACCGCGCACCTCATCAGTTGCGGTTTGGCTCAGAAGATTCAGGATCATGCCGCATGGCTGAGCTGTTTTAATTCGTTAAATCAAACCCGACATCTCACAATCGCTTTGGTCAAGCCGTCCGGCGAGTCGATCGGCAGCAACAAAACAAACAGTACCAATGACACCGGTAGTTTGCCGCCACAATGGTTTATTAATCTGATCGGCAGACCGCAAGCCGATACCGAGCGTCAAGTAACAACGGCGGTAGGCGAGGAATATTCTTTGCGCATACAAGCGAACCCGCTGGATGAAGTGAAAGAAGCCTGGTACGAATGTCTGGCTTTTTTCGGCTCCATTGTGCTGTTAACGCAACTGACTTTTTTATCCGTTTACCTGGCGTTGCGCAAAACCATCAGTTCCATTCGCGCCATGGTAGCTGCGTTGCATCGGGTAGAGAAGGGCGACTACCGGCAAACTTTGCCTGAATTCGAGACGGCGGAAACAAACCGCATCGCCGAAGCCATTAATCACATGACCAGCGAGCTTAAAACAGCGCAACAGGACAATCGCGCGCTGGTGCAGCATTCACTAACATTGCTGGAAAACGAAAGAAAACAACTAGCGCAAGAACTCCATGACGAGTTAGGTCAGTCGTTAACAGCTATAAAAATGATGGCGCTGGCGGCTCAGCGGAAAGAGGCGGACACTACAAAAATCACCGGTTCCATTGCCGGAATTTGTGACGATTTGACGAACGTCGTCCGTTCCATCATGACGCAACTACACCCATTAACATTAACGGAACTGGGTTTGAAAGCGGCGGTTGAAGATCTGTTAAGCCACTGGTCGGCCAAAATACTAGGATTGAAATTTAGCTGTAATTGCCCGGCAGCGGTTGACGACATCGACCAAAATATCAGCATACAAATATTCCGGGTGATACAGGAATGCGTCACGAATGTCGTTCGTCATGCCGAGGCGAAAAATTGCGAGATTACAATGAATCTGAACGAAAATCAGATCAGCCTAACCGTCAAAGACGACGGCAAAGGCTGTCCGGTAGAATGGTTGACCAAAGGCTTCGGCGTACTAGGCATGAAAGAGAGAGTCCACAGCCTGGGTGGAAATCTCTCTATTTACAGCAGCATTAATCAAGGCGTGGAAGTTAAGGTATTAATTCCATTAATGAATTAATGCTAAATTAGTTAATCGGCTTGTCGGTTAATCCAAATCGGATCGTTCCGGTTAGCGTTGCTCTGCGGGGTAAAAAATGCCTTGAAATACGGCATAAAGCTGCCGGTAATCACAATCGAGAAGAAACAATACATCGCCGCCGCTTCGCCAGTCGTCACGCCGAATACCCATTGCGGCATGAACAAAGTCAAAATCGCCATGATGCAGTGGTAGCTCGCCATTTTCCAGTTGTCTTTCCACAGAAAGCCGCTTAACGCTAAACCGAATAGCGAACCGTGCGTCACTACCAATCCAAAGGCGCTTTTGATGTGGTAGCCGATGTGGTATTTACCCATGAACAGGCAAGACACCAAAAAGTTGCCGATAAAATTAGGTTCAATACCGAATGGTTGCCACGTAGGCGGCAAGAAGGTAAAAATGATGAATGCGCTACTCAACGCGCTACCGACAAAAAAAGCTTTCTTTAATGCGGTCTTATCGGTGGAATAGGTCGCCAGCGCGGGCATGATGGCGAAAGCTTGCAAACTGATGTGGAAGCGCGACAGTTCGCTGAGCAGCATATTCGTCCCGTAACCGCATTGGTCGGCAACCGGATACGCAAAATATTGGATTAATTCCATCAAGGCGAAATGAAAAATCGCGTACGAGCGGGCGGCGCGCACCCAGAAAGTTTCTTCTTTATCTAAAAACGTGACGGTGGCGGCGGCAAAACCGGCAACGCCCATCCCAAGTGACATACTGGCGCTAAAACACATAAAAATCCGTTGTTCTTATTAATTAAAATGACAAAACGTAAATTTTATCAAAAGTGATAGTTTTTTGTGATTATTAATAGTGGCAGTTCTTTTGTAATATCCGGATTTATTTTAAGCCAACCTATTCAGATGAGTTTTTTTGCGGGATGTAACGACATGAACCTAAAAAGATCAGTTTGCCTCTTATGCAGGTGCGGGAAGGCAATCTGGTGGATGTAATTGCCGACCTCGAAGATACTTTACTAGCGCCAAACTTAATATCCGGCACCAACGCTGTTGGGCATTGAACTGCTCCGCAGTTGCCCAAAGTTCTTTGAAGAATGCGGCAATCCGGCGATAGCACTGTTCAACTTTTACCGCCTCGGAGTGGGTGCTGCTGACGGTTAGTCGGGTTTGTCCCGCGTGACGCGTCTGCTTGCCGATGCCATAGGGCATCAAGGGGCGACTGGTAATGGCTTCGGTATGTCGGTCGGGGTCGGCGAGCCGGACGAATAGACTCCACCAGTTATAAACCAATGCGGTGATCCTGGCCATGAACCGGCAACGTTTCAGGTCTTGGGTGGTGAAGCCACCCCAGCCCCAATGGTTTTTGAGTTCGTCAAAACTGTTTTCAGCATCGGCGCGGTCTCGGTAAAGCTGGGCTACGCTGAGCATTTCGATG
>VGVA01000158.1 GCA_016874115.1 Gammaproteobacteria bacterium
GTTGGTGCTGTCGCGGGGGGGGGCAAATTCTTGCAGCCTTGCCCGTTTCAGCACCTCGTAGAGGGTCGGCCTTGAGACCCGGAAACGTTCCGCCAACTGCGTCACCTTCCAGGTTCGGGTTTGGTAAAGCCGCCAGATTTCTTGGCGGTCTAGCAATGTGAGTCGAGTTCGTTTATGGATGTTCATTTACAGTATTCTCCAGAATACTGTAAACAACGCTAGAAATTTTTACAATTTTATTAATGAACATCACGGGCTGTGGACTTCCCATTAATGAAGTCAAGTTAACATCGTTTTTAAAAAAGGCGAAAAAAATTTTTATTTTATTAATAACATCTGTCCGGTTCATTCATCCGAAGTATTAACTTGCCAGGCTAATGTTTCGTTTGCTTTTAACGGGGTTATCGAAATGTCAGTAGTACCGCAAAATTGCGGAACCGTATGCGATTGTTTTTGCAACGTTATTGATCCTGAGTTTCTCGGCAGTCCGTAAAAATCCGCGCCGAAATGCGAAGCAAAAGCTTCCAACTTATCTAACGCATTAGCCGATTCGAACGCTTCGGCATACAACTCCAAGGCAACCGGCGCGCTGAAACAGCCCGCGCAGCCGCAGGCGTTTTCTTTGAGATGCGTCAGATGTGGTGCGCTGTCGGTGCCCAGGAAAAACTTAGGATTGCCGCTCATAGCCGCTTTCATTAATGCTAAGCGGTGTTGCTCGCGTTTTAGCACCGGCAAACAGTAATAATGCGGACGGATGCCGCCCGCGAGAATGGCGTTTCGGTTGTACAGCAGATGTTGCGGGGTGATCGTGGCGGCAATGTTTTCACGAGCCGCAGCGACGAAATCCACAGCTTCCTGCGTCGTAGCGTGTTCGAAGACGATTTTTAATGCTGGAAAGTTATTAACCATACCCGTTAAATAGCGCTCGATAAACTCCTTTTCTCTATCGAAAATATCGCACTCGGGGTCGGTGACTTCGCCGTGCAGTAAAATCGGAATGCCGTACTGTTCCATCGCCGCAAACAAAGGATACGCTGCTTTAATATCGGCAACGCCCGCGTCGGAATGTGTCGTTGCGCCGGCCGGATACAGTTTAAAAGCATGAATATGTTCGTTTTCCGCCGCTAACTTGATTTCATTAATGGGCGTAGCGGCGGTTAAATACAAGGTCATTAATGGCGTAAAATCGCAACCTTCCGGAACGGCGCTCAGGATTTCTTCCCGATAAGCCAACGCTTGCGCCACGGTAATTACCGGCGGCTTTAGATTCGGCATAATGATGGCGCGGGCGAATTGCCGTGCGGTGTAGGGCAAAACGGCCTGTAACAGTGCGTCGTTGCGGACGTGCAGGTGCATGTCATCCGGTCGGGTGATGGTTAATGTTTTCATTATTTCAGGGACTATCTGTAAAATATATTAATTGTCTGAATGCTAATATAGGTATGAGAATTAATAAATCGTTTTTTAAAACATCTTTATTGTTAGGGCTCGGTATTTTATGCGGATGTTCAAAACAATTTTGGTACGATTCGTTTAAGTTGGGCGGTGAAAGCCGGTGTCAATACGACACGCCTACAAATAACTGCATGGAGCGTTTAGACAAGCGCCCTTACGAAGCCTATGAGAAAGAGCGCAATGCAAAATAACGATTGTTAACATTTATTTTTACGCCAACACCTTGAAAAAACGCGATTAATCCCCATAAGACGCTCAAAGTTAACCAGATTTACGGAGTTTGTATGCCAATTTACGAATACCAGTGCCAGTCCTGCGGACACATACACGAAGCAATACAAAAAATCAGCGATGCGTTATTAACCGATTGTCCCGCTTGCAATAAGCCGGATTTAACAAAAAAAATCTCGGCGGCCGGTTTCAGGCTGAAAGGCGGCGGCTGGTACGAAACCGATTTCAAAAGCAGCGGAAAAAAGAATGTCGCGGGCGATTCTGCCCCTGCTTCTTGCGGCGCTTCAAACACAAGCGGCGGTTGCGGCTCGGGCGCGTGTGAAAAAACCGCGTAACTTTAATTTTATAAAATTTATTAATAAACCAGGAAAACAGAATGCGTACCCACAAGTGCGGCGAAATCAATAAACAACAATTAAGCACAACCGTTACCATTAACGGCTGGGTACACCGGCGGCGCGATCATGGCGGCGTGATCTTCATCGACCTGCGCGACCGCACCGGTTTGGTGCAGGTTGTTGTCGATCCCGATGTCGCCGATGCTTTTACAAAAGCCGAACATGTCCGCAGCGAATATGTCCTGGAAATTGAAGGACTGGTGCGTGACCGCCCAGCAGGCACGATCAACCCGAACATAACCTCCGGCGAAATTGAAGTGCTGGCAAAACGGATTGAAGTGCTGAACGAATCGGAAACCCCGCCCTTCCCGGTCGAAAGCGAAATCGAAGTCAACGAAGAACTGCGCCTGAAATACCGTTACATCGACCTGCGCCGCGTTGCCATGCAGGAGAAAATGCGGGTGCGCCGCGATGTTGCACGGGTATTACGTAATTTCCTGGATGATAACGAGTTTTTCGAAATCGAAACGCCTTACCTCACCAAAGCCACGCCCGAAGGCGCGCGCGATTACATTGTACCCAGTCGCACCCACGAAAATTCCTTCTTCGCCCTGCCCCAATCGCCTCAGTTGTATAAACAAATATTAATGATCGCGGGCATGGATCGCTATTACCAGATCGTGCGCTGCTTCCGCGACGAAGACCTGCGCGCCGACCGTCAGCCCGAATTCACCCAGCTCGACATCGAAACCTCGTTCATGAACGAGGATGAAATCATGTCAGTTATGGAGGAAATGATTAGGCAACTGTTCGCTAAGATCATTAATGTAAAGCTGGACACCGAATTTCCTCGCATGACCTATCAAGAAGCCATGCGCCGCTTCGGCATCGACCGGCCTGATTTACGCATTCCACTGGAACTGGTGGATATTGCCGACGATATGAAAGCGGTGGATTTTAAAGTATTCTCCGGCCCCGCCAACGATCCGAAAGGCCGCGTCGTCGCCATGCGCGTACCGGGCGGCGGGGAAAAATTAAGCCGCAGCGAGATTGATGCGTATACCAAATTCGTCGGCATCTACGGCGCAAAAGGCTTGGCTTACATTAAGGTCAACGATTTGGCGGCTGGCTTGGACGGCCTGCAATCGCCCATCGTCAAATTCGCCCCGGCGGACGTGTGGGCCAGCGTCATGCACTTATGCGGCGCACAAAACGGCGACCTTATCTTCTTCGGGGCGGATAAAGCCAATATCGTAAACGAAGCGATGGGCGCATTACGGGTCAAGATAGGGTATGATCTCAACCTGCTGCAAGGCGAATGGAAACCGGTCTGGGTAATCGATTTCCCGATGTTCGACTGGGACGAAAAAGCTGGACGTTTTAACGCCATCCACCATCCGTTCACCGCGCCTAAATGTTCCGAAGACGAACTTAAAGCCAATCCCGGCACGGCCTTGTCCCACGCTTACGACTTGGTGCTGAACGGCACCGAAGTCGGCGGCGGCTCCATCCGTATCAACCGCCCGGCCATGCAATCGACCGTGCTCGACATCCTCGGCATCGGTGAGGAAGAAGCGCGGGAAAAATTCGGCTTCCTGCTCGATGCGCTCAAATACGGCGCGCCGCCGCATGGCGGCTTGGCGTTCGGCATGGACAGATTGGTCATGTTGATGACCGGCTCCACCTCCATCCGCGACGTTATCGCCTTCCCGAAAACCCAATCAGCGGCCTGCCCATTAGTTAGCGCCCCCGCCGTCGTACCGGACGCGCAGTTGAAGGAATTGGGGATAAGGTTGATTAAGGCGGCGGGGAAAGAAAAATAGTTAGTTAGAGAATACAATGAAATTTACTACTAACTTTTGATCGTTAACTACAGGTTTATTGTGGCTATTCCTCGTATTTTTGTAAGTTCAACTTGTTACGATCTGAAATACATTAGGTGTAAAAATTTCTAGCGTTGTTTACAGTATTCTGGAGAATACTGTAAATGAACATCCATAAACCTTAAAAGAGCATCTTAAGGTTGCAAAAAATTGTTAACTGTTTGAAATTAAGCGGCAAGGAGGCGCATATGGCAGAACAGATCATTCACCCTTTGGGTGAACCCGAACCGAAGGCATTAATTCCGTATGCTGAACCTGTCAGGGTAGAAACATTTGGCGGCAGGATCCATGTGGAATGGGATCCACAAGCATCGGTGACGGCGATGGGGCAATTGCCCTTTTTCATAGAATTTTTGCACATCAGCGGATTGTT
>VGVA01000159.1 GCA_016874115.1 Gammaproteobacteria bacterium
GGCATGTGAAAACCGAATTCAAGGATAACTTCGACCGACAATTGCAATTGAACCGTTTCATCAACTTCTATAACACCGTCAAACCACACAAGGCTTTGAATAATTCAACTCCTTATGAAATACTCTACCAATATTTTAATCAACCACTCTGTAAACAACCCTGAGATTTCTTACAATTAATGTAATAAGATTAGCTTAGATGTAATTTTTTACCAGTATTTCAGCTATCTGTACGCTGTTCAAGGCAGCACCCTTTCTGACATTATCGCCGACCACCCACAGATTAATGGCTTTGGGGTGGGAAATATCTTCCCGGATTCGTCCGACGAACACATTATCGTGTCCGGACGACTCGGTAACCGCCGTCGGATAACCGCCGTTTACGCGTTCGTCCACCACCGTTACGCCCGGCGCTTTGTCGAGTAATTCCCGCACGGTTGTGGCGTCTATTTTCTCCTTGGTTTCAACGTTAACCGCCTCGGAATGACCGTAAAACACCGGAACCCGCACTGTTGTCGCATTTACTTTCACGGAGTTATCGCCCAAAATTTTCTGGGTTTCCCACACCATTTTCATTTCTTCCTTGGTATAGCCGTTGTCCTGGAAGACATCTATCTGCGGCAACACATTAAAGGCGATTTGTTTGGGATAAACAGTGGACTCAACTGGCTTTCCATTCAATAACTTAGCCGTTTGTTTGGCCAGTTCGTCAATACCTTTCTTGCCGGTGCCGGACACCGCCTGATAGGTGCTGACATTAATCCGTTCGATGCCGGCAGCATCATAAATAGGCTTTAACGCCACCAGCATCTGGATGGTTGAGCAATTTGGATTGGCGATGATATTTTTGTTCCTGTAATCCGCTATTTTTTCCGGATTAACTTCCGGCACGATTAATGGAATATCATCGTCGTAACGAAAATACGAGGTATTATCCACCACCACGCAACCTGCCGCCGCCGCTTTCGGCGCGTATTCGGCGGAAACGGACGCCCCGGCTGAAAACAGAGCAATTTGCACTCGGGAAAAATCGAATGTCGCCAAGTCTTCAACTTTGAGCGAGCCGCCTTGAAACGGAATTCTTTTCCCGGCAGACTTGCTGCTGGCAAGCGCATGAACTTCACCGACCGGAAACTTCCTTTCTTCTAAAATGGACAGCATCGCCTCGCCTACCGCCCCCGTCGCGCCGACGACGGCGACGCTATAAAACTTTATCATTGTTCTCTACTTTTATATTATTAATTAACTAGTTATAAGGATTGTACGGTTATTAACAGCTAACCCAGGATAGCAAAAATTTTACCGGTAATCTCATCAACTCCGCCAACGCCGGAAATAGTATGAAATTGCACACCTTGTTCCTGCCGCGAATAATAGTCCACCAGTGGCTTCGTCTGTTCGTGATAAACGGCCAGACGTTTACGCACGGTTTCTTCCTTGTCGTCATCGCGTTGAATTAACGGTTCGCCGGTTACATCGTCAGCCCCTTCGGTTTTGGGCGGATTAAAATCGATATGGTAAGTCCGACCCGACGCTAAATGCACCCGGCGTCCAGCCATGCGCCTGACGATTTGCTCATCATCCACAGCAATTTCAATGACGGTATCGATCGCGACAGCCATCGTTTTTAATCCTTCAGCCTGCGCAATGGTGCGCGGAAAACCGTCCAATAAAAAACCGTCTCGGCAATCCGCTTGCTTGATGCGCTCCTTAATAAGACCAAGAATGATCTCATCGGATACCAGTCCGCCGGCATCCATCACCTGTTTAGCAGCAAGGCCCAATGGCGTACCTTCCCGCACGGCCGCCCGTAGCATATCGCCGGTGGAAATCTGGGGAATTCCGTACTTCTGGGTGATAAACTGGGCTTGCGTACCTTTGCCTGATCCGGGACTTCCTAACAGGATTATGCGCATTAACTGACTCCGTCGTTATTTGCTATGAAAACCATTATTGATCCGGCCTTGTGAAGTTTAAAGTTTCCGTTCGCCTTGAGCCTGTCGAAAGGCGGTCTGTGCTTCGACAAGCTCAGCACGAACGGTTCAAACATTTAAGGGTCGAATCTATAATTAAACCAAAAACACCCCAATAACGCTGCAAAAACAACGCATAACAAGACCGTCATTATGCAAGTATTTTATAACAATTCGCGTTTAATCTCTTGTAAAAATATATAAATCGCCCTACGCTCAATTTATTTCAGCAAGCACAGCCGCCAACACAAAGAAACATCGATGCAATATTTGTTGTCGAAATAACGTAACTTCTACTTTCAGCAAACTATGCAGCGGGATATTAATAAACTGAGCGCGCAACCATTCGACCTGCTCGTCTGCGGCGGCGGCATTTACGGCGCGTGGGTCGCTTACGATGCCGCTTTGCGCGGATTATCCGTCGCCATCGTGGATAAAGGCGACTGGGCCGGCGGTACGTCATCGGCATCCAGCAAATTAATCCACGGCGGTTTGCGCTATTTGGAAACGTTCGATTTTGCGTTGGTGAAAAAGTCATTAATCGAGCGGCAAATGCTGTTACACACCGCTCCGCATCGGGTCTGGCCTTTGCGTTTCGGCATTCCCATCTATAAAAACAATCGCTTGGGATCATTCAAAATAAACATCGGCTTGGCTTTGTATGATTTTCTGGCCGGGAAAACGCCGGAAAGCCAGCGTCGGCAGTCTTTGACCAAGGATGAATTATTGCAACATTTTCCGCACCTGAAACCGGCAGAATTACTCTCGGGTTTTACTTATTTCGACGCGCAATGCGACGATGCCCGCTTTGTACTTGAGCTTATTTATGGCGCATACCTGTCCGGCGCTGCTTGCGCCAATTATTGTGCGGTCATTGAATTTATCGAACCAAGCGGCGTTGTTGCAGGCGCGGTATTGCAGGATCGGCTAACGGGCGAATCGTTTACCGTCAGCGCAAAACAGGTTGTCGATACCACCGGCCGCTGGTCGCAAACATGTCGTCGCCGACAAAACGGGGCGCGCTTGACCAAAGGCGTACATCTAGTTATGCCTAATGTATTGATTAATGAAGCATTGTTATTAACGGCGCAAGCGGACGGGCGAATATTTTTTATGATTCCCTGGTACGGGCGCACGTTACTGGGCACCACTGACACCGATTTTAACGGCGATATCGACCATGTTACGGTGACGGACAGCGACATTCAGTACTTGCTGACCGAAACCAACCGGGTACTGGCGGAGGTTAATTGGAGCGAACGCGACATCATCGGACACTTTGCCGGTATTCGGGTGCTGCAGGAAAGCGATAAGTCGAATCCGTCGCAGCTCAGCCGCGACTGGCTGCTGATGCAAGAGCCGAACGGATTAATCGTCTCCATCGGCGGCAAATTGACCTCGGCGCGGGAAGACGCCAGCCGTATCGTCGATTGCGTGTGCACCCGTCTTGACATTAAAACGCCCAGCCAAACGGTCGGCAGGCCGCTACCTTGGTTAATGGATATTAACTATCGACAACTGCTCGACGATGCTGAAAAGACTGGTCGGCAACTGGGCATTCATCCAACCGATACCGAAATATTGGTCAAACGGCACGGCCAACGGGTTAATGATCTCTTCACACTTTGCCGAGCGAATCTGTCATTAACGCAACGTATCATCCCTGATCTACCTTTTATTTTGGCGGATTTAGTCTTTTGCGCACAACAGGAAATGGTAATACACCTTGACGATCTGCTCAGACGGCGTGTGCCGTTATTAATTTTGGCGAAATTAACCGAAGCGGAATTAATCCGGCTTGCCCAGTTGGCCGGACAAGCTTTGGGCTGGGATCGCCAACGCATCGGCGAAGAAATCGAACATTGTCGGATAAAATAGATAAGCTGTAAGAAATCTCAGGGTTGTTTACAGAGTGGTTGATTAAAATATTGGTAGAGTATTTCATAAGGAGTTGAATTATTCAAAGCCTTGTGTGGTTTGACGGTGTTATAGAAGTTGATGAAACGGTTCAATTGCAATTGTCGGTCGAAGTTATCCTTGAATTCGGTTTTCACATGCCACATCTCCATCAAGGTGCGGATGACCCGTTCGGCCTTGCCATTGGTTTGCGGGCGG
>VGVA01000160.1 GCA_016874115.1 Gammaproteobacteria bacterium
GTTTTGTGTTTTGGGCTGTAGCGGGACGAACGCAGGCCGCCGAAGGCAAACTCGCCACGTCATTTTTCGCTGCTGAAATCGGATTGGACCCCATTTCAGCTTTCGCGAAAAATAGTGGCGCGCTGGGCTGTTAATCGGATTTAGCATGGGCGCTAACGCGGCCAGAATGGATCTTGATTCTCATCATTCGCACCGCGGACATCACCACGGTTATGGACATTACATCGGTATAGGACATCATAAAGATCATCATGATGATTTAGATGATGTTTTCGATAAACATTCAAAACATCATTGGCGCCCTCATCATCTTTTCGCATTAATTGCGAATAAAGGCGAACATGGTTGGGGTAGCCGCCCATTCTGCAATATTGACAATGGCGGTCATCCAGGCGGCGGCAATCCCAGCGCAGTACCGGTACCGGCAGCCGTTTGGTTATTCGGTTCGGCGGCTTTAGGTTTGCTCGGTTTGAAACGCAAACAGGGCTGATACCAACCCCGTTAGCCTTAGGAATCTTATGCACGAATAACTTCAGGACGAAGTCTGGTTTAATCAGCCAGTGCACAGGATTAACACGAAGACTCCTTAATTTTTTAAAGTTATTGCGCCATCTTTAGCACCCCATTTTATCGGCGCAATAACTTTTTTTATTTCTTCCTATTTTATTAATCCCTACCTTTAATTGGCAGGCGAAGCAGCTGGTGCTTCCGGTTGAGACGCAGCTTCCGCAGGTTTGGTTGCAGGCGGCGTTTGCGTAGTTGGCGCGTCGGCGGCAGGTTGGCTACCCGTTGTTGACGCTCCCGCTGGGTTTGCCTCCGCCGGTGCGGCAGTTCCCGCTGGTGCAACTGGTGCTTGCGGCTTATCAGCCACTTTAACCAACCAACCCATCGTAGAGTAACAATCCAGCAATGCAGGAATACGAGTGCTTATACGTACCGTCTGACCGGTGTATTCCGGTATTAACTTCGCAGTAATTTTGTGAAATGTCTCATTACTTTTGACGGTAAAAGGAATGTCCTTGCCTTTACCGGTTAATTGGATTTTTTTATGATTCGCCCATCCTGAAACCACAAAACTGAATTCGCTTTCCGGCGCCACTTCTTGTTTGTTGTTTTCGCTGTAGACAGGTAAAGTAAATTCCTGAATTTTTGGCGGTCTGCAGAGTTCTTTTTTCTTTTCGTCTTCGTAAGCATACGCCTTTATCGTTAATAAAGCGGTCGCCATCAGCGCCAAGCTTTGCAAAAACAGTGCTGGTTTCATCTTTCGCCTCCTTCGTTATCTCGTTATTTAGTGATTTACCCAAATTTAAAGCCGGTACTGCATTGATTATTTTCTAATTAATTATTGTTGTCTTGTACAATACCAGTCTGGGCAATTTTAGCAAGAGTACATCCATTGAGCGAACAAAATCGAGAAAGCCTGAATTACCAAAGCGCAGGCGTGGACATTGCCGCCGGCAACGTCTTGGTTGAGCGCATCAAACCTATCGCCGCCCGCACCCGCATTCCCGGCGTCATGGCCGGTTTGGGCGGCTTTGGCGCGATGTTCGAATTACCTTTGGAACGCTATAAAAACCCCATACTCGTATCCGGTACCGACGGCGTCGGCACTAAGCTAAAACTGGCGATTGAAACCGGCATCCACCATACTATCGGCATCGATCTGGTCGCAATGTGCGTTAACGACATTGTCGTGCAAGGTGCCGAGGCTTTATTTTTTCTGGATTATTTCGCCACCGGCAAGCTGGATGTCGATACCGCCGCCGCTGTCATCGAAGGTATCGGCAAGGGTTGCGAATTGGCTGGCGCGGCCCTGGTTGGCGGCGAGACCGCGGAAATGCCGGGAATGTACGCCGATGGCGAATACGATCTGGCCGGATTCTGCGTCGGCATTGTCGAAAAAAGTAAAATTATCGAAGGCAGCAAAGTGCAGTCGGGCGATAAATTAATCGGCATTGCCTCATCCGGCCCTCATTCCAACGGTTATTCATTAATTCGTAAAATTCTGGAAAAGAGCGGCGCAAACTTAAACGATGCGTTTGCCGGTAGCACGTTGGGTAAAGCTCTGCTTGAACCGACCCGTATTTACGTGAAGTCCTTGTTATCTCTTATTAATCAATTGCCAGTCCATGCCTTAGCGCACATCACCGGCGGCGGTATCACCGAAAACCTGCCCCGGGTGTTACCTGACGGCATCGCCGCGCGCATAAATCTGAACGCCTGGCCTTTGCCGCCCATCTTTAAGTGGCTGCAACAGCAAGGTAACGTCAGTCAAGCCGATATGCTGACGACATTTAATTGCGGTGTAGGAATGATTGTGATTGTTCCGGCGGATCAGGAATATGAGACATTAAGGTATTTGGAAAACGCTGGTGAAACGGTTTTCTCCATCGGTGAATTAATAGTGTACCAAGGTAAGCCTTGTGTTAAATACTGCTGATGAAATTAACCGCCCAACAACTCTAAGGCGTTTTTTATAGGTCAGATTGCGCATAGCGTTACCTGACACATTAAATGTAACCTTATATCGCACAACCACTTCGCGGCAATGCGACCGACAAACTGGGGCATTTATGCCAATTATTCACAATGAAATGTTATTTCTATAAAAAACGCAAGGTAGCTTAAATTCATTAATTATCCCTTCCCATAAAACTCGCTATCCCGGTAAATATCATGGATATGACGCAGAAAAACCATGATGATCGAGGCAACTGGCAAGGCCAGCAATATTCCCAGAAAGCCGAATAATTGCCCGCCCGCCATCACCGAAAAAATCACCGCGACCGGATGCAAACCGATTTTGCCGCCGACCAGTTTGGGAGTTAATACCGTGCCTTCCAGCGTTTGCCCCACCAAAAACACCACAGCGACCGGTATTAATGACGTAATCTCATGAAATTGCACTAAAGCCGCCGTACAGGCGCTGATAATGCCGACGATGGCGCCAAGATAGGGCACAAAACTCACCATGCCTGCTAAAAAGCCGATTAATAACGCGACATCCAATCCAGTCAGCCACAGGCCGATGCTGTAAATACCGGCCAGCGCCAGCATGACGTAAAATTGGCCGCGCAAAAACGCTGACAGCACCGTATCGACCTCGCCCGCCAGTTTTGCCGCAACCGGCGCAATTCTCCGGGGCAACAGCCGGTAAATTTTTGCCCCCAGAATATCCCAGTCGCGCAGCAGGTAAAACGTTACCACTGGAATTAACAGCAGATTCATTAACCAGGCGATAATGGCGCTACCGGACTTAGTCAGCGAATTCATGGCAGTCTCAGCCAAGCCGCCGGCATTTTGCCAATGGCTTTTGAGCACATTAATCAGTTCGTTAATGTCGAGCGGTCGCAGATCGATCTTAAAACGCTGGCTTAGCCACGGCAGAAGACTGTTATTAATCTTGTCGGCATAAGCCGGTAAATTGCCGATAAAATTGCTGATCTGTACTTCCAGATGCGGAATCAGTAAAAACAGGACAAACGCAAAAATCAGCGCCATAGTAAGAAACACAACGGTAACGGCCTGCGTTCTGGACAATCGCTTGGCTTCCAGCTTGTCGGTAAGCGGATCGCCCAGATATGCCAGCACCGCCGAGAAAACAAAAGGCATTAATACCGGCGACAGCAAGTAAATCAGCCAGCCGCTAAAACCTGTTAACGCCAATAACCACCATTTTTGTGAATCACTCACGAGAACTTCCTTCATTGCCTGCCATTCATTAATAACAAATTCATTCGCATTAACTGATACCGTTATGCGCCGGTAAGTATAGCGTGGCGTTAGATAGCATTCTGCGGAAGAGGTTCAGCGCTCTCAAAACTTTGATTAACTGGGGAAAAGCAGATAGACAGGTAGTTACCAAAACATGATCGCGTTAACATTAAAGAATGTTACGGCATTCCAAAAAAAGCGCTAATTAATAAGGTGCACTAGTTCCGATCTAATCTGACACAGCTCTTGAAAAAGCGAGCGTTACCGAGTTTGATAAGGGTGTCGAATCCGTAATCAAACTTAACCAGAGGTAACGCTCATGCTACATACTAACAACCCAATCATC
>VGVA01000161.1 GCA_016874115.1 Gammaproteobacteria bacterium
CAATGCCCAACAGCGTTGGTGCCGGATATTAAGTTTGGCGCTAGTAAAGTATCTTCGAGGTCGGCAATTACATCCACCAGATTGCCTTCCCGCACCTGCATAAGAGGCAAACTGATCTTTTTAGGATGATGCATTGCAGCAAGCGTTTACGGTCGGTATAGACAGTAATGTCGTAGGGTGCGTCAACTAGAAGCTTTAGTTTCTTGTCATCGGCAAGCGTTCTGACGCTGTCTGCGGCATGTGCAACGACTTCCTGTAATCTTACGGTTTCCGGATGAACGTCAATGCGGTTTGCTTCGATTTTGGACAAATCGATAATGTCGGAAATCAAGTTAAGCAAGTGTTTCGCAGAACGGGATACGCGGCTCAGCTGATCTTTCTGGCGTTCGTTTAATTCGCCGGATAAGCCTTGCAGCAGAATACCCGTAAAACCGATGATGGAATTCAACGGCGTACGTAATTCGTGCGACATGCTGGCAATGAATAGAGATTTGGTGCGGTCGGCCGATTCCGCGCCAGTTTAGCGTTTAATAATTGCTTTTCTATTTCTTTCTGCTGCGACACATCGGTAATAATGTTGGCGATGTATTGGGGTTTGCCGTCTTCGTCGCGGACGGCAAAAAAATCATTCAATGTTGGTGTCCGCCTGCTGGAACCGCTGCCTAGATCAAGTTCGCCAAGCCATTTGCCGTTGTTAAACAGGGCAGGCAAAATTACTTTGTTGAGCATACTGGCCGATTCCTCGGCATAAAAGCTATTGAATAAATTAAGTTCCTGCGAATTCAGGCCTAAATAACTCACTATTTTTAACAGTGACGGATTAATATATTTAATCGTTCCGTCAAAGGTTGCCATGGCCCTGCCTTGACCTGCGCTTTCCGCAAACCAGTGGAATGTCTTTAACTCTTCTTCCGATTCCTTTAATTGCGTGATATCGATATGACACCCCAAAACGCGCGTCGCTTTGCCGTTATTGTCGCGTTCGACGGCTTGGCCTCTTGAATGTATCCAGCGGTACGAGCCGTTTTTATGCTGAAGACGAAAATTAATGGCGTACTCTGCAGACTGATTTTTGATGAAATTTAGTATGGCGATGACCGCTTTCTGTTTATCATCTGGATGCAGACGGTTTTCCCATTCGAAATACCGGTTGGATATTTCCTGGTCGTCATAGCCTAATTGCCGTTTCCATTCGGGCGAGTAATTAAAGGTATTGTGTTGATAATTCCAGTCCCATACACCGATGTTAGCGGCATTAATGGCCAGTCGCAGGCGTAATTCGCTTTCCAGCAAAACGGCTTCGGCGCGTTTCCTTTCGGCAATTTCTTTTTTAAATCGGCGTTTAAACCGGCCAGTTCGGCCGTTCTGTCTTGTACTTTTGCTTCTAATTCCAAATTGTTGGCGCGTAAAGCGGTTTCGGCGTCTTGCCGTTTTTTAACTTCAAACGCTAACGCGGCAAGATCGGCAATGGAACCGGCAAAATTTTCTTCGTCCAAGGTCCAGTGGTGTCTGGCGCCGGTATGTTCGTGGCAGACGATACCGGCAAACTCGTTGCCGAATTGTATCGGCGCATCTAACAGCGCTCTGATGTTGAATTTGGGCAGATATTCCAGCGCGCCACTATTTTCGCGAAAGCTGAAATGGGGTCCAATCCGATTTCAGCAGCGAAAAATGACGTGGCGAGTTTGCCTTCGGCGGCTTGCGTTCGTCCCGCTACAGCCCAAAACACAAAACATCGGCTTCCGCCTTGCTTCGTATTTTGACCTTGCGCGAATGACTTGACGCCGTGTCGTATGGCCTTGCATTTTGACTACGCACTACGCTTGCGCTCCAACTCCGTCAAAACGCCCGGCCTCTACGGCTACGCAGGGGTCGTCGTACATCGCTCGGCTTCGCTCGCTTCCATGTACTCCTTCCAGGTCAAAACTCATGCGTTATAGGATCGTTGAAGGTGTCGCACACCGTGATATTACGCGCGCCTTGCAAGGCTTTAAAATAAGTTGGATAGTCATTAATACCCAGCCGTCCGCCAGCGGTATGACGATTGGCGCTCAGTTCGTACTGTTCAATGCATTCGATGGCGGTACGATCTTCATTAAACAACCAAATGCCGACTCTTTCCGTGAGCAAGGTTTTTGCAGTGGTTTCCGTTCATGCTTGGCGGGTTACAAATCTATACATCGGTCGGCATCGGCTTAAGCGTTTACCCGGACGATACCGACCAGATGCAAACCCTGGTTTCTTACGCCGATCTTGCCATGTATCGCGCTAAAAGCAAAGGTCATAATAATTTCCATTATTATACGGACGATCTGAATACCGTCGCTTGCGAATGGATGGAATTGGAAAACGGCATGCGTTATGCGCTGCAGCGGAACGAATTATTTTTGGTCTATCAGCCGCAGATTCATTTGCCAACCGGAAGATTGGTCGGCGTGGAAGCATTGGTCAGGTGGAGGCATCCCGAAAAAGGCTTTATTAGTCCGGATAGGTTTATTCCCATTGCCGAACAATCTCAATTAATCATTAAACTAGGCATCTGGTGTCTGGGTGTGGTCGGCCGACAGATAAAAAAATGGGATGCGGAAGGGGTTCATGTTCCTCGGGTTTCGGTCAATATTTCGGCCAAACACTTGTCCAGCCGTCAAATTATCGATGATATTAACTGCATGCGAAAGATTTACAATATCGATGGCGACCGGTTGGGAATTGAATTGACCGAACATGCGTTGATCGAAAACGTGAGTACCATTCAACTGATACTGGACGAAATTAATCAATCCGGCACTTTTCTGTCGCTGGACGACTTCGGCACCGGTTATTCTTCTTTAGGTTATCTAAAGCAACTGCCTGTTAATGAGCTTAAAATAGATAGAAGTTTTATTCATGACATCGCCGATGCAGCAAGCGACATAGCCATCGTTAAAGCCATTATTGTCCTCGGTAAAACCTTGGGGATGACAGTATGCGCCGAAGGAGTCGAAACCATTGAGCAACTTAGCACCCTGAAATCGCTGGAATGCGATCATATTCAGGGTTATCTGATCGCCAAGCCTATGCCAGCAGATGAGATCAAAAACTGGCTTGCGTCTTATTCCGGGGTGTAAATAACCATCGGGATTAATGATTTCGTTCTGCTGTTTTAAGTTACTTGCCCTAACAAAGCCGATAATTAATAGAGTAAAATGGCGGCTAAACTTGCCTCCTGCACTACGTCTGCATGAGGCTTTCCTGAATTAATGGTTTAGAAGAAAGACATTATGAAATACATCGCTTTAGCGCTGCTGCTGTGGTTAACGGCGTGTACCCAGGATCAACAAAACCAGCTTTCCAGAAAAGTCGTAGAACTCATGGACAGCGATTATCTGGTGACTTACGCCAACGGCGCGACGACAAAAACCTGGAAGATTAAAAACGGTAAAGTGACATCCACCGACAAAGGTTATTATTACTTTTGGGATGATAAAAAACATTACGTTCAGGTACCGATTGTAAATACCTTCATTGAAGAATTGGACGATTAATAACAGACGTTTCATTTTATAGAAGCATGGCCAGCATTTACGATATCAAACCTGCATTTCAAAACCTGTTGCGGCCAATCACGCAGCGTCTGGCGGAGAAAGGCGTCACCGCCAATCAAGTGACTATCGCCACATTAATATTGTCATTAATAGTTGGTTTGGCTTTAACAGCCGCCGGGCAGCATAAAGCGGTGTTTTTATTGGTGCCAGTCGTTATGCTGGTGCGCATGGCATTGAACGCAATCGACGGTATGCTGGCGCGCGAACACAACATGAAAAGCCCGTTAGGCGCAATATTAAACGAGTTGTGCGATGTCATTGAAGGAGTACATGGAAGCGAGCGAAGCCGAGCGATGTACGACGACCCCTGCGTAGCCGTAGAGGCCGGGCGTTTTGACGGAGTTGGAGCGCAAGCGTAGTGCGTAGTCAAAATGCAAGGCCATACG
>VGVA01000162.1 GCA_016874115.1 Gammaproteobacteria bacterium
ATGGTCGCAAAGTCCACGTGCTTTTCCATTACTTGCAGAATGTCGCCCAACATATCGAGTTTGGCTTCACGTTCTTCGGCGGCAAATAGGCTTTCTTTGATCATGGTGGTGTGCATCAATCTAGCGGCTATGTAGATATGCTATTTTAACATGGGTGGGTTTTTCGATGCGCCCATCGGTAATCCGCCCGCCGTCGGCAAGAGTGCCCAGACGCAGTATCGACGCGCTTAAGTCGCGGAAATTGCCCAGCCATAAGGCTTCATGGGACATGGCAAAACGCAGGTACTTTTGCCGCGCTTCCTTGTTGAAACTGACTTTGCTGCCGATTTCCGACGATTGTTGCGCCAATAAGTAATCAATGTTCGGTTCAATATCTTCCGGGCGCTGCGCCAACGACGGCAAATGATACGCCCACAAATTAATACGGGCGAACAAATCTTCACGGAAGCGGCCAGATTGTACGTCTTGGCACAAATCCCGATGCGTTCCTGCGATTAACTGAAAGTCGCTCATCACCAACTTATCGCCACCGACCGGATAAAACTGCTTTTCTTCGATGGCTTTCAGTAACATGGCCTGCTCGTCCGCGCCGAGTTCGCCGATTTCATCTAGAAACAGCAAGCCTTTGTTTGCGCTACGCAGCAAACCTGCCCGATCAGCCGCCGCGCCGTCACCGCGCAAAGTGGCGCAATTGACTTCGATAAAGCCGCCGCTTAATTGGTGGCGGGCTTTTTTCAACTCGTACACCCGCTTGGCGAGGAAGGACTTGCCCGCACCGGTTGGTCCCATCAACAACATCGGTGCTTTCGAGCGCACGGCGACATGCTTAATTTCGCTTATCATGCGGTTGAAGGCCGTGTTCCGCGTTTCGATGCCGGATTTCAACAAGGCAATCGCATCGGCTTCTTGCTTGGCAAAGCGCTTGGCGATGGCATCGTAATGACTTAAATCCAGGTCGATCAGCTCGTATTTGCCGACAAAATCAGCTCTCGATTTTCGTGGCGGCGAAGTTTGCAACAACAAGCCGGGGATGTACCGTGCCTCCACCATTAAAAACAGGCAAATCTGGAAGACATGGGTGCCGGTGGTGATGTGTATCCAGTACTCTTCGTTTTCGGTATCGAAGGGGAATTGTTCCGCGAAATCGAACAAAGCTGCATACACTTAGCCGAAATCCCAGGGATCGGCAATCGTTATTTCCACAGGCTTTACTTCAGTCTCTGGTGATACGGCTGCTATGTCATCCCTGATTATATCCCTTAACTTTGGGTATTTCGGGTCATATAACAGCACCATCCGGTCAATCACCAGGGCTTCATGTTGCACCAACGATACGGTAGGCCGCCACTTTTCCCATCGCCCCGCGCTGCTACCTGAGTCTAATTGTGTGCCGATGAAGCCGATGAACTGTTTTTGCCGATTAATATTTGTACGGAAAAGCTGGACAGCAAAGTCATTCAGGTGCAAATAACAGCAAATCATTAATGAACCGCCAACGCGATACAATAGCCGGTCATTCTTCTTTTCATTAATGGATTATGTTTTTAGAGTTTTCTCAGCAGCAGATGGTGTTGACTGGGTTGTTGTTTGTGTTGGCGGGATTTGTGCGCACCGGGCTGGGTTTTGGCGGCGCGGCTTTAGGGTTGCCGCTGATGTTGTTTGTGCATAACGATCCCAGGGTTTGGCTGCCGATCATCAGCGTTCATTTGTTGTTTTTTTCCGGGTTGACCTTGCGCACTCGGTTGCATAATGTGGATTGGCGTTATTTGCGGCAATCTTCCGTTTATATCATTCCGCCTGCGGTTGTGGGCGTTTTCGGCTTGTTGAACTTGCCGATTCTGTGGCTGAACGCATTTATCTATGGCATTACCTTGTTTTATGGCGTGATGTGGTTGTTTAACCGCGCCATTCAAAGCGGCAGAGCCTGGATGGATAAAGTATTGTTAATTATCGGCGGTTATGTCGCGGGGACTTCCTTAACCGGTGCGCCGTTAATGGTGGCAGTATATATGCGCAATGTCAGCAAAGAACAGTTGCGCGATACGTTGTTTGTTTTATGGTTTATTCTGGTGAGCATTAAGATGGCAACTTTCATTGCCTTTTCCGCCAACCTTTATTTTACGACCGCATTAATGTTATTGCCGGTAGCGGCAATCGGACATGTACTCGGTTTAAAAGCGCACCATACCATTATGATGAACGATTTATATTTTAAACGCTGGATCGGCGGCGGTCTGGTGATCGTCAGCGGTCTGGGTTTATGGAATATCCGGTCGGGGATTGCCGAAACGGCGGAGACATTTTGGCGGTTAATTCATGATAGTTGGCTGGACGGCAGTATTTGCCTGTTGTCTTCGTTGTGAAATTTTAAACCGAAAGTTATACTGCCCGGCAAATTATAACTACTTTTTGCATTGAGCATCGCCATGACCAATGAATCCAAATTACCGTTGTTTCCGATCCTTCTTGTAGCTGCTATCCTATTGATAGGCGGAGCCTTTTTTACCATGGGCGGTATCGTCTATACCGGTTCAACCATTCCTGCCGGTTTGTATCTGCGCGAGGATAAACCCCTGGCTATCGGCAAGCTGGTGACATTTTGTCCGCCGGATTTGCCGGTTTTTCATGAGGCGAAACAGAACGGTCTTGTCGGCGGCGGTAGTTGTCCTAACGGTTTCGAATGTTTGATGCTGACGGTAGCCGCTAAACGCAAAGATGTCGTTACCATTAATGAAGATGGCGTTAAGGTTAATGATCGGGTGCTGGCTAACAGCAAGCCATTAATCAAAGATAAAGAAGGCCGCGTCATGCGGACGTTTATGCTGGATCATTACGAGTTGAAAGAAAATGAAGTGTTGTTGACGTCCGATTCCGGCAACGATCCTTTCGATGGCCGCTATTTTGGCGTTATCGATGTGGCGCAGGTGGATTCCGTCATCAAGCCGTTATTTTAAAATTGATGAATAACACTCAAGACTTACTCATTAACAGTCTATAATTTTGTAGTCTTGAAACCGGCTGTATTTAGAGGCAGTAACAGGTAAAAGTAAGTTTTCACGAATTCAATCGACTGATCACTATCACGTTATTAATGAATTCCTCGATTTTTAGGTACATTTTGATTCAGCATTATAAATGAAGGCGCATTAATGAGTTTGCACTCGTCGAATTTATCCAGATTATTTCCGTCAAGTCCTGCTTATCAAGGCCACTCTTTACCGTTTGCCATTGATGAAATGGAGTTTTCTAATTGGCTGAAAACATTCGCGGATTATGACGAGTTGCCCAAGTGCCATCAAATTTTTCAAGTTTTACAGATCCTTAATCATAAATATCCGCCTGAAAGAAAGTCGATTCCGGGCAGAACGCGCCTGTTTTTTCTGGAAAAATTAGGTGCGACATTGGCTGCAGGCACTCATTATTTAACACAATTTCCCGTCAGCACTGATGTAGCTACCCGCGAAGCCAGCGAAAATGAATTAGCTAAAAGCCAAGGTAGTGGCAAAATTATAAGTGATAAGTTACATTATGTATTTTGCATAAACTTATGATTGAACAGACAGTAAAGCCCACATGCCGATCTTGCCAAAGCGAAAACATCGTCAAGAACGGGCGCAACGCGGGCGGCAAGCAGCAATACCGCTGCAAGGATTGTGGCGTCCACCGGGTGCTGGAACCGACCGTCCGGTACGACCAGGGGCGCAAGGAAGAAATCCTGCGGGCGTACCAGGAACGGTCCAGCCTGCGGGGCATCTCGCGCACGTTCGGGGTGTCGCGCCCCACCGTGGCCGCGTGGCTAAAAAAACGCCGGCGGTTGCCGAAGGTGGCGGACTGTCAAACGGCTTTGAAAAGTTTCCACTAAAGAGCGCCGAATAGTTTCCAGCCAAACTGTAAGGTTATAGGTTTTCTACCGCCTTTTTGCGTTGCTTAAATCGATAGGAATCGTTGCCGGTTTCC
>VGVA01000163.1 GCA_016874115.1 Gammaproteobacteria bacterium
ACTGACCTCTAAGAAAGTATTGACGAATGAACTCTTGTTCATCAGTTTTGGCAGACATTTTGAATTGCATTAAACTCTCAGCAAAAACTGTTGAATTTAAAGTCAGCAATAAGAAAAATGTGAATTCAATTTTTATTACTAAAGTTTCGGAGTTGAAAAATCACTATAAGACTCTGATTTATAAAGATAGTTGCGTCCTAAAAGGGTATAATAATGGGTAGTTGAAGTCCAAATCAAACCCCAAAAGGACGCCATATGAATCGTGCCACAAACCTCACTGAACTACCAGCATTAACCGCAGACCTTCTGAACACAAACGGGGTGTTAATGGACAACCTGTTCGCCAGCCTCTGGCGGGACATCGGCATGAACACGATTCTAAACAGGGCGGGTTTCACCAAGCGCTCTGGGACTCCCATCAGCGAAGTTGTTTTTAGTTTAATGCTTTGGCTATGGTTGAAGAAAGAATCCATCGGCATGTTTGCACGGGAATGTTTGCAAGACGCTATGGGTAAGGATGCGCTTTATGACACGATGAACCGGGAAGACCTGGATTGGCGAAAATATCATCGGCTGATTGCCGGCAAGACGGTACAGACCCTTAAAGCAACTGGTAAAAAAGCCTATGTGGTCGATGATTCTGTATTGCAACGTTTCGGCAAGAAGATGCCAGGGATATCCAGTCATTTCGATCATACTTTTGGACGCCATGTCATGGGGCAACAAGTGCTGACATTAGGCCTAAGTTGCGAAGAGGGATTTGTACCGCTGGACAGTGAATTGTTTATCAGTCAGACGAAAGCGATACCGTTGCATGAAGCTTTCGAGGATGGGCGCAGCATGGTCGCCAAACGCTATCGGACGGCCCAACAATGCACCAAACCTGAGATGGTCAGCGCCATGGTGAAGCGTGCCTTGAACGCCGGAATCATGGCCGACTATCTGCTGGCTGACGCCTGGTTTGGCACGAAGGGCATGATACGCTTAACCCAGGAAACTGCATTGGTTCCGGTGCTTCGGATGAAGAAAAACAAAATGAAATACCGGCTAAATGAGTCGGTTCGTGGTGAAACGGTGAGTCAGGAGTTGGATCTTCAGGCGCTTTACCAACACCATATTCGCAAAAACTGGGAACCCATTCGTGGGCAAAAGTACCAAGCCAAAACGCTCGATGTCGAACTTAACTTGGCTGAGCCTAAAGAACCCGAACACTGGGTTAAGGTCCGATTGTTATTCGTTCGGGGGTGTCCTGCCGAAGAGACAAAAACGACTGCCGGCAAGCATGATTGGGCGGTATTTTTGACGACCGATAAGGCTTTGTCGCCGGCTGAAATGTTGGAACTGTATTCCATGCGGTGGGCCATTGAAATCGACCAGCCATGTTGCCTCCATAAGCGTGTTTTTAGAAAATTAGTGTACCGGTTCCACAACCGATTTGATCCAGGTACGTTTTACAGTCCGCAATATGCGTAATTGCTCCAATTCGTGCTGATTGGCAGTGATGACCCAACATGATCGCGTATTCACTTCAATCTGCCGGGCTTTTACTCGGCCTTTTTTTATCCAAGCATAAAGCGTTGGTTCCGGCATGTTCAATTCGTTAGCTAATGCTTTCAAAGTCCACTCATTGGCTTCCAGCGGAATATTGGCGGTATGCTGCTGTTTTTGGGTGCCAATCTGGATGCCTTGCCGGTTCAATAAGCAACGAACCATGGGGGCGTTAAATGTTTGTCGCCGTTTTGGCGGTTTCCAGCCTTCTGTATTTAAGGTTTCTGCAATTTGGGTAGGAGAGTCACCTTGGGATTGGAGCACTTTTACTCGATCCAGCATGGCTTGATAGTCGGCCATTTGCTCTAATTTGGCGACAGGTCGATCTAGCCATGCTTGCGTTATGTATCCGCCATGCCAGTGAATTTCGGTTTGCACTTTTTCCGTGTTATCAATAACAGTCACTAAAATGCGTTCGATGAGTTGGCGAACTATCGTTTGACGATCCATGGCCGTTGTGGTTTCCGCTTTCCACAGGGCGGGAATGTCTTGCGCCAAGCGCTGGATGGCAACTCGCTCTTCCTCGGACAAAACGGCTGGCTGTTTAAGCAGAAATTGCTCATATTGCGCCTTAAGTTCTAACTCTGCATTCAGGGTTTCTTCCCATTTTCGCTCAAGTGTTCTCGCTACCAGGCGATTTTCAGGCTCAACCGCATGGTATTGGCGAGCGGCACGCTCGGTGTCGATATGGGCTCGCTCTAAACGCTGCAACCAATACTTTTGTTGTTTTTGACGTTCTGCGGCTTGATCTTCGGCTGCCGCTAGACTGATTTCTAACGCTGCGGGTTTTAAGGCTTTGAAAATCTGTGCGGCGACATAGTCATCCAAGGTTAAGCCGGATAGGGATTGGCAAGCCGCTTCCCCATAATCAATCTTCATTCGATCACAGCTGTAACGATATTGCCCCACTGAGTTGCTGTAATGTGGCGCCATGCGCAATCCGCAACGCCCACAAATCAGCAAGCCCGATAAGAGCGCCGTTCCTTGACGTACTACGCCGAATGATTGAGCTGTATTGGCTTGTAATTGCCGAACATTACGTTCATATTGCGACCAACTGATATAGGCAGGATGATGGTCTTTGATTAAAACCTCCCAGTCATTGATCCCCGCGACTGTTCGCCCCGTCGAAGGGCGACCAGGGATTTTTTTACGCGGATCGGTCGGGCGACGTCCGTAAGCATAAGCGCCGGCGTAGATCGGGTTGTGCAAAAGATTACTGAGTGTTACCCGATTAGGGCGACGCCAAACCAGATCGCCTTTATTAAGGCCACCTGCCACGCGGTGCGGCATTTGAATTTGTTGTGATACCAGTTCAAGTAAAACCCCACTAATTGTTCTTTTTCTTTCGAACAACTCGAAAACGCGCTCAATGACACTTTGAGCTTGTTCGTCCGGGTCTTTAACGATGAGGCCGGATAATTGCCTAACGAAACCCATCGCGACGGGCATGCCTAATTCGCCACGACGCGCTTTGGCGCGTTTACCCTCAAGCATGCGCTGTTTCAGTATGTGCAACTCCGCTTCAGACATGGTTCCCTTGAGTCCTAATAACAGTCGGTCATTGTAAAGGCTAGGGTCATAAATACCGTCCATATCACCAATCAGTGTACTGAAAATAGCGCAGACTTCCAGCAATTGATACCAGTCGCGCGATGAACGGGATAGTCGAGACATCTCCAGCCCCAAAACCAAGCCCACATGGTCAAGACCCACTTCAGCAACCAGCCGCTGGAATCCTTGCCTACCCGCCATTGTGCTACCGGAGCAACCTAGATCTTCATCAATGACTTCTATGTCGCCCCGTGGCCAACCTAATAAAACGGCTTTATCTGCCAGCCCGTATTGCAGTCTGGTCGATTCTTGGTGCCGCTGAACTTGTTGTAATGTCGATTGCCGGATATAAATGATGGCTTTTCGATTGAGGTGCTGAGCCTTGATTTTTCCGCTGTGATCCAGTTGATTAATGGTGCGATTGGGTAAGACTGCGCTCATGACAGCCCCCTTTCGAATGGGTTGGTTTCGTCAATTGGCGCTGAACCAGTTCGGCTACCAAGTTGATCAGATGGGACTTTTGAGGAAAGGGTAGGCTCTGCCAGAGATTGGAATCCTGATTCGCATTCAATTGGCTTGAGTTTTTGATCATGTGCTTGGCTCCATCGGACCAGTGACATGAGTGCGTCTTTTTGGATTATTGGTAGTACTTCCTCGTTTGTCAAGAATTCGTTTATAGGTGTTTTTGTGATGGGGTATCGAAGTGTATTTTCATGTATTGAAGAGCGGTTGCCAGGTCAAACGGCTGCATCTGGAAACGGAAGAACGGCTATTACCTTGTTTGGCGCTTTATATGGTGATTACCTGG
>VGVA01000164.1 GCA_016874115.1 Gammaproteobacteria bacterium
TTATTGAACAAATGGGACGATGTACTAAATGAAGTCAATTTTCCAAATTTTTGAAGAATCATCTTCTCTCAACGGAGCAAATGCGACTTATGTTGAAAATCTTTATGAACGCTTTTTAGAAGACCCCCACAGCAACGGTATTACGCAGAGCGCTATCGTCGTCAGCCGTCCAGCACTTGTTGTTATTCTGATACAGTATAAGAGTTTTATGGAATTATTTATTAATCGCCAACTCTATGTTCAGCATTACGGTTCAATTGAATGTCCAATTTAACAGCAATCGGTGCTAATTGTCAGACCGGATCCGTTCAGCATAAGTTCTTTATGTTGGTACAACGGCAAAACGTGTCCTAGAATTAACAATAATGATGAAATTTTTGCAGACAGTCTTTGAAATCAAGTCTTTGTTGCTGCTATGCCTGTTGCTTTGCTTTGCGCAGCCGGCATTCAGCGCAGGCGGCAAAGACGTTAAAACCGCACAAAAGCATGTAGATTCAGGGATTTTGCAGTTAAACCAGGATGAAAAAAAATGGGTGGACGGTCATCGCAGCATTAAAATCGGCTATGACGGCAGTTTGCCGCCGTACAGTTTTATTAATGAGCAGGGCGTAATAGACGGCATAGCGGTAGAAATTATGGCGTTGCTGAGTCAACGCATCGGCGCTGAGTTTATTATTTACCCGGATTCCAACTGGAATAGCCTGTACCGGGCCGCCGCCAAAAAGAAAGTGGATGTTATTGCGGCCATGGTTAATCGTTCCGACCGGGCTAAATGGTTTAATTTTACCAAACCCTATTTGACGAAATCCCTCGTTATCGTCACCCGGCAGGATAACGCCGCCATTGCCAACCGGGGCGATCTGGCCGGCAAACGCGTGGCTGTGGTCAAAGGTTACCGCTATGTGGAACAAATGGGCACGGAGTTTCCAACGGCAGTTACAGTAAAGCTGGACAGCATGTTGGAAAGCCTCAAGCTAGTCGATCAAGGCAAGGTCGATGCAGCTATTTTATTTTTGGGCACGGCAAATTATCTGCAAGCCAAACACAAATTGACAAAATTGAAAATTGCCGCCTTTTACGAGCGCAACAGTGCGGATGAAAGCATTGCGGTGCGTAAAGATTGGCCGAAACTGGCGGGCGTTCTGCAAAAAGGTTTGGATTCGTTAACCGATCAGGAAGTGGAAAGAATTTTTTCGAAATGGGTCGTGCGCGGCGGCGTTGACGGTTCTCAGAAAAATGCCGTGCTTAACCGGAACTCGTCGGCGGATGAGGCGGTCGGCGCGTCTGCTGCGATGCCTGATTCCAGTGCTAAAAGCGGTATCGAACAGAAGCCTGATATTTTTGATGTGCCCAAAGAGCTGATTAATCCGAGCCGGGATGCCTTGGAAATCGGCAAGATGGTTATCGTTTTTCTAGTGGTATTAACCCTGTTCGTACTCTGGCTTTTGCTGACTAAAAAGCAAAAAAAAGCGCGCAGTCAGGCGAAAACCAGGGCGGACACACGCTCAACTGTACGCAATCTACAAGCCGATCATCTTGACGATATGCATTTAACGATAGTACCGATGCGTGAAGACGATGAAAGCTTGCTAGAATCTGTCCCGGAAGCTGAGATAGAACAACCTGTTCCGGCGGAACCTGTACTTACTAAAGCCGATCTGGAAGCCATCGTTCCTGCGCCGATAGCGTTGAATCCGCATAAATTGGCGCAGGAAAAACAAGCCGAATTTTTATCCACCGAACAAATATCGTATCAGCGTGACGAAGATGGCAATTTCAGTTTTATCAGCCCATCGATCAAGACAGTGTTAGGTTATTCGGAAGCCCATTTTATGGCGAATTACCTGAATTATTTAACACCTAATCCTATTAATAAGGAATTGGATGAATTTATAGAGAAATCCATTCAAGGGCAACCCAATCAGATTTGCGAAATCGAAATTTACGATGCTGACCGAGATACGCACTGGCTGAAAGTCACCGGTTCCGCGATATATAACGGGCTTGGTCATTGCATCGGCATACAAGGAACCATGCTCGATATCACGAGTGAAAAATTGTACGGTAAAAAAGCCGCCAATGCGCCGGAAATCGAAGGCGATGCGATAAAAACAAATCTGTCGCAAACGTTTCATGAAAGCCTGCAAGAAGCCATATACAGAGCCGAAAAAATCGGTAATCAATGTTCGGTTATCTTTTTGTCTTTAGAAAGGATGCGTTTTCTTGACGGCGGCGTCGTTAATCCGCCGCCTGAGGAAGTACTGAAAGAAGCCGGCAAACGCTTGCGCGCCACCTTACGCGACAGCGATAAAATCATTGATATCGATGCCGATAAATTCGCCCTGATTTTGCCGGAAACTACGGAAAAATCGGCGAAGTTAATCGGTGAGAAAATCCGTAAAATACTACAGGTTCCCTATTTGGTGGGGGTGCAATCCATTGTGATGGATACGGCATTGGGTTTTGCCGCTTATCCCGACCACGGTGCCGATCCCGAGTCATTAATCAAGAAAGCGCAAATCACGGCAATCAGCCATCCTGTCGAAGTAGCGGCCGCCAAAAACAAGAAACCTGCCGAAGAACATCTAAGCGATGACGCCAGCCTGCAATTGCAGCAGGATCTGGTTTACGCTTTGGATGAATGTAAAGTTGCGTTGCGCTCCACCAGCCAAAATAATATCAAAGTGTTAAACCGGCACAGCCAGTTTGTGCTGCATTATCAAAGCCGTCATAGCTTGGCCGATTACAGTATTAATGGTTTTGAAGCCCTCATACGATGGCAACATCCGGAGCTAGGACTGTTAATGCCGAGAGATTTTGTCGATTTGGTTAAAGATATTGGTTTGCTGGATGTAATGACCTATTGGATTATTCAACAAGTCAGTTTCCAGGCGCTCGATTGGGAGAAAAAAGATGTTAAGCCGGGTGTGCTTGCGGTAAACCTGGGCGATTTAACCATCAAACAAGCAGTACAGGTTACGAAAATAGCCGATATCGTGCGAGAAACCGGTGCTAAACCCGAATGGCTGACTTTTTCAATCCAGGAGCAGGATTTAGTTAAAGACATGGAGCTAGTCACGTCTGTTGTCCAGCAGCTAACCGCAGCAGGATTTCAGGTTGGTATCGATAATTTAAAATCGGAAGCCATACTCGACGATATTCGGCAGCTTCCGGTGCAAGTGATTGAAATCGAACCGGCATTAATGCGGTATTTGCCCGGCGATGCGGATAATGGCAAGCTAGTTGCGCGGTTAATGACAGCCTTGCGCGACATGGGCAAAACCATACTGGCAAAAGAGATTGAAAGCGAGCACCAGTTGGAGTTTTTACGCAACAATGGTTGCGAGGTCATTCAAGGCCATTTGCTGAGCAGGCCGATGCCCGCGAAAGAGGCCAAAGAGCTTATGGAAAATTTACCGGATTTTGCCTGGTATCTTAAGCAATAACCATTAATAAATAGCCGGAAGTACTATGAAAATATTGCGGCTCAGCTTTGTTACGGCGTTATTAATGATTTTTTTGGCCGGTTGTGCGCCTAGCATTCATCCGCAAAAAGACAGCTATCGCATTCCCCGCTTGACCGGGAATTTATTCATTGCGGAAGACGGTGCTGGCATACCGGTGCGCCGCTGGCTGCCGGATCGGGACGTCAAAGCCGTGGTGATTGCGCTGCACGGTTTTAACCTAAAAAGATCAGTTTGCCTCTTATGCAGGTGCGGGAAGGCAATCTGGTGGATGTAATTGCCGACCTCGAAGATACTTTACTAGCGCCAAACTTAATATCCGGCACCAACGCTGTTGGGCATTG
>VGVA01000165.1 GCA_016874115.1 Gammaproteobacteria bacterium
GCTTCTACAATGCTGTCGACCTGGTCAATCAGCTGGACAAGGAAAAACAGCAGGGTAAAGCCGGCAACATGGCCAAGCAACTCACCGCCATGGATGCCGTTATCCTCGATGAATTGGGGTATCTGCCGTTTCCTGCATCGGGTGGTGCCTTGCTATTCCATCTGATTAGCCACCTGTATGAGAAAACGTCCCTGATCATCACCACCAATCTGAATTTTGCGGAATGGGTGCAAGTGTTCGGTGACGCCAAGATGACCACCGCACTACTCGACAGGATTACCCATCATTGCGACATCCTGGAAACCGGCAACGATTCCTATCGATTTAAACAACGCAAAAAGGCGGTAGAAAACCTATAACCTTACAGTTTGGCTGGAAACTATTCGGCGCGCTTTAGTGGAAACTTTTCAAAGCCGTTTGACAGTCTAAACAGGGAGTTGCGGCAAAAATTTCCGATCAAAAGGTCGTTGCAGAGATCAGGCCGGTGCAAAAATTTTATCCGGCGGAAGAATACCATCAGAACTATTATCTAATTAATCCCAAACGTTATAAATTTTACCGGTATACCTGCGGCCGCGATAAACGGCTTGCTGAGATATGGGGAGAATCCGATTAATTTTCCATTAATGATTGTTATTTATATACTTCCTTCCTTCTCGTCGTCTGCAGACAAGTCGGCAATTTCTTTTAAACGTGCGATTGCTTTGCCGTTAATACTGTTTTCCGGATATTTGCCGTCTTGCTCCATGACGCCGGCAGGATAGCCGGTTATCAGTTCCAATGTTTCTGCGACTGTAGCGACGGCATAAACGGCAAATAAGTTTTGCCTGACTGCATCTATAACCTCTTGTTTCAAAATTAAATTTCGTTTGTTGGCGGCAGGAATTATTACCGCGTGTTTGCCGGTTAAGCCACGCGCTTTACATAAACGAAAGTAACCTTCGATTTTTTCATTTACACCGCCGATGGCCTGAACTTCGCCGTACTGATTAATAGAACCGGTGATGGCAAATGTTTGTTTTACCGGTATGTTAGTTAATGCGGATATCAGGCAGCACAGTTCCGCCAACGCAGCGCTGTCGCCGTCTATATGGCCGTACGACTGTTCGACGGCGATATTAGCGGAAATGGCTAACGGAAATTGCTGGGCATAACAATGACCTAAATAGCCGCTCAAAATCAGTACGCCTTTGGAATGGATGGCCTGGCCTAATTCGGCTTCCCGTTCTATATCGACAATGCCGCGCGAGCCTGGATAAACCGTAGCGGTAATGCGGGTGGGCGCGCCAAAGCTGCTGCCGCCGATTTCCATGATAGTTAAACCATTAATTTTACCGACAGCTTCGCCTTCGGTATCGATTAAAATGGTGCCGTCCAGCATTTCATTCAACATGGTTTGGCTTAATCTGCCGTTGCGAAATTCCCGGGCTTCCAGTGCGCGTTCGATATGCGTGTTATCGATTTGCGAGCAATTGTGTTGGTTGGCGAAAATCTGAGCTTCTGAAACGATGCTCAAGGAATCATTAATATGGGCGGATAGTTGCAATTGATGCTCGGATTGCCGACAGCTGTGTTCAATGAGCCGATAAATAGCGGTATTCGTTAACGTCTGGTCGCCGATCTCTTGCGTATGTTTTTTGAGCAAGGCGGCAAATTGTTGAGCATATTCGGCATTCAGCGGGATATAGTTATCAAAATCGGCAAGAACTTTGAATATTTCATTAAATTCACCATCCAGTTCTTCCAAGAGGTAATAAGTATCACGCGATCCGACCAGGATTACCTTAATATTTAAGGCGATATGTTGCGGTTTTAAGGTAACGGTATTAATGTTTAGATCGGAGTAGGGCGAATCGATTTCTATGCGTCCGGCCTGCAGGGCGCGCTTAAGTCCATCCCATACAAACGGGTACGACAGCAGTTTTTCAGCGTCTAAAATCAGGTAACCGCCATTGGCTTTTTGCAAAGCGCCAGGGCAAATCCTGCGGTAACTGGTGCTTAATGTGCCTTGGTCATTAATATATTCAATGCGGCCGAACAGATTTTGATAGGTCGGATGCGGTTCATAAATCACCGGAGCGCCACTGGTTTCCGGGTAATCGATCAGAACGTTAGGCGCGTACATTTCCACAAGTACGGCACGTTTGTTTACGTGACTGCCGCCAAGGGAAGGCTCCAAGTTGCGGGACGGAGTTAAATAATCGGCAATCGTATTATTCAGATGTTTTTTAAGTTCTGTTAAATATTGAGACGCGCCATTAATAGGCTGATAATTATGTTCAAGTTCCCTGAAAAGTGGGGCGATGGTTTGCTGAATGGTATCGCAATCGAGTTGTTTGATTTTTTCCAGCATGGTGCGCCGCCATTGGGGAAGATCCAAAAGCACTTCATTAAGATAATCTTCTAGCTCTTCAACATGTTGATGAAAGGCGTCGCGCTCCGATTCTCTTAATTTGGCAAACTGGGCTTCATCCAAGGGTTTGCTGTATTTCAGCGGTGCGAAATTAATGGTTTCGTTTTCGCGGAATAAGGTAATATTAACGGTTCTGGCGCGTTTTTCGACCAGATCGATCGCATCGTTATAGGCTTGGTTAAAAACCCGTTCAATGGTCGATTTTTTTTGTTGATAGCTGGGGCTTTCGAAGGCGGATGGGAAGGTGGATAACAGGTTATCGATTAAATTTTCTATATCGTTGCTGAATTGTTGCCCGCCGCCCGGAGGCAGTTGAATGATGACCGGTTCGCGTTGATTGGCAAAGTTATCGACATACACATAAGCGGGCGGGGTTGCCAGATTGCCCGACAACCGGTTCAAATGCTTCGTAACCAACGATAAGCGGCCTAAGCCCGGCTCGCCCATGACAAAAATGTTATAACCGGGACTTGTCATGGCAATCCCGAATTCCAGTGCGGATTGCGCTCTCGGTTGGCCTAAAATACTGTTGTCTAAAATGCCTGCATTGTTGTCAAACTCAGCAAAGGCCACGCTGACATTAAGTTCATCGGGATTAAGTTTTAAATCAGACAAGGTCATTAAATTATTTTTTATTAATAAGTCGTGAAATTTTATCATTTTTTCTCAGCTAACTGGGTTGACGTTCGCTGATTCGATTCGGCCGCTTAAGTTTACCTTAGTGGTTACAACAAGCTGATATTGCGGTATGATTGCGGGTGTTTGACGGCCTTGATGGCTTTATCCGGACGCATTAATTTAATTCCTTAGCCTGTTATTTTTCCTGAAAAAACTATGCAAAAATTAAAACTGTTACTGATTGTTTGTTGTAGCTTGTCATTAATGCCCGTTTTGACCGGTTGTGCGGGTGGGAGGACCACTGAAAGTACCGGCGAATATTTTGATGACTCCATCATTACCAGCAAGGTTAAAGCCTCCATTCTGGGTGACTCCAAGCTGAAAGTCATGCAGATTAATGTGGAAACCTTCAAAGGCGTTGTGCAATTGAGCGGTTTTGTTAATTCCGATGCTGCGGCGAAACGGGCAGTTGATTTAACGCGCCGGGTCAGAGGTGTAAAACAAGTTAATAACAGCTTGATTGTAAAATAAAGTTACGCTCCAGGCCGTTCGATTAATACCAAGTGTGTTAATAACTGAAAATACCGCTGCAGCCATTAACGATTACCAACGGGCGAGCTAGAGTCTGTTGACAATTAATATGAGATAATTACGCCAATTAATTGAATAGGTTGGCGAATGTTAAGAACGATGCTGCGGGATGACCAGTGGGAACGGATTGAGCAGATGTTGCCGGGCAAAACGA
>VGVA01000166.1 GCA_016874115.1 Gammaproteobacteria bacterium
GCAGGATTCCAATAAATGACTTGTTCAGCATTACTGATAATAATGATGCCATCGTGAGCATTCGTGCTGATCAAGCGGAATTTTTCTTCGCTTTCTTGCAATTCGGCGCTTTTCTTTTGTAAATCTGCGGTGCGCTGCTTGACGGTTTCTTCCAGTTGTTCTTCGTGATGTTGTAGCTCTTCAGTTGCCTGTTGTAACTTATGAATCACCAATTTTACGTGCTTGACAAAAGGATGGAAGATTAACAAAGCTTCCAAAGCCAGTAATAACAAGGTAATTGCCCAAAACACCGTTTCTGCCGTTTGTAAACGACTGACCGATGCCTCGCCTTCCAGTTGGTATTGTTTAACCATTCGATCCAGATTGACAACCAACTGGTTGGGAGCGGTTTCAGTAATGTAATGCAATTGAGGTGTGGCGGCATTTAAGAAAGAATCATCCAGCGACAGTAATTCATAAACGGCTTTGATATAGGTTTCGACTTGGGTATTCAGCCCATTATCGCCTTCAAAATACATCGACCGCACCTTAGGAGACATGTCTGCTGGTAGTCCCATTTCGACGTCGCCATTGACCAAGCCATGATGTGAACGCTGCATCAATTGAATCGCATCATTCAGTTTTTGCCGAATCACCCCGCGCTCAGTATCGGCGGCGTGCACCAGTAAGTTGGAAAACAGCGCAGTCCGTTGGCTTAGCATGCGTTGGCGTCCACTGACGTTAACTACCGCAGCCGTGCTTTTTTGTTCGGAAATGACCAGATGTAAGCTCAGCCAGGCAGCGGTCGATAGTGTGGCAATCAACAATAAAGCAATCGCATAACGCCAGGTTAAACCATGCGCTATGCGTAAGTCTTTGCTCCAATTGGATTGGTCAGTCATATCGCCTATACATGGGGTCAGTCCTTCATGTTCAAGAATTTTTTGACGATGACTACTGGTTAAATGCTGCAATCATCTCGGATATTCAATGTAACGATACTAGAAGCCAATAAACTTGGGTTAATGGAAGCTGGTGATGAATGATCCCTGTATGGCATTTTATGGTGCATCCTTTTCTGAATCAAGAGCCATTGATATGAATCTTTTGGTTAGCCACGGTAAATTTGCGCTAGCCCTTCAAGCAAGGTCTGGCGCCGCGTGTAGAATTCTCAGTCATGCGCAAATAGTCAAAAACTAATCGGATATTGCGGTTTAATTGGCGCATTTTTTCAGCCACACTCGTTTTTCCTTTAGCAAACATTTTGATCACCCCAACGGCAAACCGGCGCAGTCGTGTCATATTCTCAGGACCGTGGCCTTTCGAAATTCGACTGCGATCTTCGTCATAGTTCCAGTCGATAATATAGTGACACGAATTTTCGATGGCCCAGTGTCCACGATTAATGGTGAGTAGTCGCTGAGCATTCGCTTGCTCAGCCGGTCTGCTGGTGATACCCAAAGCCGTTTCGCGAGTGAGCCTTTGGCTCTTTTTATGAAACACTTCGCGTTCGATCAGAAAAACCTGTCCGACATGGGGGAAGTCAAGATAGGCATTCAGTGCCGAGTTGCACCAGATACGGCGTGTTTCAATCCTGCCGTGATCCGGTGGTGTGACCTCGCTATAGTCAGGCGCGCCGCGCCCTTCAAACAGCAGGGCAATATCGGCCTGTAGCGTGGGCTGATTTCCTTTGACGGTGAAATGATAATGGGCACCACGTGCCACCAGGTAACGCGCTATTTTACGTTGTGTCAGCAAAGCATCTGCAGTGATATCTTTGCCTTCGATCTTGATCGCATCCAACAGTGGGATAAACATCCCGATTTCGTTGGTTTGTTTGGCCTCGTCCGCAGCTACTGTCGACAGTGTGCCGACTTTTTTTGGGTGTAACACTGAGTGGATTCATGCCCGATGACGCTCATAATGTGCGCTTGCTGCCCTTGCTCGTCAATCGCGTTGCACATAGTTTTACCGTCAATAGCGAGGCTGTGATCCTCTTTTCCAAACACGGCATTCCATTTCTGTAGCGCTACATCGACTTCAACGGGGTCAACCCGGATGAGCAGATCACGGATGACAAACTCACTCGGCACCCGGTAGCCGCCCCCTTTCTGCCGACGACAACGAAAGCGTTCTCTGGCTTTAGGACCCAGATCATTCGCCCAACCGGCCATGGCCTTGTAACCGCGCATGCCGCATAGGACGGCCGCAGCGGCAATCGCGAGCACCGTGGGCAAGGGGTGTATTCGGCCTTGGGCGCGACGAGGGTCGGAAATATCTTTGAAAAAGTCCGGCAACGACTTCATCTGTTCTGCGGTGAGCATCATTTTAGGCGATTGGGGTTGATAACGGGTATCTAACAAGGGACGTGCGAGCTGTGTTTGCGCATCCGGCTGTAAGGCACGCACGAAAACCAGTTTGGGCGACTGCTCGTCAGCACTATAGCCGCCACTCGTGCGTCGATAGCCCTGGGTTTGCCCTACGCACTGCCAGTTAGCCGCACGGTAAACCGTGCCGTGAAAGCGTGAGGGGTCTACAAAGGTTTCCAGAAGCAGTAAGGTTTTGCCAAAATGCACTTGCCAATCGGCCTGGATACGGCGCTGGCAGAGCGATAAGACTTTGGAGCCCAGGTTAGGAAGGTGCCAATTCGGTAAAATAAGAAAGCGACTGTTGTTGGCAATGAAATTGAGTCGGCTATATTGATGCCGGTAATGCCAGCCAATCCAGCGGTCTCTTGCCCTACATTTCCAGGCAGCGGCCGAAAAACCCAGTAATGCGACCCACTCTTCACCATAGGTGGCGACATACCAAAGCGTATGACCAATCTTAGCCACATCACCCAGGTAATGATGTTGTTGCATTAACTCTCGATAGCGCGACTCTTCTGCTTGGGTGACAGGGCGAACGGATAGAAGCTCAAGATGGATTTTCATGAGCTCTTTGTACTATGAAATATCGCCCTTGTCCAGAGTTGACGCTAAATTACTGAATGCTCAATTAGTTTCTCATAGGACAAATTCACCCTGGATACCGCTGGCGGTCTGTTGATAAATGCTGCGAAAAGGGAGATCACCCTCCAGGTTATAGTGACCAGATAGCTGAAGCTCGGTTTCAGTTGACGATCGGGTGTCAAAAAAGCCTGAAATGGGGTCGGGACCATTTAAGGCAAGTTGTTGGATATTCTTCTTATTAAATGCCTTGCGGTAATCCTTGGGGGCAATCTTTAGATGTCTCGCAAAAACCCGCCTTAAGGTCTGTAAAGTAACAAAGCCTGATTTTTCGGCAATCGATTCCAGGCTGTATTCGCTGGTTTCCAAAAGAAACTTGGCTCTTTCAAGACGTATCGTTTCAACGTATCTGGCCGGCGATACTCCCGTTTTTTGGGTGATCCAGCGTGCGAAGTTACGTGGACTCATGGCGACTTGAAATGCCAGTTCATCCACCCTCAAATCCCGGTCAAGATGTGCCGTAATCCAATCGCTCAGTAACTTTATTTTAGTATCTGCGGGCGATAGGGCGGTTTCTGAAGATTCCCTTCTATTTATGGATTTCGTGTTGGCTAGATAAATTGAAAAGTATCGCGACACATAGAGCGAGAAATCCTTGCCCCAGTCTTGCTTGATCAGCTCAAGTGCCAAATCAATACAGGATAGCCTACCGCTAGACGTAAAAATTTTGCCATCTTGCACCAGAAGCCTGTCTCTCAACACGTTGACTTCAGGATACCCATTCGACAGTTGATCACATAGCAAGGAACTAGTTGTCGCATTGCGGCCGCTTAGTA
>VGVA01000167.1 GCA_016874115.1 Gammaproteobacteria bacterium
ATTAACTAACTGGGCATAGTAAAAACCGGGCATCCGGGGTTATAATGTAAGTATTTGAAATAACTATTGTCTTCATTAATCAAAGACAGGCTTAACCGCGTGTGAAAATACTCAACCTGTATTTCAAGAATATTAATTCGCTGGAAGGGGAGAACCGCATCGATTTCGAGCAGCCGCCGTTTAGCGATACCGGCGTGTTTGCCATTACCGGGCCGAACGGTTCGGGTAAAACCAGCATTCTCGACGCGATTACCCTGGCGTTATTCGGCGAAACATTCCGTTTCGACAAACCGGCGGAACATGTCATAACAAAGCATACCAGCGAGAGCTTTTCCCAGATCGAATTTGCCATCGGCGATGCCAAGTATCGCTCCAGTTGGCAGGTTAAACGTGAAGGAGGCGATCCGCACGGCATGGTTTTGCCAACCGATATGAAATTGCTTAGATTGACGACACCGGAAGAAATCGTCGCTACCACGCCGCATCAGGTATGCAGCCGGATGGTTGAAATAACCGGCATGAATTTCCGCAGCTTTACCCGCTCGATATTGCTTGCACAGGGCGATTTCGCCGCCTTTTTGAATGCCTTGGATTCAGAACGGCTGGATATTCTGGAAAAAATCATCGGTACCGATCTGTATAGCGATTACCAAAAAGAAGTCACCGCCAAACTGGCGGAAGCAGAACAAAATCTGAATTACTTGCAGCAGGATGTAGCGGCCGTGCCGTTAATAGAGTCGCAATCGCTGGAAGCCTGCCAGCTCGATTTGGCGGACTTTAATGAGCAAGCTGTTGAATTACAAGAAGAAACAAATCTATTAACAGCACAAAAAGTGCTCTATGAGGAAACGGCAAGCCTGCGCGAGCAGATTAATAGCCGTGAACAACAGTTGCAGGAAGCGATTCAACAGCGCTTAAATGTGCAGAAACAACTGGAACAATTAACGGAAGCTGAAACCGCCCGGGGCTTAACGGACGACCTGAGCGCCAGCGCCAATGCCGCGCAGGCACTGGAACGGGAGCAGGCCGCATTAACTTCGTTACGCAATGAACTGACGCAGATCGAAAATACGCTGGCATTGCCCGGTTTCAGCGCCGTCACCGCCGCGCCAAAAGAAACGCTGGAAAACCCGGAGGCGTTTACCGAACAGAAACAAACCATCGATTCCATTAGGAGCCAAGTCAGTTTGCTGAACGCCAACTGGCAGTCTGAAATCATTTTGCAAAGATCGTTAACCGAACAGATTGCCGAGAAACAAGCGGCTTTGGATAACGTTAACGCATGGTTGGGCGAACAGTCTCAGGATCGCCATTTATTGGATAATTTTCCGGATTTCGACCGGTTCAATCGATTACGATCGGTTATTAATGAGCTGGAGGGAAAAAAGAAAGCAGTGGCTAAGTGGTCCAAATCGACCAGTGCCGCTTTGCAAAAAAACACTGCGGCCATCGACAAAACCAAAGAAAAAATCGCGCAACTGCAAAGTCTCTTGCAGGAAGAAGAGAAAAACCTGGATGAAATAGCTCAGGACCATTCGCTGGCGGAACTGGAAGAATTGCAGGTTGAGCAGCAGGAGCGAGTGAAAGGTTTTGAAGAATTATTGAATCTGGCAATCGCAAACGAAAGAAAATCGACGGGGTCGTCATCATTCTTCTTCGGATTATTCGGTAAAAAAACCGAACCGGATCGCACGGCGGAAGAGTTACAGATTGAACTTGAAGCCATGAAAGAGCAGCAAAAACAGGAAGAAAATATCCGGTTGGCGCTGGAAAAATCCGTATACAACGACGCATTAATCGCCCGGATGACGCAAGACCGCAGCCATTTACTGGACGGCAAGCCGTGTCCGCTGTGCGGTTCGAGGGTGCATCCCTACGCTGAACATCAGCCGGCGCCAGCCAATGCGGAGCAGGCTTTATTAGATCAGCGTATCAAGTTGAGACGGCTGACCATGCGCTTGGCTGAGATGGAAGAGCAAGTCAAGCTGGCGCACCGTTACTCGGAACGGAACCGGGTGCGGATTAATCAATTACAGCAGGTAAAAGCGCGTTGGCAAACATTAACCAATCAATTAAATATCGCTTCGCCGGATTTGGATATTAATAAAACCGGAATGATGCGGGAAATGTTGAAAAATGAGTCGACGGATCTGAAAAATATCGAAACGCTGATCGCCAAATACAAAAACACACAAAATAACATCACCGGCATAAAAACCGCCATTGAAAAAAATACGGCCAGCATTCAACAACTGGAAGGTGTCGTGCAAACGATAGATGCGGAATGGCAGACCGAACCGCAACGGGTGGCGGAAACCGAGGCTGAAAGCGCCCAGGTACTTCAGGAAGAGCAGGAGTTAATCGCAAAGATCAATGAGCAGCTAACCCAGGTAGGGGAAGTGATGCCTGCGCCGGGCAAAGAGCAAGGCTTGCTTGAGCGCTTGAATTTACGCCGCCGTGACTATGAAAGCTATGCATCACGCAGCAAAAGTTTAAATGATGAATTGACGTTTCTGTACGGAAAACAGACCGAAGGAGAAGCGTTGATTAATACCTACAAGGCGCGTATAGAAGAGTTCGATCTACAGTTGCATCAGGCCGAAGTAATAGGGCTGCATCTGGCACTGGTAGAAAAACAAAAATTCATCGCCGATAAAGAATTAATAGTCAAAGGCTTGCAGGCAGAATTCGATAGTATAGAAAGAACCATTGCAGAAAAAATGCAGGGTACGCCGTTTACTGCCGTGGAGGCAGTGAAGCAAGCCTTGGCCATGCTGGATAAAACGCCGGAACTTGCCGAACAGAAAGCTAAATTGGATGCGGAGGTAGCCCGGTGGGGCGCGGAATTGGAAAAATACTACAACCAGTTGGAAGCGCGCACCGGTACACAGGAACCAGCGCCGAGCCTGGAAGACATCGAGTTGCAATTGAATGCCATTAATGAAAAAAAGGAACTGGCGGATCTGGAAGCGCAACGGCTGGAACGTATCATCAACGAACAGCAACAATACAAAGAAAAGCATGCTGGCTTGCTGCGGCAAATAGAAGTTCAGCAACAGCTCGTGCAACAGGTAAGAGCGGAAGTCGCCGAATTAACGGCAGAGAACGGCTTGCAATTCCGCCGCCGGGTACAGGGACGGATGGTGGAAAGGTTGTTGTCGCGAACCAACGCCAACCTGGAAAAAATCAGCGGACGTTACTATCTTCGCCGAAAAGCTCATGACCGCGGCTTGGCGCTGGAAATTGAAGATACTTTACAAGGCAACGCCCGTCGGCTACCCAAAACCTTGTCCGGCGGCGAAAGTTTTATCGTCAGTCTGGCGCTGGCGCTGGCTTTATCGGAGTTGGCCAACAGCGGACGGTCGGTGGATTCGTTATTTTTAGACGAAGGCTTCGGCAGTCTGGATGCGGATAATCTGTATACCGTCATTAATACGCTGGAAGGTTTGCGCACACATGGCAAAATCGTCGGCGTTATCTCTCATGTGGAAGCCGTGCAAAAGCGTTTTAAGGTGCAGTTGCAATTGGTAAAAAAGCCGAACGGGTTGGGCGAATTGCGCAAAGTTTCTTAAAAATCTACCGCACCACCGCCGCTTGTAATTGCCAACAAAAACCGGACACTTTGTTAGGCAGCCTTCCTATAAAAATCCCGCTCAAATTGGAGCGGGGATTGATAACCTAATTTTGAATGAGATCGTTTGCCGTTATAGAAAGCCAAATAATCAATAAGA
>VGVA01000168.1 GCA_016874115.1 Gammaproteobacteria bacterium
AGCAACCTATAACCTGCGACGACTTTGCAGCCTGAAAACCTGCGGAATTTTGGCCTTTTAACGACCAAGCTGCGCCTGAAATGCACCAAAAAGGGCATTTCAGGATAAAAACCACTGAAAAGTGGGCAATTTTTTGCCCTGATGCATGGGGATCAAGATTCCTATATGTCGTTGGTCAAAGCAACGGCTGATTTTCAAAGTAAATCGAGGTGCCCTAAAGTTTAACTATAATCCCTTACCTGGCGAGACTACTTTTGTGGGCATTCCGTTGGAGAAGAGTACAACCCATATCCAGCCGCTATTATTTTCGGCGCAGTATAATGGGGAAAAAATTACCCTGATTGGAGAATACAACTACCGCTGGAATAATTTTGGAAATTATTCCAGGTTCGGCGGTAAATTCATCACCGAAAGCTGGTATGTTGAAGGCAGTTACCGGATTTTACCGGAATTACAGGCGACGGTGCGGTACGATACCTTAACGCTTGATAAAGACGACCGTAGCGGCGCCAATGCCCAATTACTGGGATTTCCCAAGCATACGGCATTTTCCCAAAATTGGGTATTCGGCTTGCGTTACGACATCACGCGATCATGGATGGTCAGGGCGGATTATACGCGTACCCACGGTGCAGCCTGGTTGCCGCAAGCGGATAACCCGGATCCTTTTCAATGGGTACAGGATTGGGATCTGTACGCCTTGCAGTTATCATTCAAATTTTAAATGGGCAATAACACGCCATTATTTTTCAGTCTGCGATGGAAGTTAGCCATTTTATTCGGCTGTGTTTTTCTGTTGCTGCAAGGCGTGTTTACCTTTATCTCCTCCACCAACGCGCAAAAACACTTTGTTAACGGCCGAAAAAATATTCAGAACGACCATCTTAAAATTGCCGAAACCTTAACCAAAGATTCGTTCATGGTGCTGGAACAGTTTGCCGAACTCGTGGTAGAAATTAACGATTCATTCAAAACAGCAAGCACACAACGTAAAGTAACATCGCCGGACGATGAAAACTGGTCGCGCTGGCAGTTAATCTGGGATATCGAGAATATTACTTACTTTAACAAACAGGGCGTTCCGGTTATGTCCCGGGGCAAAAAACTGGACGATCAGTCTGCTACCGTGCAACAGGTCTTGAATAGCGAAGCTCCCAGCCATCGGATATTTTGTTTGCAAAGCTGTTATCAACAAGTCGTCATTCCTGTGCTTGGAGAAACCGATATTATCGTCGCATTCAGCGTTACCAAATCGTTTTCGGACATCATTATTAAATACCGGGATGCGACTAATTCCGATATTGGGGTGTTAGTGCCCCGTCAGGAAAGCCGGGACGATAAAACAAAGCCATTAAACGATGCAAAGAAATACATGCTTGCCGGTATGACTCAACCGGAAAAAAACAATCCTGTTTTCGAGTTTATTAATCAACATTACGCCATCGAAGCGTTTTTCGATAAAAGCAAACCCATCGAATTTAACAATGCTGTTTATGATGTCCGGGTTTTGCCTATTGAAGGTAAGGGCGGCATCAGTAAGATGCCTTATTTTTTGTTTATTGACGATATTACTAAAATTACCAAATCCCTAAACAGCCAATTAAAAAATATCTGGTTGTATAGTTTCCTGAGTTTGCTTGCTTCGTTATTCTTAATCGTGCTGACGCTCCATGTGTCGCTGAGAAGAATTACCCGATTATCGACAGCGTTACCGTTGTTGTCGCAGCATCATTTCGATGAGTTCCGCAAATTCGTGCCGTTAAAAGATAGAAGCGATGTAGGCTTCGACGAGCTGGACAATTTGAATTTGACAGCCTTGAGTTTGACCGACCAACTGGAGCGGCTCGAACAAGAAATGCGCGGTCAAACCTTCAGTTTGTTGGAGAAAAGCCAGGAACTGGCGAAAGAACGCGGTTTTATCGGTCAGTTAATAGAACTGGCGCCGATCATTGTCATTATTCAAAAGCTCAACGGCATCATCATCACTATTAATCATGCTGGCGCCGACGCACTGGAAGCCAACAGACAAGACATTATCGGAAAGGTATTCGATGTGTTTTTGCCGGATTCCGATAAGGAGCACATCAAAAAATTAAAGCGCTTGCGATCGGGTGAAAATGGCGATCAATTCCAATACGACGGCTCATTAATTTCAGAGTCCGGCAAAAGCCATGACATAAGCTGGTTGCATAAATTAATGCCGCCCAAACTGGAAGACGGCGAGCCCGTGGTGCTGACGTTGGGCATGGATATCAGCGAACGCAAAATCGCCGAAGCCCGCAACATTCGAATGGCCTATTACGATTATCTGACAGGGCTGTGCAACCGGCGGAAATTTCAGGAAGAATTCAATCAGCGTTTGGCTTCGGCGAAACGTTACGATTATCAATTAGCCTTGTTTTATCTGGATTTGGATCGGTTTAAAGAAATTAACGACACCTGCGGGCATGAGGCTGGCGATAATTTCTTGAGGCTGGTTGCCAACACCTTAAAAGATACTATCCGTTCAACCGATTTATTATGCCGTCTGGGCGGGGACGAGTTTACGTTATTAATGCCGCACTCGGATCTTGTCGGCATCGAGCATATCGCCAGCAAAATTAATCAGGTTCTAAAAGCGCTGACGTTTACCAGTTCAGGCAAGACGTATAACGCCAGCGCCAGTATCGGCATTGCTATCTTTCCGCTGCACGGCGATACCGTCAGCGATTTAATGGCGCATGCGGATCTGGCGATGTATAAAGCCAAAGAACTGGGACGCGGGCAGCACCATTTATTCAATCCGGATTACGATTATTTGAGTCGGTTAAATCAAACATTGCACTGGCGCGCGGTACTGGAAGATGCGATTGCCAACGACAAGTTTGTGTTGTTCTACCAGCCGATTTTAACGATAAAAACCAACGAAACCAGCCATTTCGAGTGTTTGGTCAGATTGCATCAGGATGACGGCACCTACGTTTTGCCAGCAGAGTTTGTGTTCCGTGCGGAAGAATTAGGGTTGATCGGCAAAATCGATCTGATCGTACTGAAGAAAGCCATTGAGCAGCACCTTGAATTTAAACGGCAAGGTAAAAATTATAAATTGGGCGTTAATATTTCCAAGAAAACGTTTGACGACTCCGCCGTATATGCCGAGATTGCTGCGTTATTCGACAATCCGGACATCGATTCCAAACAGATCATTTTTGAAATAACCGATACCACGGCCGTATCCAGTTTTCAGTCGTCCAATATATTAACGAGCCGGATTAAAGCCTTGGGCTGCACTATGGCGCTGAATGATTTCGGCCTGGAATACCCGTCTTTAGCCAATTTACGCAACGCCAAAGTCGATTATGTAAAAATCGACGGTTCATTAATACGGCAAATCGAAAAAAGTAAAGACGACCGCATTTTCGTGAAAGCGCTGATTGAACTGGCGCAAGCTTATGGTATTAAAGCTGTGGCCGAATTTGTCGAAAGCGAAGCCATTCTGGATCTGCTCAAAGAATTCGGTATCGACTATGCTCAAGGCTATCATATCGGAAAGCCTGGGGCGCTTGAATAACTACAAAGAATTAAGCTAATCTTTATTAATTAATGTGTAAAAATTTCTAGCGTTGTTTACAGTATTCTGGAGAATACTGTAAATGAACATCCATAAACGAACTCGACTCACATTGCTAGACCGCCAAGAAATCTGGCGGCTTTACCAAACCCG
>VGVA01000169.1 GCA_016874115.1 Gammaproteobacteria bacterium
TCCCACTCAATCGTCGCAGGCGGCTTGCCGGAGATGTCATAAGTGACGCGGCTTATCCCGCTGACTTCGTTAATAATCCGCCGCGACACCAAATCCAGGAAGTCGTAAGGCAAGTGCGCCCAGCGGGCGGTCATGAAGTCGATGGTTTCCACGGCACGGAGGGCGATGACGTAATCGTAGCGGCGACCGTCGCCCATTACCCCAACCGATTTCACCGGCAAAAATACGGCAAAGGCTTGGCTGACTTTGTGGTACAGGTCGTGGTGATACAGTTCTTCGATAAAAATCGCATCGGCCTTACGCAGTAAATCGGCGTAGTCTTTTTTGACTTCGCCTAAAATCCGTACGCCCAAACCGGGGCCGGGGAAGGGATGACGGAACACCATTTCCGACGGTAAGCCGAGTTCTAAGCCGATGTTGCGGACTTCATCCTTAAACAATTCACGCAAGGGTTCGACCAGTTTCAACGTCATGTTTTCGGGCAGTCCGCCGACATTATGGTGCGATTTAATCAAGTGCGCCTTGCCGCTTTTCGCCCCGGCGGATTCGATCACGTCCGGGTAAATCGTGCCTTGCGCCAGCCACTTGGCATCGGTCAATTTGGCGGCTTCCTCGTCGAAGATTTCGATGAACAGGTTGCCGATGATTTTGCGCTTGCGTTCGGGGTCGTCTACGCCTTTGAGCTTCTCCAGATAACGCTGCTCGGCGTTGACGCGGATAACCTTTACGCCCATGTGCTGAGCAAACGTTGCCATCACCTGATCGCCCTCTTGCAGGCGCAACAGGCCGGTATCAACGAACACGCAGGTAAGCTGGTCGCCGATAGCCTTATGCAGCAAAGCGGCGACTACTGAGGAATCCACTCCGCCGGATAATCCTAAAATAACGTGATCGTCGCCCACTTTAACGCGTACGGCATTAATGCTGTCGTCGATAATGCTGGCGGAAGTCCACAACGCCTCGCAGCCGCAAATATCCAACACAAAACGAGACAGAATGCGCTTGCCTTGCTTGGTATGAGTGACTTCAGGATGGAATTGCAGCGCATAAAAACTGCGTACCTCGTCGGCAATACCGGCAATCGGCGCACCGTCGGAACTGGCGATCAGTTTAAAACCCTGCGGCAAGTCCACCACGCGGTCGCCGTGGCTCATCCACACATCCAGCAAGCCGTAACCTTCCGGCGACAGGTGATCCTCGATACCCATTAATAACGTGGAATGTCCTCGCGCCCGGATTTGCGCATAGCCGAATTCGCGGTGGCTAGAGCTTTCCACCTTGCCGCCCAATTGTTCCGCCATCGTTTGCATACCGTAACAAATGCCTAAAACCGGAATGCCTAAGTCGAACACAATCTGTGGCGCGCGCGGCGTGTCCGTATTGGTCACCGTCTCCGGCCCGCCCGATAGCACGATGCCGTTGGGGTTGAATTGTCTGATTTCATCGTTTGAAGATTCGCAGGAATAAATCTCGCAATACACCCCGATTTCACGGATGCGCCGGGCGATTAATTGGGTGTACTGCGAGCCGAAATCCAGGATGAGGATTTTGTATAAGTGAATGTTAGCTGGTTGTTGCACGATATTTTGTAATGTCGATTTAAAGTAAATTTACTACAGTTTAATTGCTGCAGAAAAAGCTATTGAAAATAGCTTTACCAAGTTGTGCCCCTAAAATGGGAGGAACAGCATTACCTACTTGAGTAAACTGCCTCGCAACAGAACCTTTAAAAACATAGCTATCTGGGAATGTTTGGATTCGTGCGCTTTCACGCACAGAAAGTGTTCTTGGAATGTATGGGTGCAAATGAGACCTGCCTCCACCAGAATTGCCACCCGCTATGACTGTCTTTGACGGGAAACGCGGGTCTAGGCGGTCAACACGGCCTAATTTATCGCGGCTACCGAAATTCAACATCATATAGCGTAAAACGGATTCTGCCGTATGTTCGCGAGTGACATGGTTCTCAGTACCTACTATTTTCAGATTAAATACTTGGCCAACAGACAAAGGCTTATTGCTGGGTATGGGTGAAATAAATTCTTTGCCAATTCGGTTGCCTATGATAAATAACCGAGTGCGTTGTTGGGGTACAAGATAGGAGTCCGCTTTAAATATTAAAGGTTGGTTTATTAAGTATCCACAAGCACTAAGTTCTTGATAAGCTTTTGCTAGTTGTTGACCATTATCTAACTCAATAAGCCCAGGCACATTCTCGATAAGAAAAACTCTTGGCCTAAAATACTTAATAAGAGCAATATAATCAAAAAGTAAATTTCCGTTTGTTTCATGGGCAAAACCAACACGCTTGAAATTATCGTCATTCTTTTTGAATCGTTGGTTAGCAGCGATAGAAAAAGGCTGGCAAGGGGGGCCCCCAACAAATAAACCATCAAAATTTTTTTTATTGCCGATACATTTTGAGACCGCTTCAATCATATGATCTGTTTCTGATATATCTCCATCATTAATTTCCCATTTTGGACGATTGAATTTTAAGGTCTCACAAAAGAGCGCTTGCTTTTCAAGCAATAAGGAATGAGAAAAACCAGCAGCCTCTAAACCAAGATCGAGTCCGCCAGCACCAGAAAAAAAACTGATCACGGGAATTCCATTTGGTCGTTCTGCAAAGTCATCTAACGTGAAATACCGGCCATCTTGCAATGTTGGTTTATGATTATTAGCGTAAATTAAATCGTCATAAGACTTTCCCATCGTTTTTAATGCATTGGGCAAAGGGGTTTCCGTTTTGATACAATCCTTAAGTAGATCAATTTGTTGCTGAACTTTTTTATCGGGAAAAATTAATTTATCAAATAATGTAGGTGCAACAAAGGTTTTAATAGCAGCGTTGTTCATATTAATACAATTTCTTGTTTGGCTTGATAGTAGATGCTTCGAGCTTCGTCATAGCTTTGAAAATCTTTCAGTCCTTTGGTCTTCAACCAGTTACTATAAAATTTGTGGGTAGCTCGATGACAAGATGGGCAAATTCCCACAATATCCTTTATTGACGTTTTTGTATTTTCAACCTTTACAGGTGAGCATAACGGTAGCAAATGATGTAATTCAATAATACGATCAGACCAAGGATACCTTTTAACCGTGTCCATCCCGCACATATCGCAAATATTTGGGTTTGAGACATTTGAAAAATAAAAGTCTTTTAGCTTTACACTTCTTTCTGTACGCAGATGTGTTACACGAGTTTTACTGCCTTCAGTAAATTCAGTATCAATTACATTTACTTGGTTTATGGCCAAATCGCTAAAGGCTGTTCCCATAAAATTTGAGCCTAGGTTCAAAATTTCTGCCCCTGCGATTATTTGCCTAGGGTGTGTTTCTGGTATAAGCAATTTTTCAATTTGAAACACTTCTTCAATATTAGCCGCTTCAAGATAAAGGTGCGGATTGCTCCATTTTAGAAACGAGAATTGGCTGATAAATCTTATCAGTTCTCGTGTTTGCCTGAGGTCTCCCTGAAATTTATTCGGTTTTAATTTGTTGTAAAATTCTAAGTTTTCTAAACCAGTTACTTCGTTTGCAATGAGGTAATTTCCAATATCATCGATAGTTATGTTGTTTTTACCTTTCTCCAAATATCTTGAGAGTAAAAATTTTATGGTGGCGACAACAGGAAAAATTTGAAAGCCTGTATTATTGTAGCCATCGAATACTGGAG
>VGVA01000170.1 GCA_016874115.1 Gammaproteobacteria bacterium
ATTTAATTGTTGAGCTAACGTTTTTGATGGATCGCGCTTAAATTTTTGCCTGGGTTTGACCTTTTTTGAGGATATAATGGTGTTTGTTAATGGAATGTGATACGGGCTGCTCACGTAGAATTGACGCATGTCTGACGCTACTTTCATGTTACTGCCTCAAATAATAGGGATTACAACGCTAAGTGATTGTGTTTGTTGATAAAGCACAATGCTCCCTTAAGTGCAGATTCCATGCCTACAAAGAAGGAGTACATGGAAGCGAGCGAAGCCGAGCGATGTACGACGACCCCTGCGTAGCCGTAGAGGCCGGGCGTTTTGACGGAGTTGGAGCGCAAGCGTAGTGCGTAGTCAAAATGCAAGGCCATACGACACGGCGTCAAGTCATTCGCGCAAGGTCAAAATACGAAGCAAGGCGGAAGCCGATGTTTTGTGTTTTGGGCTGTAGCGGGACGAACGCAGGCCGCCGAAGGCAAACTCGCCACGTCATTTTTCGCTGCTGAAATCGGATTGGACCCCATTTCAGCTTTCGCGAAAAATAGTGGCGCGCTGGATTTTTTGTCTTTATAGTTAGGTAATTTTGAAAAATTAAAGTTTAATAATCGTTAAATTTATCTGTGTTTATTTAATTAATGGAATCAATTTTTCATAAAGTTGATTGCCTGCATTGCAGGTTGTCCGAATTGTGCCTTTCTAACGGACTGAATAAAGAGGAAATTCAGCAGCTTACGTCAATCGTCAAAAGTAAGCGACCTATCAAATCGGATGAGTTTCTGTACCGGCAAAACGACCAATGCGAAAGCTTTTATGTGGTAAGATCCGGTTCTTTCCGTAGTTTTATTTCCAATACCGACGGCAGCGAGCAAACGATCAGCTTTTATTTGTCAGGCGAATTAATGGGCTTGGATTCTCTACAAAACGGCCGTTTTTACTGTTCTGTCGTTGCGATGGAAACATCAACGGTATGCGAATTGCCCTTAGCCAAACTGAACGAGATTTATCTTCAAATACCGGCCGTTCAGGCGCAGATGACCCGTATAATCGGCCGTGAAATCGCTTCCGACCACGATAAAATCGTTTTGCTCGGCAATCGCTCGGCAACTGAAAAAATGGCGACTTTTTTATTAATGCTGTCGCAACGGTATTACTCGTTAGGATATTCCGGCACTCGCTTCAACTTGAGTATGCGCCGTTACGATATTGCTAATTTTTTAGGATTAACTATCGAAACCGTCAGTCGGCAATTATCGAGTTTAAGCAAACAAGGAATTATCACTGTCGATCAACGCGGCATTCAAATTGATAATATGGATTTGCTGAAAACCATCGTCGAGCCTTGTCTGCCAAAGCGGGTTTCATCGATTAATAAATAAGCTTTTCCCTCGCAAGCGCAAGACCTGAGTGTATCGATCTGTACTTTGGTTCTCATCCAAAGATTAACATCGATTGCGATCAACGCACCCAGATCTTGGGGTTTTGCCGGGCTTATAACCTTATTTTGTGACGTTTTCTGCTGCTTTATTACCTTGCATTTTACCTGCGTCCTGATCGATACAAGCTGTTAGGCTAACGGCAGCAATCATTATTAATAGAATTTTAGCAATCGTTTTCATAGAGTATTCTCTTTTTTAGAATTTAGATAAATCCACTGTAATTCGAAATTAAATGTACAGTGGCAGCATCCGCACACATCTTCGGACTGGCTTTATTGTCCATGATGTCGCCCTACCGTGACTTGATTTAGATCAAAGAACCGGTCTTGCTCTACCCTTACTAATTAATTGGCGTTATCGTTAAAAACGGCTTAAGCTACATTAAAGCATTGCCAATCTATTAATTCCTTCGTTACTTCTTTTAATTCCAATGAACAACCTGCATAACAACCGATCGGTTATTCCTGTCATCGCCCCCTCCGTACTGTTGATTATCCTGATCTGGTTAGGCTATGAAATCCTACAGGGATTTTTAGCAATTATTGCCTGGGCATTAATCGTGACATACATCATGTGGCCCATGTACGAGTGGATACAGGTAAAGCTGCGCCATGACGCCGTATTAAGCGCGTCGGTTATGACGGGAATCATCGCAGTTACGTTACTGTTTGGCTTTTACTGGCTGGCTAATGTGTTACAACAAGAAGTCGCAACGGTATATCAATCGTTAACGATTAACCATATGCGCCTGCCGACCGAAGTACCGGACAATATAAAAAATATCCCCTGGTTAGGCCACTATCTTCAACAATATCTTGACCAGATCCATGCAAACCAAGATGGTGCGCGCGCAAAACTGCTCGCTTTGGGCAGACAAGGATTAGGAGAAATGGGTGAACTTGCCGGTAATATCGGCAAAAATATCATTCAACTAGGCCTTATTATCGTCGCGTTGTTTTTTTTCTTTCGCGATGGACAAAATGCGCTATCTCAACTGCGGCGCGCTTTGCGGATTTTTATCGGAGACGATTACAAAAATTATCTAGAAACCGTCGGCAATACGACACAAGCTGTCGTTTACGGGTTAGTGCTGGCCGCACTGGGTCAAGGATTAATAGCCGGTATCGGATACGCCATTGCCAGTGTCAACGCGCCGGTTTTACTAGGCGTGTTAACTGCGTTATTCGCCTTAGTGCCGATGGGAGCCACGTTAATCTGGCTACCGGTCGGCTTGGGCTTAATGTTGACAGAAAATTACTGGCAAGGCATCGGCCTTTTACTATGGGGCGTACTTGCTATCAGCACTGTCGATAATATTATCCGGCCTTTAGTCATCAGCGGTGCCGGACATATCCCCTTTCTTGTCGTATTATTTGGGGTTTTTGGCGGCTTAACGGCCTTCGGCGCCATTGGCTTGTTTATTGGTCCGGTGATTTTATCTATATTGCTGACAGTATGGCGCACTTTTCTACTACAGAATCAGAACAAATAGATTATTGGTTGAAAGATCAGATATGCATACGACTTATCATTAATATCAATAAGATATTTAATTTTTATTTCGGTTTATATATTATAATCGCATTATTTTTTAGTGCGTTTAAGGTTGAATACTAAAATATCGCCACTGCGGAATTTGGCATAGTTCCTAATATTTTCTGACCACGATGGCATATCGTTGAGATTTAAAAGATACCAGCGTACGTTGTGTTTTAAACCAAAATCAATTAACTCATAGTAAGTAGAAATATTTTTTAACAATCTGTGCGCTTGCAAATAATTACTTGCAAGTTTAGCTTGATTGCCTCCCATTACTTGATGAAGCTGTGCACGAGATATCAAAGCTTGTTTTTCAGTTAAGGCGACTATAAGAGCAAGTGGATCTTCATCAGAAGACTGTACTCGGTCACTAGGTAACGAATGGTTATGAATGTATTGTGCAGCACGAAACTTATCTGCTGAAATAGGTTGAAAAGTTACTTGATTAGCCCAACTTAAATTACCTTGCTGCCTATTAATACCGTATTTCCAAGGTACACATGAAATTAAAATAAATATACTGCCAAAGCAAAAGGGCGCATCGAAAAACCCACCCATGTTAAAATAGCATATCTACATAGCCGCTAGATTGATGCACACCACCATGATCAAAGAAAGCCTATTTGCCGCCGAAGAACGTGAAGCCAAACTCGATATGTTGGGCGACATTCTGCAAGTAATGGAAAAGCACGTGGACTTTGCGACCAT
>VGVA01000171.1 GCA_016874115.1 Gammaproteobacteria bacterium
AGCGGGTCGGGCGGATGGTGCGGAAAACGCTTTCGTTCTCCAAAGATGAAAGTTGGCATGACGGCGTGATCCATTGGTTTGTTGTCACCTATAATTCGAGCTTATCACTTAATAGTTAGCCACTACCTATCTTTAAAATTATTAATACCTGTCAATGATTTAATTCATCACCTGGCAAAGCTTGCGTTTGTTTTACGTACTGATAAATCGTATATTAATTTGTTATTTAACTAGGTCAAAAGACGAATGGACACGATTAGCATCCGCGGTGCGCGCACTCATAATCTCAAGAACTTTAATCTCGACTTGCCCCGCGACAAACTGATTGTGATTACCGGTCTGTCCGGTTCGGGCAAATCGTCGCTGGCCTTCGATACCATATATGCCGAAGGCCAACGCCGTTATGTAGAATCGCTGTCCGCTTATGCCCGCCAGTTTTTATCGATGATGGAAAAGCCAGACGTTGACCATATTGAAGGCTTGTCGCCCGCGATCTCCATCGAGCAGAAATCCACGTCGCATAACCCGCGTTCCACCGTCGGCACCATTACCGAAATTTACGATTACCTGCGCTTGCTCTATGCCCGCGCCGGTACGCCACGCTGCCCGGAGCACGATATTTCGCTGGAAGCGCAAACCGTCAGCCAGATGGTAGATACCGTCCTAGCACAGCCGCCAGAACAGCGCTGGATGCTGCTGGCGCCGGTGGTAAAAGAGCGCAAAGGGGAGCACCTGCAACTAATCGACGACCTGCGCGCGCAAGGCTTTATTCGGGCACGGATTAATGGCGCGATTTACGACCTGGATGAAGCGCCAGCGCTCGATTTGCGAAAAAAACATACGATAGAAGTCATTGTCGACCGCTTCAAAATCCGTCCCGATATTGCCATCCGGCTGGCGGAATCCTTTGAGACGGCGCTTCGGTTGGCGGACGGCATCGCCCTTGCAGTCAGCCTGGAAGACGATAGCGAAGTCATTTTTTCCGAGCGTTACGCCTGCCCGCACTGCGGCTACAGCTTAAGCGAATTGGAACCGCGCATTTTTTCGTTTAACAATCCGAAAGGCGCATGCCCCAGTTGTGACGGTTTGGGCGTTAACCAGCATTTCGATCCCAGTCTGATTATTCATAATCCGGATATCAGTCTGGCGAATGGCGCTATCCGCGGTTGGGATAAACGCAATCTGTATTATTTCCAGATCATCTCGTCTTTGGCGGATCATTACGATTTCGATCTTGAACAGCCGTACTCTAGCCTGCCGAAGCACATTCACAACATCCTGCTGTACGGCAGCGGGCGCGAAAGTATTGAGTTCAGTTTTATTAATCCGGGCGGCATGGCGGTAAAACGCAGCTATCCCTTTGAAGGCATTATTGCCAACATGGAACGGCGTTACCGCGAGACCGACTCGCCGATGATCCGCGAAGAGCTGGCAAAGTATTTATCGCAAAAAGTATGCGACACCTGCAACGGTGCGCGCTTAAACGTTCATGCGCGCCACGTGTTCATTAATGATTTGCCGGTACAGCATTTAACCAGATTTCCCATCAAGACAGCATTAATGTTCTTTAGCGAGCTTAATCTGCCGGGAAAACGCGGAGAAATTTCCGCCAAGATTGTTAAAGAGATTAAAGAACGCCTGGAGTTTCTGGTCAATGTTGGCCTGGATTACCTGACACTGGACCGTAGCGCCGATACCTTATCCGGTGGAGAAGCCCAGCGCATCCGTCTTGCCAGCCAGATCGGTGCAGGCTTAGTTGGTGTTATGTACGTACTGGACGAACCCTCCATCGGCTTGCATCAGCGCGACAACCAACGCTTGCTAAACACCTTGTTCCGCTTGCGCGATCTGGGTAATACCGTCATTGTGGTGGAACATGACGAAGATGCCATTCGCGCCGCTGATTACATTGTGGACATCGGCCCGGGGGCAGGGGTGCATGGCGGCGAAATCGTCGCGCAAGGCAGTGTTAAAGACGTTATCAAACGCAAGGAATCGCTGACCGGGCAATACTTGTCCGGGAAGGAAGGCATTGACATGCCGTTAACGACCATGCCATACGATAAGGAGAAACTAATCACTATCCGTAATGCGCACGGCAACAATCTGAAAAATCTCACCGTAAAAATCCCTGTGGGATTAATGACCTGCGTGACCGGCGTGTCCGGCTCCGGCAAATCCACTTTGATTAATGACACGCTGTATTGCCATGCCGCCCGCCTGATTAATAAAGCCAGCGTCATTCCTGCGCCGTGCGATGCGATTAATGGCTTGGAGCATTTCGACAAAATTGTTGATATCGACCAAAGCCCGATAGGCCGTACGCCGCGTTCCAACCCGGCGACCTACACCGGCTTGTTCACGCCAATCCGCGAACTGTTTGCCGCCACGCCCGAGGCGCGTTCGCGCGGTTATACGCCGGGGCGTTTTAGCTTTAACGTGAAAGGCGGACGTTGTGAAGCCTGCACGGGTGACGGCGTTATCAAGGTAGAAATGCACTTTCTGCCCGACATTTATGTGCAATGCGACAGTTGCAAGGGCAAGCGGTACAACCGCGAAACCCTGGAAATCCGCTACAAAGGCAAAGCCATTAATGAAGTACTGGACATGACCGTGGAAGATGCCGCGCAGTTTTTCAGCGCTATTCCATCATTAAACCGCAAACTTCAAACATTAATGGAAGTGGGCTTGAGCTACATTACCTTGGGGCAAAACGCCACCACCTTATCCGGCGGCGAAGCACAGCGAGTGAAACTGGCGAAAGAACTGTCCAAACGCGACACTGGCAGCACCTTATACATCTTAGACGAACCGACCACCGGCCTGCATTTCCATGACATTAAACAATTGCTGGGCGTACTCCATACCTTGCGCGATCACGGGAATACCGTCGTCGTCATCGAACATAACCTGGACGTCATCAAGACCGCCGACTGGATCATCGACATGGGTCCAGAAGGCGGAGACGGCGGCGGCACGTTAGTCGCCGAAGGTACACCGGAACTGGTCAGCAAGAATAAGGCGTCGCATACGGGGGAGTATTTGAAGCGGTTTTTCAAAAATTAATCCATAAAATGTATGGATTTAACCTTAAACTATACGATTGTTTTTACGGAAAAAATTGTTACATGAGTGAATTAATCAGCGAAAAAGGAAAACGCTTTAGCCTTATTTACTTGGATAGAGGAAAACCCACACGAGATAGTCAACGATTTAGAAATCGTTTAGCAGCTTATTATTGGGAACATTTAAACAAAGATTATAAAGTTCAGATAACAAATGCAATGAAGAGAGAGGCTGGAATTGAGGTTCCCTATTTTGGTGGAAGTGGGTACAGTCCTGATCTTGCCTGGATTTCACGGACACTCCACTAAGCGACTTTTTTAGCTTCAAACGCTTCGGGGCTAAGATAGCCCAGTTTTGAATGAAGCCGTTTGCGATTGTAATACACTTTGATGTATTCGAACACCTGATGCTTGGCCTCTGAGCGGGACTTAAACCGTTCGCCATGTACTGCTTCGACCTTGAAGCTGTGGTTCCAGCTTTCCATGGCGGCGTTGTCATAACAGTCGCCCTTTTGGCTCATGCTGCAAATCAGCCGGTGTTTTCTGAACA
>VGVA01000172.1 GCA_016874115.1 Gammaproteobacteria bacterium
ATGGTCGCAAAGTCCACGTGCTTTTCCATTACTTGCAGAATGTCGCCCAACATATCGAGTTTGGCTTCACGTTCTTCGGCGGCAAATAGGCTTTCTTTGATCATGGTGGTGTGCATCAATCTAGCGGCTATGTAGATATGCTATTTTAACATGGGTGGGTTTTTCGATGCGCCCATAAGATTAATAAAGAAAAACTGATGAGCTTGTGTTGATGTTTTTCGTTTGGGTATTAATTATCTGAATGGGCTTTATCTGCTTTATGATTCACGTTGGCTTTAACTGCTTTTCCTGTTATGTTGGATAAAACCTATTAATCCCACTCTTTTCATGAATGCACCGCCTCAATTATCGCCACTCGAACGGCTTCGGTACGACAATCGTTTTGTTAATGATTTGCCCGGCGATCCTGAAACCGGCAACTTTACCCGGCAGGTGTACGGCGCGGCTTATTCCAGAGTAAATCCGGCTAAAGCCAGTCATCCGCAATTGATCGCTTATTCCAGAGAAGCGGCGGAATTAATCGATTTGACTGAGCAAGATTGTCAGACGCCTTTATTCATCCAGGTGTTTGCGGGCAATAAAATGTTGCCAGGCATGGCGCCTTACGCCAGTTGCTACGGCGGCCATCAGTTCGGGGTGTGGGCAGGGCAATTGGGCGACGGACGGGCGATTAATCTGGGCGACGTCATTAATTCCAACGGCGAACGTTGGGCGTTGCAATTAAAAGGTTCAGGGCTGACGCCTTACTCGCGCACGGCAGACGGGTTGGCTGTGCTGCGATCGTCCGTCCGCGAGTTTTTGTGCAGCGAGGCGATGCATCATCTCGGTGTGCCGACCACCCGGGCGTTAAGCCTGACCTTGACCGGCGATCAGGTAGTCCGCGATATGTTTTACAACGGCAATCCGAAAGCGGAGCCTGGTGCGGTAGTGTGCCGGATGGCGCCGACGTTTATCCGTTTCGGCCATTTTCAGATTTTTTCTGCGCGGGGTGAATTCGACCTGCTGAAACAATTGACCGATCACACCATTAATACGTATTTTCCGCACTTGGGCCAACCGAATAAGGCGGCTTATCTGGCCTGGTATGCCGAAGTCTGCCGCAGTACGGCCGAATTAATGGTGCAATGGGAGCGGGTAGGCTTTGTCCACGGTGTTATGAATACGGATAACATGTCGATCCTTGGACTTACGATCGATTACGGTCCTTACGGCTGGTTGGATAATTACGATCCGGATTGGACGCCCAACACCACCGACAGGGTAGAACACCGCTACCGCTTCGGCAACCAGCCGGGGATTGCATTCTGGAATCTGGCGCAACTCGGCAATGCAATTTATCCATTAATTAATGACGTAGAGCCGTTACAGGATATTCTTCACACAGCCTGGGCAGGGTATGAACGCGATTCCCGCTTGATGTTGTCGCAAAAGTTAGGTTTGAACGCGTACGAACAAATTTTAGACGAAATCTTGCAAAACCAATTAATTGCTTTGTTGCAGTCGGTGGAAACCGATATGACGATTTTTTTCAGACAGCTGGCGGAAGTGGATTTCACGACAAGCAATCGAGAAAATATTTCGGCCGAGCATTTTATGGATACGTTAACCGGCGCTTTTTATATGCCGGATCAGCTTACTTCCGGCTATGTCGAACAGTTAAGCGCGTGGCTTAGCTCGTACAAACAGCGTTTGCAGGCAGAAGGCATCCGTCAGGAATTACGGCGCGAAAAGATGCATCGTATTAATCCTAAATACGTCTTGCGGAATTATCTGGCACAGATGGCGATCGATAAGGCGGAGCAGGGCGATTTTACGATGATTAATGAGTTATTGGGAATATTGCGCCAGCCTTACGCCGAACAGCCGGAACATCAGCATTATTATGACAAACGTCCTGAGTGGGCGCGCTCCAGGCCGGGATGCTCCATGTTGTCTTGCAGTTCCTGATGACTTGTTTGCTGTTACGGATAAGAAAGTATAAAATCCAATCGGTTAAGTAAATAAAAACATTAATCGTTTACTATCTATAAAAACAATACAATCAAATTTTTATAGAGTTAACTATAATTAACTCCTTGTATTGTTGCCAATAACTGATAAATTTATAACAAGGGGAAAATAGTTGCTTAAGTCAGGCAGATTTGCGCCTATTGTCTGGTTTGTTATTGTTGCTGGTTCGCTTCTGACTTCATTACCGAAGTCTGTCTTTGCCGTAGAAGTTGTCGTTAATAAATCCGTTCCTGTCAGTACGTTTTCGCTAGAAGATTTACAGGCGGTGTTTTCCATGCAAAAACGAAACTGGTCCAAGCACAGGCAAATAAAGGTTTTTATTTTGCCGGAATCCAGCCAGACCCACCAGGATTTTGTTAAACACGGCTTGCGTATGTTTAGTCATCAGATCAGGCGGATCTGGGACAGAATGATTTATTCGGGTTCAGGCGCACCGCCCGTTGAGCTTTCTTCAGAGAAGGAAATGATTAATAAGATAGCTAACACGCCCGATGCGATTGGGTATTTATCCGCTAAGCCCGACAATGAGAACATCCGTGTTATTAACTATCATTAATCAAACGCGGGTTAACAGGTTACCAGCTGCTTTGCAGGCCGGGCAATGGCTGCGTATGCGGTTTTTTTGCATTAATTCGCTAGGCTTGATGGTATGGGTAATGTGCGTTACGTTGCCTCGCATCGGGCTTGCGGAAAACTTCCTTGATCCCGCTAAGGTTTTACCGGAAAACATGCAGTTGCACGGTTTTATGTCGCAAGCATTTTTTAATTCGTCCGATAACAACGTATATGGACAAAGCGCCGACGGTATCAGCCCCGGTCTAACGGAGATCGGCCTGAATTTAAATTATCAGCCGTTGAATAATCTCCGCTTTGCTGCGCAAGGATTATATAGAAGAGCAGGCGATGTCGATCCCGGCAGTTTGAGGTTGGATTACGGTTTGGCGGATTTAACATTAATCGATTACGGAAACAGCTTATTGGGATTGCGCGCCGGACGCGTAAAAATTCCTTACGGTTTATACAATGAAACGCGCGATGTCGCTTTTACGCATCCGACTATTCTACTGCCGCAGGGAATTTATTTCGACCGCTCCCGATCATTAATGTTATCTGCCGATGGCGGTTCTCTGTACGCCGAGCAACGAACCGGCTTGGGCGATATCAAATTTAAGTTTAATGTCGGGATGCCGTCCGATGATTTGAATGAAATTAAAACGATTGTATTAGGCACTAACAAAGCTAATGGTTCTTTTTCCACAAAGCCTGCTATCGTTACCCAGTTAAGTTACGAACATAATAATGGCGAATTTATTTTTGCCGTCAGCTATATGGATCTAAAGGGCGCATCGAAAAACCCACCCATGTTAAAATAGCATATCTACATAGCCGCTAGATTGATGCACACCACCATGATCAAAGAAAGCCTATTTGCCGCCGAAGAACGTGAAGCCAAACTCGATATGTTGGGCGACATTCTGCAAGTAATGGAAAAGCACGTGGACTTTGCGACCAT
>VGVA01000173.1 GCA_016874115.1 Gammaproteobacteria bacterium
AGCAACCTATAACCTGCGACGACTTTGCAGCCTGAAAACCTGCGGAATTTTGGCCTTTTAACGACCAAGCTGCGCCTGAAATGCACCAAAAAGGGCATTTCAGGATAAAAACCACTGAAAAGTGGGCAATTTTTTGCCCTGATGCATGGGGATCAAGATTCCTATATGTCGTTGGTCAAAGCAACGGCTGATTTTCAAAGTAAATCGAGGTGCCCTGATGAAGAGCGAGCTGGTTTCGTCGCCTTCCATAATCACGGTGGACTGTTTGGTATATTTGGTTTGTTTGGCTTTTTCCGCCAGACTGGTCAGGTTTTCAGTCGATATATTGGCTAAAAAAGGGATTTTTTTCAGGCCTATTAATACTTCTTGCTGCACTTGGATACCTTTGTTGAAAAAATAAGGTTATGATGATATTCGCAGGTAGTTAAGATGAAGATATCATTAATTTGATAGTTAAAGTGTAGCCGTTCTTTGCGAAAACAGCTGGTGTTTGTATATGGATGGACTCGAGACGCCGCTTAATGTTCAGTTAAGATTCATTTTTTCTTTATAAACTGGTCGTTTAGGATTAATTATTAGTTTGTTTAGATTGAAATTCTGCAAATTAAATTTAGTAGTATAATAATAACTATAAGGAGTGCTCTCGGCAATCGGATGATTGTTGTTATAACACGTTGATATAAATATAAAAATGATAAGAATATTGCTAGTTGACGATCATGAGCTAGTACGAAGCGGAATTGCCGCCTTATTGAACGGGGCGGATGGAATCAGTGTTGTCGGGGTGGCTGATTCCGGTGAAGCAGCGCTTAATTTATTGGCGGCGGCCGGCGCAGACGTCGTATTAATGGATGTAAACATGCCGGGCATCGGCGGTTTTGAAGCGTGCAGACGGATTTTACAACGCGATCCGAAAGTCAAAATCATTGCTATTTCCGTCTATAACGACGGTCCCATTCCGCACCAATTTCTCAAGTTGGGGGTCATGGGTTTCATTTCCAAAGGTTCTTCGTTTGAAGAAATGGTCTTCGCCCTCAAAAAAGTGATGTCCGGCAAGCGCTATCTGTGCGCTGAAGTGGCTAATAATCTGACCTTGCAAGGCTTAACGGGCAATAACGAATCGCCGTTCGAGAAGCTGTCGCAACGGGAAACGGAAGTCGTTAATTTGATTCTGCAAGGCAAAAGCGTTCAGGAAATGGCCGATATGCTGGTCATCAGCAATAAAACGGTCAATACCTACCGTTACCGCCTGTACGATAAACTTAACGTTAAAAACGATGTGGAGTTGACCCGTTTGGCGGTTAAATTCGGCCACATGCTGCCGGATTAATGCTTAAGCCAATGTCTTTTCTACATTAATAAACCACTCTAAATCAAGCGCTTGTGCTTGTTTTTACTTCTTTGTTTCTTCTTTAACCCACGCATACATCGTAATTTGTTGATTTATTAATAATCTTCGAATTCCTCTGTTTTTCCTGCGCTTTTCGGACTGTTTTTGCGTTGCATTTTGTCCGAAAAAGTGGGGTTATTGTCATTGTTTTTTACATTAAACCGCGCAAAATAATCATTAATCACGGTACAGGAGGAGTTATGGCCAGCGCGCCACTATTTTTCGCGAAAGCTGAAATGGGGTCCAATCCGATTTCAGCAGCGAAAAATGACGTGGCGAGTTTGCCTTCGGCGGCCTGCGTTCGTCCCGCTACAGCCCAAAACACAAAACATCGGCTTCCGCCTTGCTTCGTATTTTGACCTTGCGCGAATGACTTGACGCCGTGTCGTATGGCCTTGCATTTTGACTACGCACTACGCTTGCGCTCCAACTCCGTCAAAACGCCCGGCCTCTACGGCTACGCAGGGGTCGTCGTACATCGCTCGGCTTCGCTCGCTTCCATGTACTCCTTCAACGTATCAATCCAGCCATTAATATCGTACAACGCCACATCGTTATGCTGGTGTTCCCTAACTGCGTTTTGCAAGATGCGGTCGGGCCAATGGAAGTGTTTAATTTTGCCAATATGGCCATGATGAAATATAACCCCGAAAACCGAAACAAGGTGATGCCTTACCGGTTAACCGTGGTCGCGGAACAGAGCGGACCGATAAAAAGTTTCTCCGGGATCAGCATACATGCCGACAAATCGTTCGATGAATTGGACGAACCGGTAGATACCTTAATGATTGACGGCGGGGCGGACATTAACGATATACCGATGAATGACCTGAAAATGCGCAATCGGATTCTCGGTATGATGCCGAAAGTTCGGCGTATGGCCTCTATCTGTAGCGGCGCGATGATACTGGCCGCCAGCGGCATACTGGATAACCGCCGCGCCACCACGCATTGGTTATTCTGCCCACAGATGCAAGATCACTTCAAGCAAATCCGCGTAGAGCCAGACAAAATCTTTATCCGCGACGGCAGCGTTTACACCTCCGGTGGCGTGACCGCAGGGATCGATTTGGCCTTAAGCTTGGTGGAAGAAGATTGGGGCTGGGAAGTGGCGGCAGGTACGGCGCGAGGCATGTTGATTTTTATACGCCGCCCGGGCGGGCAGTCGCAATTCAGCACCTATGTGTTTAACGAAGCTAAAAACCGCAAGGATTTCCGTGAGTTACAAGCCTGGATCATCAACAATCCGCATCATGACTTGAGTGTTGAACACTTGGCGGAACGAATGGCGATGAGTCCGCGCAATTTCTCCCGCTTGTTTTGTCAGGAAATAGGGATGACACCAGCCAAATTCGTAGAACGAGTAAGACTTGAGGCTGCCAGGAATATGATGTCGCAAACGGATCTGCCGTTGGAGATTGTCGCCACGAAATGCGGTTTCGGCAGCGCCGAGCAAATGCGGCGCACCTTTCAACGATTATTGAATACCACGCCATGAACAACGGACTTATTTCAAAATGGCCGGATGCGGGTAGTTTTGTAAATCATCGACGCGAATGGAATAGCGGCCTTTGACAAGAGTGCGCAAATACCCTCCTTTGGGAGGATGTAATGAACGGAAAATACAGCTAATTTAGAGAAGTTAATAGATTAACACTTGGTCCGTTTGGCGCGAAGTGTGAATAATTCACGTTATTAATGTGAATGATTTCATATGAATGCGCAGTTTTTAGCCATTATGCTGCTGATAAGGATACCAACTGGCAGTCAATTGATAATCAGAAAACGAAAACTCAACGTTGCGAGCAAGCCAAACAGACCAGCCGACCGGCGTGCAAGCCTCATTAATGAGCTTAACCGGACGATATATAACGGGTTACAGAATAACAACACTTAGAACCGGAAGAGGAATTAACATGAAAATTTTACTCTTATCATCAGCCTATAACGGCTTAACGCAGCGAGTGCCAGCGCGCCACTATTTTTCGCGAAAGCTGAAATGGGGTCCAATCCGATTTCAGCAGCGAAAAATGACGTGGCGAGTTTGCCTTCGGCGGCCTGCGTTCGTCCCGCTACAGCCCAAAACACAAAA
>VGVA01000174.1 GCA_016874115.1 Gammaproteobacteria bacterium
GCCCAACAGCGTTGGTGCCGGATATTAAGTTTGGCGCTAGTAAAGTATCTTCGAGGTCGGCAATTACATCCACCAGATTGCCTTCCCGCACCTGCATAAGAGGCAAACTGATCTTTTTAGGTTAATCAGTTCGCGTAAAATCGCTTCTTTGTCGTACTTGTTGGCCGTCAGCCGGTATTGCGCCTCTTTTGTCCGCTGCGTGATAATGCCACCGCTAAACATAGGGACGTTAACATTAATGGCGGCAACCTGGGTGTCGATCTGGGTACCCAAGGCGGCGCTTTGGAAGCCGGTGTTGGTGTTGTAATAGTTCAACTGCAAATCCACCGCCGGTAAGTGCTTTGACTTCTGGGTAGCAACATCATTTTCTGCGGCGGTAATCGCATAGTCTTGCGCCACCAACGCCGGATTTTCTCTTTTAGCCACCTCTACCCAGTCATCCAGCTTACCTTCAAGTGTCAATCAGCATTGAAAATTTTCCACCTGTCAGTGTCGAAAAGTTTCCACTTGGTGGAGTCGGTTAATCCGTTTTGATGGCGATTTTTCGATGTTTAAAACAATTGGAGTCGTTGCCGGTTTCCAGGATGTCGCAATGATGGGTAATGCGGTCTAACAGAGCTGTTGTCATATTGGCATCGCCAAAGACCTGCACCCATTCGCCAAAACTTAAATTAGCGATGACTACCAAAAATGTCTTTTCATAGAGGCGGCTGACCAAATAGAACAACAAGGCACAGCCTGATTCTGGAAACTTTTCGACGCTCTTTAACGGAGATTATTGGAAACTTTTCAAAGCTGTTTGACAACGATAAAAAGTTATTAAATGGTGGGGCGTCAGGGACTCGAACCCTGGACCTATGGATTAAGAGTCCACTGCTCTACCAACTGAGCTAACACCCCGCAAACGTCATTATAACCGATATGATGGTTTTGTTAATTCACTCTCGCAAACAACCTAAATTTGCTTTATTAAATATTAGGCTTAGCTTTAATAGCATCATTAATTCGTTAATCGTTATTAATCTTTGACCGGTTTTTTATCCAGCTTACGTTGCAGGGTGCGGCGGTGCATGTTGAGCGCCCGCGCGGCAGCGGAGATATTGCCGTCATGCTGTTGCAGTATTTTTTGCAGATGCTCCCACTCCAACCGCTTGGCGGAGGTCGGTTTTTTATTAATGGCGACTGTGGCGTCGCCTTCGTTTCTGTAAAGCGCCTTGACGATTTCGTCGGCATTGGTCGGTTTGGTTAAATAATGGATAGCTCCCAGTTTAATCGCTTCCACGGCTGTGGCAATGCTGGCAAAACCGGTGAGCATGACACAAGTGGTGTTGGAATCCAGCGACAGCAGTTTTTTGACCAGTTCCAGGCCAGAATCGTGGCCGATCCGCAAATCCACCACGGCATATTCGGGCGTATGTTGTTCCGCCAGCTCTAGACCTTTTTCCAGCGTATACGCAACCAGCACATCAAAACCGCGCCGCTCCAGCGCGGCTTTCAGCACTTTGCAAAATACCTTGTCGTCATCTACCAGCAGTAATACAGGGTGGTTTGCGGCTTCATCAGGATTCATCGTCAGTCTCCCTAGCGCTGAGTATTAATGGCAGCGTGATTATCACGCAAGCGCCGCCCTTGCTTTGATTTTTTATGTTTATCGCGCCGCCCAGGCGATTAATGGTGGAATACGCCAGAAACAATCCTACACCTAAGCCTTTGTTTTTACTTATCACCGGCTGTACACCGACAAAATCTATTAATTCAACGGGAAAGCCTGGGCCGTAGTCTCTGATTTTTACCGTTAATTCCTGATCCGTCCAGATTGCATTAAATTCGACGCCTTTTTTAACGTCAGTCGCTTCCGCTGCATTATTTAAAATATTTAGTAATGAGTGGGTCAGCGTACGCTCGGCAAGTATTTCCGCGCTTCTAGTGCTTTTAGGATCTATGCTTAACTTTAATTTTGCCGTCGGTTTATGGCTGCGCCATTGGCTGATCACACTATCGAGATAATTCGGCACTGTCATAACGGAGCCGGATTCCGCCCTCATTTCTCCGGCGGATGCAGACATTAATGACAATGCTTCCTTACACCGGTTGACTTGGTTTTGCAGGATTTCCATTTTTTCATTAACCTCCGGAAATTGGTCTTCGGGGTAATCCTGCATTAATTCATGCACCACAATGGCTATCGTTCCTAAAGGCGTACCCATATCATGCGCCGCACTAGCCGCTAACGTGCCGAGCGCGACAACACGTTCGTCCCGCAATGCTTTTTCCCTTGCTTCCGCCAATCTGCGCTCGCGGATTTTGAGCATTCTTGCCATTTCCGCCACAAAAAAAGCCACCAATCCCGCACTAAACACAAAGCCGAACCACATGCCGAACATGTGCAGGTTAAAATAGTTTTTATCGCTGATAGCGTGCATCTGTTTGATGTATTCCGAATCGGACATCTGGGCTTTTTGGTGCACCTCGCCCATATCCGGCATGTGCGGCGCTATATCCGGTAGCGGCACATTGTATGCAATCAAAATGGAATACATGGAGGTCGTCAAGATCACCATGTACCAGGCATAAGACTGCGGCAACATAATAGCCGTAATGATTAATGGTAACAAAAACACCCAGGTAACCGGGTTTGAGGCCCCGCCGGTCAGGTACAGTAGCGCCGCAACGGACAACACATCAATGCAGATTTGCGAAAACACTTCCAGCTCTGTCACCGGGTCGTCCGTTTGCAGGCGCATGGACGTGTAAGTATTAAACGCGATAATCGCGACGATGACCAACCATAATTGCTGTTCCGGGATATTAATGTTCAGCACATAAACAAATACCACAACCAAAAAGCACTCGCCCAAAATCATCAGATTTCTGAGGATGAACAGCCACTTCAGATTCTGTAGCGAGGATATTTCCGTTTTGGGAATAAAGTCGGATAGCATATTAATACCGTCGGCAAAAAGACCGGGTTAGTATGCTATAGAATGCGGAATTTATTAATTAAAGAATGTTGCGTTCGGCAAAACTTGCCTGAGGATGTGGATTAATAATAGTGTTTCGCCCAGTCTTAAATCGGCAACAACCAAGCGAAAGAAGAATGATTTCACAATTTCTTTCGATGTTAAACAGATGATTTTAGCTGATTTATCATTGAAGAAAAAAAGGGAGTACCCGGCGGATACTCCCTTTTCTAGGGCTTAGACATTAACCGTTAACTAAGGTGTACTAGCTCAAACCTGATCTGACAGTTACCGAATTTTCAGGGTGGCTGTCAGGTTAGATTTGGTTCAAGTTTTTTTCGTCCCAAATCAGTTTCCCACTGAGCAATGTTTCCATCGGCGTTCTGCCGTTGCACATTTTGCCTTGATGAGTTCTTTCATTATTGTAATAAACGA
>VGVA01000175.1 GCA_016874115.1 Gammaproteobacteria bacterium
ATGGCCTTGCATTTTGACTACGCACTACGCTTGCGCTCCAACTCCGTCAAAACGCCCGGCCTCTACGGCTACGCAGGGGTCGTCGTACATCGCTCGGCTTCGCTCGCTTCCATGTACTCCTTCTATGCGCTTATATTATGAAACAGTTTGCATTCAAACAAAATGGCGTTTGTAAGTTATTAATGTAAATAGTATTTTATAAAATTAAATATATCTGTTCGTGCTGAATCTTTCGGCGATGCTCAGGATGACATTATCGCAGCATGAACACTTACCTGGAAAAATGCTCAAATCCCTTATTTGTTAACGCCTGAACGACGCCGTTTTTGATTAATCTCAACCCTGCTTCCGTTTCAATTACACCGATTTGAGTATACGGAATGGTTAATTCAGCCAGCTTTTCGGGACTAACGGTAAAGCATAATTCGTAATCGTCGCCGGCGGTTAACGGCATCAGCCAATCGCCGGTGGTTTCGATATAAGTCTTGACCTCATCCGACAGTGGCAACATATCCCATTCTAAACAGGCGCCTACACCGCTTTGTGCCAGGATATGCCCCAAATCGCCCGCCAAACCGTCGCTGATGTCGATGCAGGCATTGGCAATACCAAGCAAAGCATGCCCGCTATTAACGCGCGGTTCGGGACGATTGAATCGATTTAAGGCATTAATAGGATTAACATAATCATAACCTTGTTTGATCTTCAAACCCAAGCCTGCCTCACCCAATAACCCGGTCACACATACCGCATCGCCGACTTGTGCAGTGGAGCGCCGCAAGCCCTGCCCTTGCGGAACCAAACCCATGGCTTGAACCGTTAAGGTTAATGGCCCGGAGGCGGTATCGCCGCCTACCAGATCAACGTGGTATTGCTCCGCCAAATCGAAAAAACCCTTGGCAAACGCCGTCAACCACGTTTCATCCGCTTGCGGCAACGTCAGCACCAACGTTGCCGCCAACGGCTTCGCGCCCATCGCGGCGAGGTCGCTCAAATTAACCGCCAAGAGCTTATAACCCAGGTCGTACGACTCGACATCGGCAAAAAAGTGGACATTCTCAACCATAGTGTCGGTCGTAACCGCCAATTCATAGCCTTGCGGTATAGCCAACAACGCGCAGTCGTCGCCTATACTTAAGCTTATGTTTTTATTATTCGATTGCCGTTTGAAATAACGGTTGATGAGGGAGAATTCGGAAATCAAGTTATTGGTTATTAAATGGTGTAGGTTGGGGTGAATTTAAGAACCTCAACAGGGAAAGGTTGTTTTATTTGCGTTGGGGTTCGTTCCTTTTATGCCCTTGAGTACATTATTCAAACGATTTACGGTTTCGTCCTACCCTTTGCCTTATCATAAACCATATTGTTTTCCCGCTTGCCAACGGCAATCACGAAAACAATGATGTCCAGGTCGTCAACTTCGTAAACTAGGCGATAACCTGACGAACGCAGTTTTATTTTGTAAGCGGAATCGAAATCGCGCAACTTGTTAGCGGCAATATGTGGATTTTCCAGACATTTTCCCAGCTTCTTCTTAAACTGGGCTTTAAGGCTATTGTCCAATTTATCCCACTCTTTCTTTGCGCTGGGCAGAAATTTAAGATTATAAGTCATCCAGCGACACTTCAATCGCCAATGGCTTTTCCGCTTGCCGTTCCTTGACTAATTTGCCGAGTTCGTAATCTTCCAGCTTTTCCAGCAACTGCTCGTAAACATCCGCCGGCACCAAATAAGCCGTCGGTGAATTATGGTTAAGGATGGCAATCGCTTCGCCTTCGGCCTTATTCAACAAGGCGGATGGGTTTTTTTTCAGCTCAGAGATGCTCGCACTGTATGAGGACAGGATTTGTTCCATTTGAAGCTCTAATAAATACTAAATTAAGTGCTTATTTTAGAGCTTTTTTAGGAATTAACAAGGGTTATTGATTCAGTTTTTTAATATTTGAACCATTCGTGTTGAATTCTGAGCCTGACGAAGGGCTGAAGGGCAAACGGAAGTGACGGGGTAACATACCCCGTCTCGCTGGTAAATTATTCTTAAACAATTTATTCTGGGCTGGTGTGCTATTATGGTTTGTTATTCTTTCTTAACTGCCCCACTAACTTCAATAACTTGAAGAGGTGGCTCTTCTTGATTGCTTCCTGAAATAATATCTGCAATTCCTTTTGTAGGACTTTCAATCAAAGCCTCCTTTGTAGCAGAGCCAGCTTGTTCTAATAACCTAGCTGGATAAAGTACTCCACAAAAGCCAATATACAAGCTATTTCCATGCATATCAGCGGCGGTTTTTGAGTTTGTCGAAACTCCAATCTTACCTAGAATTACGCATTTTTAATGCATCTGAAATATCCAGGGTTACATCTGTGCCTTCCTCCGTAAATAAGCTGTAAGTTACATCATACCTAAAGACCTCAAGAGGAATATAAAGCTGTGAATCTGGAAGCACATCAATGAAAGCTTTAAGGCTTTTCCTACATTTACCTCGGCTAATATTAATAAGTACAGAATCTAAATCAACCGGTAAAGAACAGATAGCCCCATTTGTAAGATTTAGTTTAACTTTGTTAATTTTTTCATATTTAGCATCCGCATTCCCAATTTCTTTTTTCGACACCTCTACATCGAATGTTCTTTGTTTATCTGTCGCTATGCCAAATGTAGCTGTACTTTTGCATCTTTTATCCAAAGCTGTTGCAATTGCGCCTTCAGAAAGGCCACTAACCTCAGTTGAGAGGCATGCCCGCTGAAAATTTTCATTATCCCTATATTGTAACGCTGTTAATGGCCCCCAAGCAGTGTTAGGTGGCATAAAGACATAAGGTATTCGTAATTCATCTTTTACAAACTCCTCATAAGAATTACAACTGGTTAACAGCATAATCAAAACCAGCGCGCCACTATTTTTCGCGAAAGCTGAAATGGGGTCCAATCCGATTTCAGCAGCGAAAAATGACGTGGCGAGTTTGCCTTCGGCGGCCTGCGTTCGTCCCGCTACAGCCCAAAACACAAAACATCGGCTTCCGCCTTGCTTCGTATTTTGACCTTGCGCGAATGACTTGACGCCGTGTCGTATGGCCTTGCATTTTGACTACGCACTACGCTTGCGCTCCAACTCCGTCAAAACGCCCGGCCTCTACGGCTACGCAGGGGTCGTCGTACATCGCTCGGCTTCGCTCGCTTCCATGTACTCCTTCAAAGAACAGCTATGGACTTTAGGGCGCATCGAAAAACCCACCCATGTTAAAATAGCATATCTACATAGCCGCTAGATTGATGCACACCACCATGATCAAAGAAAGCCTATTTGCCGCCGAAGAACGTGAAGCCAAACTCGATATGTTGGGCGACATTCTGCAAGTAATGGAAAAGCACGTGGACTTTGCGACCAT
>VGVA01000176.1 GCA_016874115.1 Gammaproteobacteria bacterium
GTTTTGTGTTTTGGGCTGTAGCGGGACGAACGCAGGCCGCCGAAGGCAAACTCGCCACGTCATTTTTCGCTGCTGAAATCGGATTGGACCCCATTTCAGCTTTCGCGAAAAATAGTGGCGCGCTGGTTAATGAATTCGTGCCGTCTGGATAGATGATACAATTTGCTAACACATCAAGATGATTAAGCCGGATGTTCCGTGGAATTCAGCAGAATCCGGCATCCATCGAAAAATTTCACCAAGCCGTACCCATTAATTCACGCGTGAACGAAATATACGATTTACACTGCCACTCTCTGGCGTCCGATGGCGTCTTATCTCCCTACGAGCTGGTCAAAAGAGCGAGCGCTCAGGGCGTAACCACGTTAGCCCTGACAGATCACGACACGACAGCCGGTATTGCGGAAGCGCAATGGACGGCTGAAACATCCAATATCAGGCTGATTTCAGGCATTGAATTATCAACCACCTGGCAAGGCAAGACATTTCATGTGGTCGGTCTTAATATCGATCACAATCATCCCACCTTATTAGCGGCGGCTGAGTTTTTACGAAAGATCAGACAGGAGCGAGCCGAGCAGATAGCCGATAAACTGGCAAAAAAACGAATTCCGGGCGCATTGGAATGGGTGTTGAAGTCGGCGGGAGAGGGTATGGTCACCAGGACGCACTTTGCCAGCTTTCTGGTTTCGCAATTCCATGCCGATAGCCAGCAGGATGCCTTCGATCGTTACCTTGCCAAAGGTAAACCGGCGTATGTGGCGACGGAATGGGCGGATATGGCGCTGTCTGTGCAATGGATTAATGAAGCCGGTGGCGTTGCCGTGCTGGCGCATCCCTTGCGTTATAAATTAACACCCAAATGGATGCAGCGGTTTTTGACTGATTTTAAACAGGCGGGCGGCAAAGGGATGGAGGTGGTCACCGGCCGGTGCAGCGTGGATGACATCAAATGGTCGGCAACTTATGCGCACAATTTTGGTTTGGCGGGTTCTGTCGGAACAGACTTTCACAGCCCCGGTAATCCATGGATAGAACTCGGCAGATTAGCGCCTTTACCCGGCCATATCCAGCCGGTTTGGGAGTTATTCGGCTAAATAATAGCATCCATTTAGCTGCTGTTCATGATGGTTATGTTAGCCTAATAAGCTATATTAATTGGGAGTTACTGATGAATACACTCAATCAAATCACTGCAACGCTGGCGATGACCATGGGTTTGGCGTGGGATAGCGGGATTAATCTTTACGCAACATTACTCATCCTGGGTTTTCTTGCCAATACCGGTAACATCGATTTGCCGCCGGATTTACAGGTTGTGGCGAACCCGGCGGTGATGATGGCTGCCGGGCTGATGTATTTCGTCGAGTTTTTCCCAGCGCGCCACTATTTTTCGCGAAAGCTGAAATGGGGTCCAATCCGATTTCAGCAGCGAAAAATGACGTGGCGAGTTTGCCTTCGGCGGCCTGCGTTCGTCCCGCTACAGCCCAAAACACAAAACATCGGCTTCCGCCTTGCTTTGTATTTTGACCTTGCGCGAATGACTTGACGCCGTGTCGTATGGCCTTGCATTTTGACTACGCACTACGCTTGCGCTCCAACTCCGTCAAAACGCCCGGTCTCTACGGCTACGCAGGGGTCGTCGTACATCGCTCGGCTTCGCTCGCTTCCATGTACTCCTTCGCGGACAAGACCCCTGGTGTCGATACCGGCTGGGATGCTATTCATACCTTTATCCGTATTCCGGCCGGAGCCATGCTGGCGGCAGGTGCGGTCGGCGACCTTAATCCCGCCGTGGAACTGGCGGCGGCTTTGCTGGGCGGCGAGTTGGCGGCAGGTACTCATGCCACTAAAGCAGGTACGCGGGTATTAATTAATACGTCGCCGGAACCGTTTAGTAACTGGACGGCTTCCGTAGCGGAAGATGCCGCGGTTATCGGCGGAGTTTGGTCGAGCATACATTATCCTTCAGTATTTCTCGCGTTCTTGATTGTTTTTGTGATATTAATGATTTGTTTTTTTGCCGCGGATCTGGGGCAGTATCAAAAAAATATCCCAGAAAATAGCCGCCTGGTTTCGCAAGACAGAGGCGCAAACCGATTTAAATTCACCTCAATGACGATTCCCTATTGACTGCACCGCCATAATCGCGTTTAATGGCGCTCTTTTTGAGACCCGCATCGCCCAGGTAGCTCAGTCGGTAGAGCAGAGGACTGAAAATCCTCGTGTCGGCAGTTCGATTCTGCCCCTGGGCACCATTTTGTTGCCACCGGCAACAGCTTCTAGCCTGCTATCAGAACCCGGTTTTTCAGAATGAGCCATTAATAGGCAAGCATTATTTCTTGTCCGTACAGTTGATGCGATCAACCGTACAAAATATTCAATTTGTAGATTATTAATAATTCGCTTTTAGCTGTTTGCCGATGGTCAAGGTAAAACAGCTACCTATGCCCGGTTTGCTTTCCACGCCGACGTTACCTTTTAACAAATCCTTGGCAATTTTTTGCGTCAGGTATAAACCTAACCCAGTGCCGGGTGTATTGATACGCAATACCGAATCCAGACGTTCAAACGGTATAAATAACCGCTCCAGTTGCTCTTCTTCAATACCAATGCCGGTGTCGCGTACGCTGATCTGAGCGTCGGTTGCAGTATCCGTCACGGTTACCTGTACGGAGCCTTGCTCAGTGTATTTTACGGCGTTGCTCATCAGATTAATGATCCTTAAAAGAGCATCTTAAGGTTGCAAAAAATTGTTAACTGTTTGAAATTAAGCGGCAAGGAGGCGCTTATGGCAGAACAGATCATTCACCCTTTGGGTGAACCCGAACCGAAGGCATTAATTCCGTATGCTGAACCTGTCAGGGTAGAAACATTTGGCGGCAGGATCCATGTGGAATGGGATCCACAAGCATCGGTGACGGCGATGGGGCAATTGCCCTTTTTCATAGAATTTTTGCACATCAGCGGATTGTTGGGAGATTGGGTGTCACGATGCCCTTTACGCTGGGTTAGCCCCAACGCCCCGAGAAAACGCAATGTGCTGGGGACGCTATTGCTTTCAGTGTTGTCAGGGCACAAACGCTATGCCCATATCAATGGCTTGCGTGGAGACGGTGTCAACCCGGGCTTGCTGGGGATGAACAAGGTTGTCAGCGAGGACTCAGTCCGGCGTTCGTTGCAACAGATGGATGAAGTAGAAGG
>VGVA01000177.1 GCA_016874115.1 Gammaproteobacteria bacterium
CAAGCCATTGATATGGGCATAGCGTTTGTGCCCTGACAACACTGAAAGCAATAGCGTCCCCAGCACATTGCGTTTTCTCGGGGCGTTGGGGCTAACCCAGCGTAAAGGGCATCGTGACACCCAATCTCCAAACAATCCGCTGATGTGCAAAAATTCTATGAAAAAGGGCAATTGCCCCATCGCCGTCACCGATGCTTGTGGATCCCATTCCACATGGATCCTGCCGCCAAATGTTTCTACCCTGACAGGTTCAGCATACGGAATTAATGCCTTCGGTTCGGGTTCACCCAAAGGGTGAATGATCTGTTCTGCCATAAGCGCCTCCTTGCCGCTTAATTTCAAACAGTTAACAATTTTTTGCAACCTTAAGATGCTCTTTTAAGGTTTATTAACTATAATCATAGGTTAATAATCGGATTAAATCCCCGTTTATTAACTCAACAGGGTTAACAAATCGGTTCGATACTGGTAAATTGAACAGCGGCAACCCATTCTGTAAGTGTCAACCCCCTAACACTAAGGAGATCGTCTATGTCTATTAACGTTTTAGCAGCATTAAAAGAACACCTATCGGGTGATGTCGTCTCGAACCTTGCCTCACTCGTCGGCGAATCCTCGACTAAAACCGACTCCGCTATAACAGCCGCCGTTTCTAGCCTGCTCGGCGGGTTAATCAAACAAAGCGGAGATAATCAATTGCTGGGCAATCTTTTTGGCATGCTGACATCCGGCGAACATGACGGCGGTTTGCTTAGCAATCTCGGCGCCCTGTCGCGCGGCGGCGATGAAACCAACCAGTTGATATCGCAAGGCGGCAAACTGCTATCGTCTTTATTCGGCGATAAAGTGGGCGGTATTGCCAATGCTATCGCCAGCGCCAGCGGTGTTAGCGGTAATACTTCGTCTTCACTGCTGAGTTTTATTGCCCCCTTGGTTATGAGTATGCTCGGGAAGGCTTTAAAAACAGAAAATATCGGCAGCGCAGTCGGTTTGGCCAGCTTTCTTAGCGGACAGAGTGGATTTATTAAAGATGTGTTACCGTCAGGCGTAGACAGTGTGTTGTCAACTGCAGACGCTGCCGGTTTGGCGGAAACCGTCATGAATAAAATCGAAAGCGCCGCCGATTCACTGGGATTCGATGAAGCGAAAGAGTTTATCAGCGAAAAAGCAGCAGATGTATCGAACACATTTGAAAATCTGGGCGATAAAATTGAAGATATGGCAGAAGAAACCTTATCTTCCGCCAAGGAAATGGCAGATGATTTTGGCGACACTGCCAGCAAGTTCGGCTCTCATGTGGTGCAAGAAAGCAAGGAATTTGCCCATAGCGCGGCGAATGTCATCGATGAAGCGGAAGAAAAAGGCGGCAAATTTCTGCCATGGTTGCTAATTTTGGCTGCTTTGGCGCTGATTTGGGGCTTACTCAAAAGCTGCGGCTCGCAAGAACCTGCCGAACAGGCTACTGAGTCCACAGCTACCCCGCCAGCGGCAACTGCACCGCCAGTGGTAACGCCGCCTCCTGCTGCACCGGCAACACCTGCGCCGGAACCGGCAAAAGTCGATCCGGTTCCCCCGCCATCACCAGAACCTGCGGCAGATACCGGGGCGTATGAAAAGTAACTATCGACCGGCTATTCGTTGAAAGCGGCAAAAGACGGTTTTGTCAGCAAACTGGTTACCTTTCCAGCGCGCCACTATTTTTCGCGAAAGCTGAAATGGGGTCCAATCCGATTTCAGCAGCGAAAAATGACGTGGCGAGTTTGCCTTCGGCGGCCTGCGTTTGTCTCGCTACAGCCCAAAACACAAAACATCGGCTTCCGCCTTGCTTCGTATTTTGACCTTGCGCGAATGACTTGACGCCGTGTCGTATGGCCTTGCATTTTGACTACGCACTACGCTTGCGCTCCAACTCCGTCAAAACGCCCGGCCTCTACGGCTACGCAGGGGTCGTCGTACATCGCTCGGCTTCGCTCGCTTCCATGTACTCCTTCTATGGTTTACAATGGACGGCATCCAGTTCGACACCAACAAGGCTACAATCCGAAAGGAATCGGGAGAACAGATCGAACATATCGCGGAAGTATTGAAAGCTTTCCCGAAAGTTAAGATTAAAATCGGCGGATATACGGATAACACCGGCAAAGCCGCTGCTAACAAAAAACTGTCGGCCAACCGCGCAAATGCCGTTAAAAAAGCCGTTTTGGCTAAAGACATCAAAGCCGACCGCATTGAAGCGGAAGGTTACGGTAGCGACCACCCTGTCGCCAGCAACGATACGCCGGAAGGACGTCAACAAAATCGCCGCATTGATGTCAGGGTACTGGAAAAATAAGTATTAATAAATTCAACCGGTATCCTGTTTTATATGGGATGCCGGGTACTTATTAATACCGGCAAATTAAGAACGATCGACAATCTATTAATAAATCGATAATTAATTACTCAACTTTGTACATGAAAAATTCAGTTTTAAAAAAATATACACACGGCCTTATCTTACTGACCGGTTTGATTTTTATAATCGCCTTCTCGGGTTGTTCCGACGATAAAAAACCGAAAGAAGATGTCAAACCGGCAGCTTCCGTAGCGCCCGCCCAACCGGCTTCCACGGCCAGTACTGCACAATTCGACCATGCGCACGGATCGGAAGTCACCGATATGGAAAAGCATAAGTTCGAACACGACTTTGCCGCCCAGTGCGTCGCCAGAGAAATGAAAAATTCGACCAATCAGGAAGAAGACTCAAAGCGCATCAGCAAGTCTTGCGAATGCATCGCCACCTATATAATGAAAGACTTAACGGCGCAGGAAGCGGAAAAATTCATTAAGGAACATGAACATCCGCAGTCATTAACCATTAAATTCGAAGCGGCGGCCTACGAATGTTTGCAGGAAAAAACTCAGCCGGCAGGGCCGAAGCTATTCGGCAAACCGACGGATAATAACGTGTAACTTTGTTAAAACCAACCAACAAAATGTCGATTTTTTAACTAAAAGGAGAAACAGTGACAAAACGGAGTAGACCGCAACAGCGTCCGCTCTAATCTTGAATATTAACTAATTGATTTTAACCCAGCGCGCCACTATTTTTCGCGAAAGCTGAAATGGGGTCCAATCCGATTTCAGCAGCGAAAAATGACGTGGCGAGTTTGCCTTCGGCGGCCTGCGTTCGTCCCGCTACAGCCCAAAACACAAAAC
>VGVA01000178.1 GCA_016874115.1 Gammaproteobacteria bacterium
TTGAAATACAGGTTGAGTATTTTCACACGCGGTTAAGCCTGTCTTTGATTAATGAAGACAATAGTTATTTCAAATACTTACATTATAACCCCGGATGCCCGGTTTTTACTATGCCCAGTTAGTTAATGTACTGAATCGCTTATTATCCATGAAGCCTGCATTAATGGTTTAACGTCTGCTAAGATAATGCAGGGGGAAAACTATGCTGAAATCATTTTTACGCAGGACTGTTGGTTTTATTGTAAAAAATCTGTACCGGGTGGAAATAACCGGTCTGGATAACTTTGCCAAAGCCGGTAAACGGGTATTAATTATCACCAATCATACCTCGTTTCTCGACCCGTTATTGCTCTGGCTGTTTTTGCCAGGCGATATCACGTTCGCCATTAATACCCATATTTCCCAGCGTTGGTGGCTGAAACCGTTTTTACGGTTTTCTAAAGTTTTTCCCATGAATCCGACGCATCCGATCTCGCTGAAAGATTTAATCCATTATCTCAAGGGCGATACCCATACCGTTATCTTCCCCGAAGGCCGCATTACCGTAACCGGCGGCTTGATGAAAGTGTACGACGGCACCGGCATGGTGGCGGAAAAGTCGCAAGCAACCGTGCTGCCCGTTCGGATTAATGGCGGCCAATATACGCCGTTATCCCGTTTACAAGGCGTTTACCGCTTACGCTGGTTTCCGAAAATCAACATTCACATTCTACCCCCCCACCGCTTAGAAGCACCCGCCCACCTGCGCGGCAAGGCGCGGCGCAAATACAGCGGCCATTTATTGGCCGATATGATGTCGGAAATGATGTTTTCGACCAGCGTTTACCGGCAGACAATCTTCCAAAGCTTGCTCGATGCCCGCAAAATTCATGGCGGCAACCATGAAGTCGTTGAAGATTTGGAACGTAAGCCATTAACTTATAATGCATTAATAGCTCGCAGCTTGATTTTGAGCGAGGCGTTGGCAAAGCTGACAGACATTAATGAACATGTCGGCGTTTTTTTGCCGAATTCGGCAAAAACCCTCATAACTATCCTGGCTTTGCAAGCAAAAGGCCGTATACCGGCGATGCTGAATTATTCGACCGGCTCCGCCGCCATGTTGGCGGCATGCCGAATTGCCAAAATAAACAACGTAATAACCTCGCGCCAATTCATCGAAAAAGGCAAACTGTTTGCCGAAGCCGACGCTTTAAGCCAATCGGTTAATTTAATTTACCTGGAGGACATCGCCCAAACCATTAATCAGAAAGATAAACTCAATGGCTTTTGGCAAGGTCTTACCGCCGACTTCTGGTATCCGAAAACCGCACCTAACCCCGATACTACCGCAGTCGTTTTATTTACTTCCGGCTCCGAAGGTACGCCTAAAGGCGTTGTGCTGTCGCATCATAATGTCTTGGCGAACTTGCGGCAATTGGAATCGCGCATCAATTTTACGCCGCTGGATGTCGTCTTGAATTTCCTGCCGATGTTTCATTCATTCGGCTTCACTGTCGGCTCCATGCTGCCTATTTTTAGCGGGATGAAAGTATTTTTCTACCCTACTCCGCTGCATTACGCCATTATTCCTGAGATGGCTTACGAACTGAAAGCCACCATCATGTTCGGCACCAATACCTTTTTGGCCGCTTACGCCAAAAAAGCGCATCCTTACGATTTTTTCAATATGCGCTATGTTGTTGCCGGTGCGGAAAAATTGCAGGAAACCACCCGACAGACTTGGCTGGACAAATTCGGCATCCGCATTCTGGAAGGCTACGGCGCCACCGAAACCACGCCGATCACTTCCGTTAATACCCCTATGTATTACAAAGCCGGAACAGTCGGCCGCTTTATGCCGAGCATGGAATACAAACTTGAACCCATCCCAGGCATTCATGAAGCAGGACAATTGCATGTCAAAGGCCCTAACATAATGAAAGGTTACCTGTTGAACGATAACCCCGGTAAACTCGTCCCGCCCAAATCCATCTACGGCAAAGGCTGGTACAACACCGGCGATATCGTTAATGTGGACGAAGAAGGCTACATCAGCATTCGCGGACGCAGCAAACGTTTTGCCAAAGTGAGCGGCGAGATGGTGTCATTAACGGCTGTAGAACAATTAGCCTCCAGCGCCTGGCCGAATGCGCTTCATGCCACCACCAGCATTCCCGACGTTAAAAAAGGCGAACTGGTCATTTTATTAACGACACAAAAAGACGCCACATTACAAGCATTAACGGCTGCTTCACCCGGCGTTGCCGCCATCAGCCTGCCGAAAAAACTGTTCGTTGTCGACAGCATCCCGATTCTAGGCACCGGCAAGATCAACTACCCCGCCGTATCGGAACTAGTACTCAACATGGCCTTCGAGATTAGCAAATCAGGCGGCAAATTGGATGAAACCGAAGATTTTTACGAAGATGAAGATGATTAATAATTGCTTATTAAGGAATCCCTGCTAACTAAAAGTGAACCGTAAAAAAACGCATTGCCGCAACTGATTCGTACGTTGAGACGCCACTTTTGCTTTCCAGACTGCTAAGGATTTTTCGACAAATCCATGCGCCTTTCACTGCATTCCCATTCATCTATTTAATCCTAAAAACTACTTCATATAGGTAGTTACACGTATATACAATGGCAAAAGACGCTTTTACCATTGTCCACTAATATAACTTTATTTAATTAATAAGGTACTATCTACCTATCGCTCTCGCGGTAATTGCCGGATACCGTTTTAATCCGCGCTCAATGGAGACTGTGCGTTTAATTTATTGCAAAAAATATTTTTATCTTGTGATTAATTGTCCTAAATCAATTTATTAATCATGCCGTGAGCAACAATTATACATCGACCACTGATATTTAAGGAAACTGGTATGCATTAATTTTAGATTAATGATCGATAGGCATTTACATTAACCGTTAACAGGTATTAATTATGAAAATTTTGATTACCGGTAATATGTGTTCGGCGACAATTAGCCTGTCCGGTTTGACGACAACTATCTTGACCGGTTGACCGATACCAAGGAAAACAGTGATTTTCACTTTTATGGGGAACTCACTCTTGCCTGGAAAACGTATCACTCGAC
>VGVA01000179.1 GCA_016874115.1 Gammaproteobacteria bacterium
ATATTTTTCTGTGATTCCGGTCACATAAAACACTGCTTTTTTTGATTAAACCGAATTTCAAAGAGATTGTTTGACGTTACCTTATAACACAGAACCCGCTGAAGATGATTTTGTTTTGAGCCTGGCCGCATTAAGGGTGATTTTGACCTAAATCATCAGATTATTTGAGCCTGACCCCCTTTAAGGGAGTAGATTTGGATGGGGTAGCTGAGGCTTTTGACGGGGTGGGTGCCCATGCTGGTGAAGTTGTCCAGGCCGATGAGTTCGGCTGATTTTTGTCCCACTAATAAATCTTGATGCAAGACTCGGGTCATTTGCTCGATGCGGCTGGCGACATTAAAGGCTTCGCCGTGGGCGGTCCAGGCCATGTGGGATTGGCCGCCAAATATTCCAACGGCCATTTCGCCGCTGTTGATGCCTATGCTCAAACCTAGGCGCGGAAACTGGTTGTCATCAAACCAACTGGCGAGTCCGGCAATGGCGGTCTGCATATCCAGTCCGGCTTGTAAGGCGTGTAATGCGTGTTGCGGATCGGGTTCGGGCGCACCCCAGAGTGCCATTAAGCCATCTCCGGAATATTTTTCGATAGTGCCTTGGTGGGCGTAGACACAGCGGGTTAATTCTTCTAGGCAGCGTTGCGCCAGTTTGGCAACATCTTTGGGGTCTTTGCCTTCCGATGCGGAGGTAAAGCCGCGCATATCGGCAATTAACACGGTCAGCAAGCGATTTTCATGGCCGGGATTGATGAGTCCGCCTTGTATCAGGCTGCCTACCAGTCTTTCCGGTAGAAAACGACTAAAGCGATTGCCCATACCCACCAATTGCCGACTTAAAAACGCATTGCGGACGATGGCCCATAGCATAAGGCTAGCAAGGATTTGTACATAAACGCTGGAAAGCTGTAAATAAATGCCTTGCTGGCTAAATATCAGCGTATCAACAGCCATCACCACCATTAAACTGCTCAGGGCTACCAAACCCAGATGCTTGCGGGGCCAGAAGACAAAAGCGCTGCTGATCAGCAAGCTGATCAGCAATACCCAGCTTTGCTGTGCAGGATCAATATAGTGTTCATCCAGCAGCGCCACCATGTTTTGGGTGTGTACTTCAACGCCTGGCGTAATGGCATCCACGGCGGTTGCCACATAATCCCCAATCCCCAGCGCGGTACTTCCAATATAGATAATGCAGTTTTCTAATAATTTGCGATCCGCCCGGCGGGTGAGGATGTCGGCGGCGGAGACATTCACAAATGCGCCACGTTTGACGCTGAATGGCACATACATTGCGCCATGACTGTCCAGCGGGATGGTTTTAGTTTCCCCAGGACTTTGCCAGATCAGTCGCTGTGCAGGGTAATCGGCGCTGAATTGGCCGTCACCATACAGGGCCTGATACATGCGTAAACTTAAAGCTAGCGTGCAGCTTTGTTCTACACAGGCAAAAGGGAAAATACGACGCACTTTGCCATCGCCATCGATAATCGGGCTGATATTACCGACTTGGCTATCTGGCGATAGCACAGTGGGGCTGTTGCCAATATAACCGCTGCCAAGATTATCGCCATCGGGAGTCACGCCGTGGATAACCGTGTTGGCGAGCTGACCGGAACGGGTCTGCGTATTGGCTGAAAAATCGATCACCTGGCTCAGCACGACATTAGGCGCGGTCAGAGCGGTTTTCAGGCTATTGTCCTGAGGCTTGGCTTCCGGAAACACGATATCCAAACCAATCAACGCGGCCTGATAGTCATTTTGTAAGAGGCTGATCAATTGCGCCATCTGCCCCCGTGACCAGGGCCAGGCTCCGATTTCGTTGAGACTTTTTTCATCGATATCAACCAGCACCACCCGGGACTCATGCTGTTTTTGCGGGGCAAGGCGAATGAGAGCATCGAGATGCAGGTTTTCGACAAAGTTAAACAGAGAACCGCTGAAAAGCGAGTAGAGCAGGGCAATCAGACTGGCAGCCAACCAGACACTCAGGCGCTGTTGCAGGCTGTTCCGCTGGGGTTTCAATGCCCTTCCTTTTCGTTATGGATGCGCTGGATGATGATGTTTAATTTATCCGGAAAGCGAATCACCAGCCGCCGACTTTCTTTTTCGATGACTTGTTCATCTTGTAACAACTGGAAGGCGCGGGTAACAGTTTCACGACTGGTATTTGCCATCAACGCCAGTTGTTCATGGGTGGGCATGTTTTCGATTGTGAGTAATTGCCCAGCGGGTTTAGCCAGCATTTCGGTGAGTTTCAGTACCCGTTCGTAGGCATTAGGTATGGCAATTAAGGCTCTGAAATCGGTGGCGGCCCGAAGTTTTAGGGAAATATGCCGGAGCATACGCTCGGCAATCACCGGGTTATGAAAAATAAATTCGCGGGCGGCAGTTTTGGGCAGGCCTGCCAGAATCGAGTTTGATACGGCCATGACTGAGGCCGAGCGGGGCAGATCATCAATCACCGCCTGTTCCCCAAAAAAATCCCCGGGTGTCAGAAAATTCAGACCGGTTTGTCGGCCATCAGGACTGACATTGACTACCAGCAAACGGCCGTCAATTAAAAACAGTAATTCATTACCCGCTTCACCTTTGTGAATGACAAATTCTTTCTTGCCGACCTTTTTAACGCGCATGGCTTGTGCTAATTGTTGTAACAAAACGCTCTCGACTCCATGCAGGAGCGGGATTTTGTTTAACAATTCCGCAGAAATTTTAAGATCCATGCTCAATCGTGTTTCGGTGAATTATTTAAGTGTAAGAAATCTCAGGGTTGTTTACAGAGTGGTTGATTAAAATATTGGTAGAGTATTTCATAAGGAGTTGAATTATTCAAAGCCTTGTGTGGTTTGACGGTGTTATAGAAGTTGATGAAACGGTTCAATTGCAATTGTCGGTCGAAGTTATCCTTGAATTCGGTTTTCACATGCC
>VGVA01000180.1 GCA_016874115.1 Gammaproteobacteria bacterium
GGCATGTGAAAACCGAATTCAAGGATAACTTCGACCGACAATTGCAATTGAACCGTTTCATCAACTTCTATAACACCGTCAAACCACACAAGGCTTTGAATAATTCAACTCCTTATGAAATACTCTACCAATATTTTAATCAACCACTCTGTAAACAACCCTGAGATTTCTTACAATTAATGGGAACTGTTTCCATTAATTAATAATTCTCAAGCCCGTTAACCACCATTAATAACGGATAACAACAAACAACCTCATGAAAACATTAAAATGCGCTGTGATCGGCGCTGGCTACCTGGGTAAATTCCATGTCCAAAAATACGCGGCATTGCCGGGCTGCGAATTAATTGCCGTCGTCGATACGGATGCAGCGGTGGCGCACAGCGCAGCCGCACATACCGGCGCGAGTGTATATACCGATTACCGGGACATACTGGGCAAAGTGGATGCCGTCAGCGTCGTGGTGCCGACCAGTTATCATCATCAGGTAGCGAAAGACTTCTTGCAAACAGGCGCACACGTGCTGGTGGAGAAACCGATTACCGTCACTCTAGCGGAAGCGGACGAACTAATAGCCATCGCCAAAGATAAAAATATGGTTTTGCAGGTCGGCCATCTGGAGCGTTTTAATCCCGCAGTTCTGGGGTTGGAAAAGGACGAAAAACCTTTGTTTATCGAATCGCATCGTTTGTCGCCGTTTAATCCGCGCGCCAACGATGTCAGTGTGGTGCTGGATTTAATGATCCACGACATCGACATCATCATGGCATTGGTAAATTCCGAGTTGGAACGCATCGACGCCAGCGGCACGGCGGTTTTAACCCAAGGCACCGATATCGCTAACGCCCGCCTGTTATTTAAAAGCGGGTGTGTTGCCAATGTGACCGCCAGCCGCATTAGCATGAAATCGGAGCGCAAAATGCGCATGTTCAGGCCGAGTTCGTATGTGTCTGTGGATTTTCAAAACCGCGTATTAACCAAGCATACGACCGGCACAAAAGAAATGTTTCCCGGCATTCCGGAAATCCTTACCGAAGAATCGGTGTTTGAAAGCGGCGATGCATTAATGGAAGAAATCAAACACTTTGTCGATTGTATTAATACCGGCGCTAAACCGCTGGTTTCCGGCGAAGCGGGGCGCAGGGCGTTGGCGACGGCAATCAGGATTACGGAAATGTTAGGTGAAAAGTAGAATACCCGGTGGATTAAACTTGATTGGTAAGGTTAAACTTAAGTTGTCGCACAATGAAGGAGTACATGGAAGCGAGCGAAGCCGAGCGATGTACGACGACCCCTGCGTAGCCGTAGAGGCCGGGCGTTTTGACGGAGTTGGAGCGCAAGCGTAGTGCGTAGTCAAAATGCAAGGCCATACGACACGGCGTCAAGTCATTCGCGCAAGGTCAAAATACGAAGCAAGGCGGAAGCCGATGTTTTGTGTTTTGGGCTGTAGCGGGACGAACGCAGGCCGCCGAAGGCAAACTCGCCACGTCATTTTTCGCTGCTGAAATCGGATTGGACCCCATTTCAGCTTTCGCGAAAAATAGTGGCGCGCTGGCTTCTGAACGCTTAACCTAGCCTGTAAGTTTAAATAATGTCTGGCATTTATGGGCTAATTGGTGACAACGGACTGCAACCATTGCCAAAACTTGTCCGCGCCTTGATAACCTGTGTAGCGGGTGATTTCCTGCTTATTTTCGAAAAAGACAATAGTTGGGGTCGCAAATAGAGTTTGTTGCAGCTTCCAGCCGGGCGGCGGTTGGTTTACGTTGGTGGCATGGATGGGAATCGGATGTTTCCAGTTGGCCAGGACTTCCTTGTCAAATTGGCGGCAATACCCGCATTCGGGCGTTTCAAAGGCTATTAATTGTTGCTTTTCATTCAGTATGACCTTGTCCCAGTTTTCCGTTTCGGACGCTTTAGCCGTTAACGGCGAACTATGCGGGCCTTTCTCCCCTAAAACAGGATCGACATAGGCCACCCCAGTGCCGCCCAGACCACAATAACCCAACGGATTTTTTTCTAAATAATCCTGGTGATAACTTTCCGCCGGGGTGTAATGTTTAAGCGGCGTAATTTCAGTGGTAATGGTTTCATTAATACCAGTGGTCTTGAGATTGGCTTGGTAGATGTCGCGGGTTTTTTCCGCTAATCGTTGTTCATCTTCGTTGCGATAAAACACCGCGCTACGGTAATTGCTGCCAATGTCGTTGCCTTGCCGGTTAACTTGGGTGGGGTCGTGGTTTTCCCAGAATTGGATGAGCACCTGTTCGAGCGTGGTTTGCTTAGCGTCATAAAAAACCTTTACTACTTCGGCATGATTTTTAATGGCTTTTCCGTTATTAATTTGTGCTTCGGTATCGTGCAAAGTTTCATAGCTGGGATTTTCGATATCGCCACCGGCATAACCGGCTTCAACATCCAAGACGCCTTTCAAGGCTTGCATACGTTTTTCCGAACCCCAAAAACAACCCATGCCCAGGACAATATAAGGCGTATCCGGCTTGACTGCGGTTTTATCAAGCGAAGGATTAGCGGTTTTACCGGCAAACAGGGCAGATTGCGGCAAAATCAACCCTCCCAGTGCTAAACTGCCCATAATGATAAATGACCAAAATGCCCGGTATCGCTTTGCCACGGTATCTCCTGACGGTTAACAAGGAGAAGTTGAATGTTAGTTTATTAATATCCTTTATTGCTGTTTTTGCAAGAATATTTGGTAGCGGCTAACTATTAAGTGATAAGCTCGAATTATAGGTGACAACAAACCAATGGATCACGCCGTCATGCCAACTTTCATCTTTGGAGAACGAAAGCGTTTTCCGCACCATCCGCCCGACCCGCTGCCGCA
>VGVA01000181.1 GCA_016874115.1 Gammaproteobacteria bacterium
TCCAAGTCGATGCCGTGATCCTGGATGAGCTGGGCTATCTGCCTTTCCCCGAATCTGGCGGGGCGCTGCTATTTCATCTCATTAGCCACCTGTATGAGAAAACGTCCCTGATCATCACCACCAATCTGAATTTTGCGGAATGGGTGCAGGTCTTTGGCGATGCCAATATGACAACAGCTCTGTTAGACCGCATTACTCATCATTGCGACATCCTGGAAACCGGCAACGACTCCTATCGATTTAAGCAACGCAAAAAGGCGGTAGAAAACCTATAACCTTACAGTTTGGCTGGAAACTATTCGGCGCTCTTTAGTGGAAACTTTTCAAAGCCGTTTGACAGGATAAGCCGGCAAATTTAGCCGGATCCATACGGGCGTCCATGCAGGTTAAGATGGCAAAACGTCGGGCCGGCGGCAGCGCTAAATTGCCTTTGTCGCCAAAATTATTGACGTATTCTCTGTTTGCTGACAGTACTTCGTTAAGAATGTTACTCATCACTCGCTCCGTTATTATTTTAATGGGCAATAAAAAGCCGCTTGATTCTGTCATATTAATGAAAAAAACCAAGCGGCATTAACTATCTCCGGGCTAAAGTGTATGCCTATTGTTGCGTGTTTTGAATAGGCAATTATATTTATAAAATATAAACTATTAATTTATAATCTATCGACAAAACCATTAATGCCGATATAAATGTATGGATAAATTAAACAATATGCAGGTGTTTTGCCGCATCATTGAACTGGGCACGTTTGCCGCTGTAGCCCGGGAAATGGATTTATCGCCCATGATGATCAGCAAATATATTGCTCAACTGGAAGAATCGTTGGGTGTCGCCTTATTAAACCGCACGACCCGCAAAATCAGTCTTACTGAGGCGGGCGAAGTGTATTATAACCGCAGTAAACAATTGCTGGACGACTTCTCCGAACTGGACGAATCGACTTCGCAACTGGGCAGGAATGTCAAAGGCATATTAAAGGTAAGCGCTTCCATCGATTTCGGAGGATTGTACATGGTGTCTGCGATTGAGGCCTATCAGCAACTCTATCCCGACGTCAAAATCATGATGACTTTGCACAACAGCCACGTTAATCTCAGCGAAGGCAGTCTGGATCTGGCGATTTTGGTTACCGATACTTTGGATTTGGGCGTGGTAGCCCGCAAAGTAGCCGAAACCCGGTTGTGCGCGTATGCCTCACCCGCCTACATTAAGCAATATGGCGAACCGCATACGATTGAGGATTTAAAACACCACCACTGCCTTTACAATACCGACACGCCGCACAAGGATTACTGGATATTTAAAGTTAATAATCAGGAAGTTAAACTCAAAACGACTTGGCGGTTCGCCTCCAACAACGGCAGGGCGCTGTGCCAAGCAGCTGCTTTGGGCATGGGCATTACCCAGGCGCCGGAATATTCCGTCACCAGTTATCTGGCAAACGGTGAACTGGTGGAAATACTTAGCGATTACCGTATTCCTTCTTTAGCGATTTACGCTACCTACTTGCAGCGCCGCTTTATGCCGGCCAAATTGACGACCTTTGTGGAGTTTTTAATCGGTTATTTTGCCGAAACCGGCATAGGTTTCGGTTTCCAGCAAAATAACGCGAATACATAAGATAAGTTATTGTACTTAATATTAATTTGTATCGTCCGGCGCCGCCAGGAACTTATACACGAAAGCGCCCAGAACAGCGCCGAGAATCGGGGCAACCCAGAACAGCCACAGTTGTCAAACGGCTTTGAAAAGTTTCCACTAAAGAGCGCCGAATAGTTTCCAGCCAAACTGTAAGGTTATAGGTTTTCTACCGCCTTTTTGCGTTGCTTAAATCGATAGGAATCATTGCCGGTTTCCAGGATGTCGCAATGATGAGTAATGCGGTCTAACAGAGCTGTTGTCATATTGGCATCGCCAAAGACCTGCACCCATTCGCCAAAACTTAAATTAGCGGTGACTACCAAAAATGTCTTTTCATAGAGGCGGCTGACCAAATAGAACAACAAGGCACAGCCTGATTCTGGAAACTATTCGACGCTCTTTGACGGAAATTATTGGAAACTTTTCAAAGCTGTTTGACAGTTAACCGGCAGCGGTAGCGTTTGACAGGTAATGCAGAGTTTGAAACAGTCATTTTTTAACCACCAATTCAGGATTATTGATCAACTTATGTCGAATTTTACCCGGCAGGGCTTTTGTTAAGTGCACTCAAAAACGAGGGTATAAGAATTTTTGTGTAATCGGTCATTAGGCAGCAAGCTGTCGGTGCTAATAAGAAGCACAAATGAGCGTTCCCCGTACCCACGGGGCTGAAGCGATAGCGGCAGCGATGAAGAAGTACAGGAAGTATACCGCTAGTGGAGCGATGTACGACGACCCCTGCGTATCCGTAGAGGCCGGGCGTTTTGACGGAGTTGGAGCGCAAGCGTAGCGCGTAGTCAAAATGCAAGGCCATACGACACGGCGTAAAGTCATTTGGGCAGCCGTGATGCACAGCGTACCGGCGGGGAGTTGTGCATCGTGGCGAACCGAGGACGTGTTAATCAGCGTGCAAAACTTTCCAGGGTCCTGGGGAAAAAAGCGTTGAAAAGTTTCCACCCCAGGTAGTTCAATGACCGGCTTTTTGCCGGAGAAACCTGGAGTGATAAAAATGGATGTCATACCCGAAATCAGGCGACTGCATTTCGTTGAGAAAGTTACCATCAGCGACTTGGCGAAGCAGTTCAAATTATCCCGTCCCACGATTCGTAAACACCTCAACACGATCGAAGAGCCCGTTTATCCCACTCGTCA
>VGVA01000182.1 GCA_016874115.1 Gammaproteobacteria bacterium
CCCGCAGGCTGGACCGTTCCTGGTACGCCCGCAGGATTTCTTCCTTGCGCCCCTGGTCGTACCGGACGGTCGGTTCCAGCACCCGGTGGACGCCACAATCCTTGCAGCGGTATTGCTGCTTGCCGCCTGCGTTGCGCCCGTTCTTGACGATGTTTTCGCTTTGGCAAGATCGGCATGTGGGCTTTACTGTCTATTCAATCATAAGTTTATGCAAATACATAATGTAACTTATCGCTTATAATTTTGCCACTACCGATTTATTTAACTCATGATTAAACGTAAGACTGGAATGAGATGTTTATAGATTCTCAGCCTTATGAGGTTTAATGGCTCATTAACCTTGAGCCTGATGAAAGACAGGTGTGCTTTGAGAAGGCCACTTGAACAACGTCGACGTACTTAATTCGAACGATTTAAGATGAAGGAGCCGTCAAGAGTAAGTTGTAAATGTCCGATTCATGCCGGATTGCCTGTCATAAAACAGGCAGGCAGATAGCGGTTGAATCAAAGGTTTCGAATATCTATTATTAAGTCTTGCTTTCACTAAGGATTCGTTATGATACACAAAGCGCGTTATTATTTTAGTTATGTAAATGAGGATGTGCCGGCCGGTATAGTCGTTTTTCTGGTGGCATTACCCCTTTGTTTAGGTATTGCGTTGGCGTCTGGAACGCCTTTATCTTCGGGATTAATTTCGGGGCTTGTCGGCGGTTTGATCGTGTCGGTGCTGAGCGGATCGCAACTAGCTGTTTCCGGGCCGGCAGCCGGTCTTACGGTAATCGTATTCACCGCTTTGCAGTCCATCGGCAGTTTTCAGGGCTTGTTGTTGGCGGTCGTGCTGGCCGGCATTCTGCAATTAATGTTCGGTTTCTTAAAGGCCGGGATTATCGCCTCGTTTTTTCCTTCATCTGTCATTAAAGGCATGTTGGCGGCGATCGGATTAATCTTAATACTCAAACAGCTGCCGCATGCCACCGGTTTTGATAAAAGTTATGAGGGCGATGAGGATTACATGGCGGAAAATGCCGAATCCAGTTTTCATGAACTGTTTGACTCGTTGAACCATCAGCCCCGGCGCTGTCGTTATCAGCGTAATAGGCTTATTAATATTAATCGTTTGGGAATTGCCCTGGTTTAAAAAGCAAGCGCTGTTGAAATTAATTCCCGGACCGTTAATTACCGTTGCCTGGGGTGTGGCGTTCAATCTTTGGGCGACCCGTTTCGCCCCTGCGTGGCAAGTCAATAGCGAGCACATGGTTACGTTGCCCGTTCAGGAGCATCCTGCCGATTTCGTTTCAAATTTGATCTTTCCCGACTGGAGCTATCTCAGCCATCCGCAAGTTTATATTTCCGCGGTAACGATCGCCATTATCGCCAGTCTGGAAACCTTGTTAAGCCTGGAAGCGACGGATAAACTCGATCCGATGAAGCGGTTGACGCCAACCAACCGGGAGCTAAAAGCGCAAGGTGTCGGCAATATTATCAGCGGTTTGCTGGGCGGTCTGCCGATGACGGCGGTTATCGTGCGCAGTTCCGCCAACATTAATGCGGGCGGTAAAACCAGTTTGTCGTGTTTTGTGCATGGCGTATTTTTGTTTACCAGCACTTTATTCTTTACCCAATATCTCAACCATATTCCACTGTCGTGTCTGGCGGCCATTCTTCTCTACACCGGCTATAAACTGGTTAAACCGGCGTTATTCAAGGAGCATTATAAAAAGGGAATGAGCCAGTTTTTGCCGTTCGTGATAACGGTCATCGCCATTATTGCCACCGATTTGTTGAAAGGCATGGCAATCGGTATGGCGATCGGTTTATTTTTTGTGATTCGGGCCAATTATCATGCCGCCATTTCCATGGTTAAAAACGATCATCATTACGAAATCGTGCTCAACAAAGATGTTTCGTTTTTAAACAAGGCCTTGCTCAGAAAGTTTATATTAATGATCGAAGAAAACAGCTCGGTAACAATCGATGCGCACAAAGCACAATTTATCGACCACGATATTCTGGAAACCATTGAAGATTTCATCGCTTCAGCACTCGACAACAATATTACTGTGGAAACCGTGGACTTGATAGGCAAGGAAAAAATGAAAAAGCATTTAGATCTGATCGTATTGGATAACAGCATTCCAGTTTCCCGTTAACGTCGTCCAGAAAATCGATCTTTCCTTGTCGGTAATCGGGCGGGGCGGTTAGCAATTGGTTGAAAGCAACCGTTCTTTCCGGTTGATATCGACCGGCTTATTAATTGCTGTGAAAATTTAACGCAACGTTACTTATTAACTATAAAAGAAAAAATACCTGCCAGCCCTGCTTTACGAGGGCTGGTATGAACATTGCTGCGTATTCTGATTAATTTGAACGCTGATTCTGGTCGAACTTGAACACTTAAAATCGAACGCATCGGTGAAGGTAAACTTTTACTCCAACTGTTCAACTTGGGTCAAGGTATTCATTTTTTTTCGCATGGAATCGGTTTTTAATAAATTGATCCGGTGGGCGTTATGCATGAGCCTGTCCAAGATTGCATCGGCCAAGGTATTATCGCCGATGGTTTGATGCCATTGTTCGGTGGGCAATTGGCTGACCATTAAGGTCGAGCAATGGCTATATCGGTCATCCATAATTTCCATTAAATCATGGCGGGTATCGGCACTTAACGGTTATAAGCCCCAGTCATCGAGGATGAGCAAATCAAAGCTGGCAATGCTTTTTAAGAGTTTAAGGTAAGTGCCGTCGGCTTTTGCCTGGGTAAGCGCCAGGATTAGCCTGGAGACGCGGTAATATT
>VGVA01000183.1 GCA_016874115.1 Gammaproteobacteria bacterium
GGCACCTCGATGTCGGCTCATCACATCCTGGGGCTGAAGCAGGTCCCAAGGGTATGGCTGTTCGCCATTTAAAGTGGTACGCGAGCTGGGTTCAGAACGTCGTGAGACAGTTCGGTCCCTATCTGCCATGGGCGTTTGAGATTTGAGGGAAGCTGCTCCTAGTACGAGAGGACCGGAGTGGACGCACCGCTGGTGTTCCGGTTGTCATGCCAATGGCATTGCCGGGTAGCTATGTGCGGACGGGATAACCGCTGAAAGCATCTAAGCGGGAAGCCCCTCCCAAGATGAGATCTCACTGGAACTATAAGTTCCCTAAAGGGCCGTTGGAGACTACGACGTTGATAGGCACGGTGTGGAAGCGCAGTAATGCGTTGAGCTAACGTGTACTAATTGCCCGTGAGGCTTGACCCTATAACACCCAATAGGCTTGGGTGCAAGGCTAAAGGCGAAAGGCAAAAAGCCCAAGCTGGCAAGCCGCTGCTGACGCTGACAAGACGACTAAGTGCAAAGAGAACAGGCTAAACGTACAGGATTCCATCAGGTTAAGGTGAAAGAAAGCGGACGCAAGCAAACTGAGCGAGAATAAGCCGCTGGGCGAACGAAGAACGTCGGTTGAAAACCTGTTCTTACCAAGTCAGCCGGATACGGCTAACCCACATTAACCTAAAAGAGTTAAACCCCGCTGGCACCCCAAAAAGGTGCGGCGGAAAATAAACAGGAGGCAAAAAGAGGTATAATCCCTTGAGCCTTGAAACCTGTTTAACACCGAATTGCTTGGTGACCATAGCGAGCGTGACCCACCCGATCCCATCCCGAACTCGGAAGTGAAACCGCTTAGCGCCGATGATAGTGTGGCAGTTTGCCATGTGAAAGTAGGGAATTGCCAAGCGCCTTATCCAAAAGCCCCAGCAGCTAATACTGTTTGGGGCTTTTTTTATGGCAAAGAAAATAAGTAAAAATGGCTTGTTTTGCGGCTTAACCACTATAATTCAGCAACAGCGTTAATTTTTTACTAATGTAATTATTTTAAACTCGTTGCTTTATTAATATCCATTCTCAACTCTATGACACAAAAAAATACCAGCCAGAATGTTATTTGGCATCACGCCACTGTGACAAGATTAAGAAGGGAACAAAAAAATCATCATAATTCGGTAGTCATTTGGTTTACCGGTTTATCCGGCGCTGGAAAATCGACCTTGGCTCATTATGTGTGCTTTGATGATTACCGACGATGGCTTCTTTTTCCAGCAATGTTGCTTTTGCGGATGGAAAGCGTTCCAGTAACCGGTACGCCGTCGCCAGACCAACCAAACCGCCGCCGACAATAATGAACGAATTGTTTGATTTCATGGAATTAAGGCATTCATAAACAAAACAGTACAAATATGCGCGATACTGTAAATCAAGTAGCGTAGAAAGGCTAGTAAACGCTTTGATTTATATCAAAAATTCGATTAATAAAGCGATGTTTGAATTTGTTGGCGATCTATTATGCAGCTACGAACGGGAATAATGACGCAGAAATAAGGTTGCGAGCTGGAATGCTTGGATGTGTGAAACGGTTGCCGTAGCAAGTTGTTGAAAAATTATTGAACCTCTAAGGCTATTTTAAAAAAATGGCGCAACATGCTAATTTATATTGAGAAATTGCATTTTTCGGCCTTGTCTTTGTGCGCTCAAGATGATTTTCAACCGTTCGATAGGCCATTAATAAGCAGCCAAAGTATGCGGAGATTAGTAATGCCGACTTAAAATTTGGCGTTTAGTACGCTTAGCATTGATTTAAACCTGTTTTCAAACAATATAAGCTGGGTTGAGCTGGCAAATACGGCACTAATTGCTCCAAATCCAGATTAATATTCCGTAGTCAGCTGATGCGCATTAGTTTAGCCTTGATCGATTTGAAAGTGCTATAAACAGTGGCTTAATTTAAGGTGGCAATGTCAGTTAATTAATTGAAAATATGGCTTATTTAGCTACAAAAGTAATGCGATTACAAACCTTCAATACCATCTATACCTTCAACAGACCAGTTGGCTATGTCGGCCGCGCCACTTAAGTCGTCGCCATTTTTATAAGCAATCCGGCAAGCATATTTTTTTGCTTCGGCTTTGCTGTCGTTGGTAATGGTGGCTTTGGCATTAATAACATACTCGTAATTCCCTAAGCTCCATGAATTCAAAGGTTTATCTGAAAATGTCAAAGAAGATCTATCGTCAAACTCTGATTTTATGTAATTGTTGCAATGGGCAAAAGCCATTTCAGTCATAGAGTTGGCAATAGGTAATTGGCCGCCCTGATCTTTACTGTCTATAAGAAAAGCATCGGATTTGACGACATCGTACACCAAGGGGAGTGTGACTTTTTGGGTAAACAAAACCATGGCGCCAAGACCGATAATTAAAAAAAGAATGGAATATTTTTTCATGAATAATACTGTAGAAAATTGTTGTGTGTAAACGCAATAATCGCCCAGTGTAACAGAATTCGAGATTTTTCAAAGTAGTTAGGTAGAGACGGATTTTTTATGTGTGTTTGTAATACAGATGCCTATTATTTAAGGCAGGTGTTCGGCGACAATTAGCCTGTCCGGTTTGACGACAACTATCTTGACCGGTTGACCGATACCAAGGAAAACAGTGATTTTCACTTTTATGGGGAACTCACTCTTGCCTGGAAAACGTATCACTCGACATCAAGAGATTTTATATATGAGCAAACGTCAACGAGGACAAAGCCAGCAAGCCGCCGCTGCACAGGCCGCTATTTCTGAGCGCACCGGCC
>VGVA01000184.1 GCA_016874115.1 Gammaproteobacteria bacterium
TCGACCGGCAGGTTCGCAGCCTCAACCACCAACTCAAGGCGGCCCGTTTTCCCATTCATCGTGACTTGCTCCAGATTGATTGGTCGGAAACGCCTTTGCAAAAAGCCCGTATCGAACAACTGGCGACCGGCCATTTTATGGAACAGGCCTACAACCTGATCCTGGTCGGCGGCACCGGCACCGGCAAAACCCATTTGGCCACCGCCATAGGCATAGCGGCCATTCACCAAGGCAAACGGGTGCGCTTCTACAATGCTGTCGACCTGGTCAATCAGCTGGACAAGGAAAAACAGCAGGGTAAAGCCGGCAACATGGCCAAGCAACTCACCGCCATGGATGCCGTTATCCTCGATGAATTGGGGTATCTGCCGTTTCCTGCATCGGGTGGCGCCTTGCTATTCCATCTGATTAGCCACCTGTATGAGAAAACGTCCCTGATCATCACCACCAATCTGAATTTTGCGGAATGGGTGCAAGTGTTCGGTGACGCCAAGATGACCACCGCACTACTCGACAGGATTACCCATCATTGCGACATCCTGGAAACCGGCAACGATTCCTATCGATTTAAGCAACGCAAAAAGGCGGTAGAAAACCTATAACCTTACAGTTTGGCTGGAAACTATTCGGCGCTCTTTAGTGGAAACTTTTCAAAGCCGTTTGACATCTTTTTCAGGCCTGTAGATGTGATAAACGCAGCGCGACCGTAAAAAGTAAGTTACGTAAAGGGCAGGGTAGCTTAACGTAACCCTAAATATACAAGTCTAGCCGAATAGACCGGTTTGTGTTTGAATTTGCTGACATTATGATTAATTACTGCTCAGTAATACTGTCGTCCCGTACTGAGAATTGAATGATCGATACTTTCATTAATGTTGTTCATTAACTGAAAAATAATACGTTTTGCCGTGTTTGAGCTACACTTCTTAACCGGAAATTTGCACTAATTTACGCATTTTTCTGTCATACCTTAAGCTTCGGTTCAGGTTTGGCGTGAGAGATTGGCAGGTTGTCAGCTTTTATTATCATGTAAAGCTGTTATAATCATGCATCTTGGTGGGGTGCTCGTTTGGGGGCAGCAGTTTAATCTATAAACATAGGGAGTATGTCATGCTTATCTTGACTCGGCGGGTAGGAGAGACATTGATGATTGGCGATGAAGTGACCGTTACCGTCCTTGGTGTTAAAGGAAATCAAGTTCGCATAGGCATAAATGCGCCAAAGGAAGTTTCCGTGCACAGGGAAGAAATTTACGAAAGGATTAAAAAAGAACAATCAAATTCCACCAACCCAGAAAGATAACCAGTTTAAGGAGAGATGGCCGAGAGGCCGAAGGCGCTCCCCTGCTAAGGGAGTATGTGCCAAAAGCGCATCGAGGGTTCGAATCCCTCTCTCTCCGCCATTAATTCATTCCTCAATCGCTGCTTACGGCCTGTTTCAAATCTTTTTAAGCGAGTCCTTTAAAACGGACGACTCTTTAACTTTTTGTAAGGCCGTTTAGCCGTAATCAGCTTCTGTTTTATTAATAACTCATTGTTTGTTAATAGTAAGCTGACATATCAAATGATTGATTCAGGCGGTAAGCCGATCTTACTATGCAAGCAATTATTATTCATGGCATGAGCCGCACACCGTTATCCATGTATTACATGGCCTACCGGTTGAATGCGGCCGGTATTAAGCCCAAGCTGTTCGGTTATTGCGTAACGGTTGAGAGTTGGGCGCGCTGCACCGCCAGACTTAAGCGATTTATCGACAGCAATTGTCAAGATAGGCCTTATATTGTAGTGACGCATTCGCTGGGATCGGTATTTACCCGCGCGGTGTTGCCGTTTTTAAGCCATCAGCCTACAGCGTGTTTTTTTCTGGCGCCGCCAACGCAAGCCTGTCATGCTGCGCGTCGGTTGTCGCAGCGTTGGTGGTATCGGTTATTAGCGGGTGAAATCGGCCAATTACTGGCGGATCAAGCCTTTATGTCCGCCTTGCCGATTCCACAGATGTTAACCAAAATCTATGCCGGTAATGCCGGATTAATGGGATCCTTGTCGCCCTTCGGCGAAGAACAGAACGATGGTATTTTGACGGTGAATGAAACAACATTAACCGGAGCAAAACAGCTTATAGTGCCGTCTTTACATGCCTTTATCATGAACAATCGCGCTATAATCGATAATATTATTAATGAAACCGCTCGCTTAACTGCAGCGTAAGAGGTTGTATGTCAGAGTTACCGCGCCCGCCATTTCCTCCGTTCACTCTGGAAACTGCCGCACAAAAAGTCCGTGCGGCGGAAAATGCCTGGAATAACCGCAATCCGCAGCAAGTAGCGTTGGCGTATACGGTAGACAGTAGGTGGCGAAACCGTGCAGAGATTTTCGAGGGTCGCGCCGCGATTGAGGCTTTCCTACAGCGCAAATGGGCAAAAGAACTGGATTACCGTCTGGTTAAAGAATTGGGCACCTCGATTTACTTTGAAAATCAGCCGTTGCTTTGACCAACGACATATAGGAATCTTGATCCCCATGCATCAGGGCAAAAAATTGCCCACTTTTCAGTGGTTTTTATCCTGAAATGCCCTTTTTGGTGCATTTCAGGCGCAGCTTGGTCGTTAAAAGGCCAAAATTCCGCAGGTTTTCAGGCTGCAAAGTCGTCGCAGGTTATAGGTTGCT
>VGVA01000185.1 GCA_016874115.1 Gammaproteobacteria bacterium
AGCAACCTATAACCTGCGACGACTTTGCAGCCTGAAAACCTGCGGAATTTTGGCCTTTTAACGACCAAGCTGCGCCTGAAATGCACCAAAAAGGGCATTTCAGGATAAAAACCACTGAAAAGTGGGCAATTTTTTGCCCTGATGCATGGGGATCAAGATTCCTATATGTCGTTGGTCAAAGCAACGGCTGATTTTCAAAGTAAATCGAGGTGCCCCATTGTCAAAACTAAGAAGATATTAATCGTCTTCGGCAATTAATGCGCCGGACTCCCTGTTATTTTAAGATAATTAACCTTAAAAGATAAATTTTATTTATTTGATTAATAATAAAAAATTATGTCCGGTTTGAATCCGGCGTTTATTAAAATGATATCTGTAATACTTATTAATTAATGCAAAGAAAACTGACAAGATTTTCTTAAATCGTTAAAATTTCCCCGTTTTTTTAATATTAATCACTATCGACACATCTAAATAATGAATGTAAGAACCCGTTTTGCCCCCAGCCCCACCGGCTATTTGCATGTCGGCGGTGCGCGCACTGCCTTGTTTTCCTGGCTTTATGCCCATAAACATGCAGGCAAGTTTATTTTGCGGATAGAAGATACCGATCTGGAGCGTTCGACGCAGGAATCGGTCGACGCCATATTCGAAGGCATGGAGTGGCTGGAGTTGGCGCATGACGAAGGCCCGTTCTACCAAACCGCACGTTTCGACCGCTACAAGGAAGTTATTAATCAATTAATACATCAAGGCCACGCTTACCGCTGTTATTGCAGTAAAGAGGAACTGGAGCAGGTGCGTACCGAACAAATGGCGAATAAGGAGAAGCCACGCTACAACGGCAAGTGTCGCAATCTGGATTTGCATATGCCCAATCGGGAGCATGTTGTCCGTTTCAAGAATCCTCTGGACGGCGAAATTACCATTAATGATCTCGTAAAAGGCGACATCACTATCGCTAATAAGGAACTGGACGACTTGATTATCGCCCGGTCAGACGGCTCGCCGACCTATAATCTGACCGTTGTTGTGGATGACATGGACATGCAGATAAGCCATGTCATACGCGGCGACGACCACATTAATAACACGCCACGGCAGATTAATATACTGCAAGCTTTAGGCGCGCCGTTGCCGCAATACGCCCATTTACCGATGATTCTTGGTGCAGACGGGGCAAGGTTATCAAAACGGCATGGCGCCGTCAGTGTGATGCAATTCCGCGATGACGGTTATCTGCCGGAAGCCTTGCTGAATTACTTGGTGCGCCTGGGTTGGTCGCATGGCGATCAGGAGATTTTTTCGATTGACGAGATGATAACGTATTTCGATTTGAATGGCGTTAATGCCGCTGCTTCATCGTTTAATATGGAAAAACTGCTGTGGCTCAATCATCATTACATCATGCACGGCGATCCGGAGCAGGTTGCGCGTCATTTGGAATGGCACATGGCGCAACGGGAACTGGATTTAAGCAAAGGACCCAAGCTGGCCGATGTGGTCGCGGCGCAACGCGAGCGCTGCAAAACGCTGGTGGAAATGGCCGATGCCAGCGTGTATTTTTACCGAGATTTTAACGACTACGACGAGAAAGCGGCCAAAAAGAATTTAACGGCGGATGCCGTGCCGGTATTCATTAAATTGCACGATCTGTTTGCTCAATTGTCTGATTGGGAAAAAGAGCCGCTGCATCAGGTCGTCATTAATACCGCGGAGCAACTCGGTTTGGGTTTGGGCAAGGTCGGGCAGCCGTTGCGCGTTGCGTTGTGCGGCGGTTCATCTTCTCCGCCGATCGATGTTACGTTATGGTTGCTAGGTAAAGAAACAACGTTGGCGCGGATCCAGAAGGCGCTAAATTTCATTAATGCCGTAAATTAATTTTGGATATAAGTCGAAATCATGTAGAATGCGCGTCTTCGGTTGAGGGGCGCTTCTCAACTTATCGCAACCGGCATAAACTAATCCGGTAGATGATAAAAATACTGGGGCTATAGCTCAGCTGGGGTGAAGCCGGGTGACGCAAAGCATCGCTTTGCGACGGCGCAACGCCAGAAGGCTCTGCCTGAGGGCAGGGGTCGAACAGCTGAGTGGCTGTGATAAAAGATTAGTACTGGGGCTATAGCTCAGCTGGGAGAGCGCTTGCATGGCATGCAAGAGGTCAGCGGTTCGATCCCGCTTAGCTCCACCAATTAATGAAGAATTAAAGTTAGACAAACCAGTTTTGTCCCCTTCGTCTAGCGGCCTAGGACCCCGCCCTTTCACGGCGGTAACAGGGGTTCGAACCCCCTAGGGGACGCCAACTACAAGGCTGTCATTAATGACAGCCTTTTTTATTGTTCGCCGTTATTGCTTAATTATGCCATCCCTTGATTTGGCTTTTGACGAGTTTGGCAGCCATCATTCGATACCCCTTCTCATTGTGCATGGGTTTTTCGCTTCATCCCGTAATTGGCGGAAGATAGCGGAAAAGCCGGCTGAACACTTTCGGGCGCATCGAAAAACCCACCCATGTTAAAATAGCATATCTACATAGCCGCTAGATTGATGCACACCACCATGATCAAAGAAAGCCTATTTGCCGCCGAAGAACGTGAAGCCAAACTCGATATGTTGGGCGACATTCTGCAAGTAATGGAAAAGCACGTGGACTTTGCGACCAT
>VGVA01000186.1 GCA_016874115.1 Gammaproteobacteria bacterium
GGATAGGACTTGTTGTATCGCTTGGCCTCGCGTTTCAGGCGTTCCTGGATGGCCTGCTCGACCTTGGCCAGACGCTTCAAACCATACTGGATCATCTTGAAGCGCTGGTTGGTGCTGTCGCGGGGGGCAAATTCTTGCAGCCTTGCCCGTTTCAGCACCTCGTAGAGGGTCGGCCTTGAGACCCGGAAACATTCCGCCAACTGCGTCACCTTCCAGGTTCGGGTTTGGTAAAGCCGCCAGATTTCTTGGCGGTCTAGCAATGTGAGTCGAGTTCGTTTATGGATGTTCATTTACAGTATTCTCCAGAATACTGTAAACAACGCTAGAAATTTTTACAAATAAGCAATATAACTAACACAGACTTCATGGTATTCATTAATGTCTTAAAAAGGCTGAAATATTAAATTAATCAGGAGTTGTGCGGCAGAGTAACACACTCTCCGACAAGAAAAAATAAGCCGGAACCTAATTTAGATTCCGGCTTATAGGTTTACAGTTTGCTACAACTCTTCAATCGTTCTTTCAAGCGGTTAATTCATGCCGCGCTGATCGAATGACTGTAAACAAATAACTAAGCTGCACCGTTAGTAATTCCATTGCACCTGCATTCTGGCAACATCGCCGGAAGCTTGTCCCAGGTTGCTGACATTAGTGCGTTCCATGGCAGCGTAAGCCAAGGTGATTTCAAGCGCTTTCATAATTTGATACTCGACACCTACTTCCAGCTCATCAACCGAAACTTTCGGGCTGTTAGTTGCGCCTTTGTAAGGGCCGGTGTAAGTTTGCCATTTCACGTATGGAATTAGCACCCCGTCTTCACGGAATACGTTATCGATTTTATACATGGCTTGCACATAGCCGCCTTGCAGATTTTGTCGCTCGATAGAGCCTTTGCCATTTGGATTTAACCCAGGGCCTCTACCCCAGTTCCATTCTGCTTGCAAACCGAACGGTTGCGGAAATAACACGGCATGGACTGCATATCGTTCTTCTCTGAGTCCGCCGGTTTTCTTGGTATCTTCAATATTAGCGCCTTTTAACTTGTCGCCGTTAAACAGCGTCATATCACCGGTCGGTACATCAAATTTTCCGTTAATGTAATCAGCGCCGACCTCAAAGACTTGACCGGTAAACGGATAACCCAGGAAGCCCAAGTCAATCGGGTAACTACTATGCGCCACAACATACAAGTCATCGTTGGTTTCAGCACGGTTAATACCTTGACCGTTGTAAACGCCCAAGCCGAGGATACCGTAGTCGCCGGAAGTCTTAAGCCCTTTCTTGCTCAAGTCTTTCCATAATTTTTGAACGTGTTCTGGCGACCAGTAAGCCATCAATCCTAAGTCACGTTCGCTCGGTACGGCGCTGTTCAGTGCGTCGGCACGGTCAAGCGTCAAACGGTTTTGCGACGATTGCAGATTTTCCCAGCCGAAAGGTACTTTAGATTGACCGGCGCGTATCCGCCATTCATGTTTTTTATCAAAAGCAATATCGGCATAGGCGTCGCGGACTTGTGCAAAGTTTCCGTTGTCGATGCTTGATGAAACGCTAGAAGCGAAATCAGGCTGTAAGTAGAGCGATACATAATCATTAATATCGCCGGAAAACACTAATCGGATACGGCGGAAGGTAAAGCTGCTGTTGTTTTTTATGCCGCTATCGCCAGGTGATCTTAATTCGGGATCGCCGGCTATGCGATCTCCGGATAATGGCAGGTTATATCGCAATTGGGTGTAACCGCGCACGTTAATTTTATTAAACCATTTTTCATCATTTTTGGCTTTTTCTTCCCGCGCGGCGGCAACATGTTCTTCCAATGCCTTAATTTCATTTTTTTCCAGTTCCATTTCGTTCTTGATGCTTTCAATAGCAGCGCTATCCGATGAAGCCTGACTGCTATCTCCGGGCACAGTCCCATCGTGTTTGGAATAACCATTTGTACCTGGTGAAACTTGCTCAAACGACCCCATTAGCATCCGTCCTGGACCGGGTTCGGCATAAATCTGCTTGGTTTTGGTATCGACATAGAGTTCCATCGCAAAGGCATTAACGGCTACCCCAACAGCCAAACCCGCAACGGCAATTTTTGATAAGTTTATTAAGTTCATTGCTGCTCACATATCGTTGTTATAAAACAGCGGCTAACTTAAATGACAAAAATGACAGTAGTATTTCGAAAATATGACAGTTGTGTTACAACATTAATGAGCAGCCATGATAGGATTATGGCTTAAAGACAAATTAGCTAGAGTCTGTTGACAATTAATATGAGATAATTACGCCAATTAATTGAATAGGTTGGCGAATGTTAAGAACGATGCTGCGGGATGACCAGTGGGAACGGATTGAGCAGATGTTGCCGGGCAAAAAGACTGATCGGGGACACACGGCGGCGGACAACCGGTTGTTCGTGGAAGCGGTGCTGTGGATAGCCAGGACAGGTTCGCCGTGGCGGGACTTGCCAGACGAGTTTGGCTTTTGGAACAGCGCCTACAAGCGTTTTGCGCGTTGGTCGGATGCGGGAGTGTGGCAACGGGTGTTTGCGGAATTGTGCAAAGACGCTGATTTTGAGGAAATATTCATCGACAGCACCATTGTCCGTGCCCACCAGCATG
>VGVA01000187.1 GCA_016874115.1 Gammaproteobacteria bacterium
CATGCTGGTGGGCACGGACAATGGTGCTGTCGATGAATATTTCCTCAAAATCAGCGTCTTTGCACAATTCCGCAAACACCCGTTGCCACACTCCCGCATCCGACCAACGCGCAAAACGCTTGTAGGCGCTGTTCCAAAAGCCAAACTCGTCTGGCAAGTCCCGCCACGGCGAACCTGTCCTGGCTATCCACAGCACCGCTTCCACGAACAACCGGTTGTCCGCCGCCGTGTGTCCCCGATCAGTCTTTTTGCCCGGCAACATCTGCTCAATCCGTTCCCACTGGTCATCCCGCAGCATCTTTCTTAACATTCGCCAACCTATTCAATTAATTGGCGTAATTATCTCATATTAATTGTCAACAGACTCTAATTTACGACGTTAGAATTCCGCGTATAGTAATAAGCGATTAAACAAATAGGCGGAATAACAAGGTTGTTGGCCTGTTTGGTTTAAGAGCTTGAATTCGGAGGGAAATTGTCATTTGCAGTGGACGTTTCTTGCTCGCAAGGAGAGCGGAATAATTGACACTAAAGGACGATAAGTATCGGAAAAGACAAGACCTGCAACGCGTAACACCTAAAAAACTGCACTCGCTGACAAATCTGAGGTTGGTTGTCGGCTTTATTCGTTTGACGAATGCACGTTGATCAAACCAAATCCGTTATTAGTGCGGTTTGATGTATTAGACATGAGTCTAAGAAGTCTGTATGAATAAATGTGGAGAAAGCTGGGTTCAGATAAAGCGCGGACTTGACGTGAAATCGACGGGTTATTTACGCATATTTTTATTGTGGCGGTGGTTAAATTTACCTGCAATAGAGATAATAACTTGTTTTTACTAGATTTTATTGCCCCGATTGTCAGTAAAGCTGACTATACGAGGTACTAAAATGAAACTACAACACTTAATTTTTGCAGTTGCGCTGACGACTGCCGGAATGCCGGTATTTGCCGAAACATTAGCAAATGTCGGTCCGAATGATCCGGTTTCGGGTTTTCCGACTTATTACCAGGATAATGGCGATGGCGATGTGAATGCAGAGCCGCTGGCGCTAGATCTTTGTCTGCCCAATAAAATTCCGGCGGACATGTCGGAATTGACCGATGGCAGTTGTGTTTTGTTACCGGGCGATATTCCTGATGAAACGCAGCCGATTTCTTTTTCGGACAATTTTCCAGGAGAAGCGTTTTATTACAATGCTCAAGCCAGCATGCCTTTGACAGGCGGCGTCGGTACGCCCAAGGATGCAATATTAATAATGGCGGTTGAAGCGGCTTTTGCCAATGAGCAGCCAGTTCAAGGCGACCAAATGGTATTTGCCCGTTTACGCTATCGATTTAACGCGCCATTGGCAGGTGATTACACCATTGAAACCCCTTATAAAACCGACGACCCTATGCATTTAAATAGTGGTGAACTTGCTTTTATTACTGAAGATATTGGTGTGAATTGCGCCCAAGGCGATTTTTCTTGCGCTTTGGCCGGTTCAATAGCACCGTTCCTGCGTACGTCCACCAGTGAGGGCGGAACGCCGTTGCCGTTACATGAAGCACACGGCAATAAATATCTGGCAGCACCGGGTATTGATACGTTCGTGACCGGCTCGCCGATTAATCACAATTTTTTCAGAATTCTGTATCAGCCTGACTCGTCAACAGCACCCACAGTGATAGGTTCTACCAATCAGTTTCAATTAATGGCCGGTTGTACGACGGTTCAGTGCCAAAAGTGATTGCGCGGTCTAAGCCGAAACCGCCTGTGGTTATTCCACCTGTAGCTATTCCACCTGTAGTTACACCACCTATAGCTATTCCACCAGTGGTAAATGATTCGATTGCACCGATATCGTCATTACCGACTGTAGACAACCCGAAAGTGACGATTAGCGCAGTTGATCCGTTAGCGTCTGAAGCCGCTGGGGATGCCGGTAAGTACATGATTAATTTGAATGCGCCATCGACTAAAGCCATCAAAGTAAAGTTTAAAGTTGAAGGCAGCGCCAAAAAGGGCAAGGATTATGCAAATTTCGATGCCAGTCTGGCTATTCCTGCGGGCAGTGTGTTTGGCGTGATTGATGTTGTTCCTGTTGATGATAAGAAACAGGAAAAAACCGAAAAAGTGGTTATTAAATTGGCAAACAAAGGTATCAAAGGATATGTCGTAAAAGGCAATTCTGCCGCCAGCGTTAAGATTCTCGATAACGATTAATCGAGTTGTGCCTTATCTTTTTACAACGTTAAGTTGTCTCCAATAGTGGCGGGGTACAGTGCCCCGTCGCTCTTTTTAGCGGTTAATGGTTGATTAAACAGGGCTGATTCAACCGCCCCCCGCATTCAGGGCATTGACAATGAAAATAGCAGGATTAACTTCCGCTGTTTTGTGGTGATACCTCAATTCATTAATTAATCGCCTAGCGATCTGCCTTATACTTGTGGGCGCATCGAAAAACCCACCCATGTTAAAATAGCATATCTACATAGCCGCTAGATTGATGCACACCACCATGATCAAAGAAAGCCTATTTGCCGCCGAAGAACGTGAAGCCAAACTCGATATGTTGGGCGACATTCTGCAAGTAATGGAAAAGCACGTGGACTTTGCGACCAT
>VGVA01000188.1 GCA_016874115.1 Gammaproteobacteria bacterium
TTTCCAATATCATCGATAGTTATGTTGTTTTTACCTTTCTCCAAATATCTTGAGAGTAAAAATTTTATGGTGGCGACAACAGGAAAAATTTGAAAGCCTGTATTATTGTAGCCATCGAATACTGGAGATGGATAATAAAAACGAGTGGCGAAATGCCCTAAGTAATCGTCAACATCTATTTCGTCAGCACTATCAGCCAAAGTCAGGCACAAATCTGTACAAATGATTCTTCCACCTAATTCAGTTGCAAGCAACGTACAACCGAACACTCTTTTGTAGTTTCGCCAAACTGTGTAACCGGAAGGGGCAAATGGGCGTAAGCTGTGCCGAAAAAGGACTTCTCTAAGGATATCATCGTTAGCATTCGGTTTTTGGATACCGTTTATTTTTGTTAATTCACGGGCGATTCGTTTGATTTCGTCAAACTGAAAGTAATCAAGTCTACCTTGGTCAAAACGCCATAGAACCATATGGTTACAGAATCATTTTTAACGCTTGGAATTGCTCAGTATCCAGAATCACTCCGTCCGATAATTCGGCGCTTCCTTAGTAATCGTCACATCGTGCACGTGGCTTTCGCGGATGCCGGCACTGGTGACGCGGACGAATTGGGCTTTTTCATGCAAATCATTAATGGAGGCCGCGCCGAGATAACCCATGCTGGAACGGATTCCGCCCAGCAACTGGTGGATGACGGCCAAAATACTGCCTTTGTACGGTACCCGGCCTTCAATACCTTCGGGCACCAGTTTTTCGACGGAATCGGCATCATCCTGAAAGTAGCGGTCGCTGGAGCCTTGCGCCTGCGACATTGCGCCGAGCGAACCCATGCCCCGGTAAGATTTGTAAGACCGGCCCTGGTATAGTTCGACTTCGCCGGGCGCTTCTTCGGTACCGGCAAACAGGCCGCCGAGCATGACGGCGTGGGCGCCCGCCGCCAGCGCCTTGGCGACATCGCCGGAGTAACGAATACCGCCGTCGGCTATTAATGGCACACCGGAATCTTTCAACGCTTTGGCGACATTGCTGACTGCCGTGATTTGCGGTACGCCCACGCCCGCCACGATACGTGTGGTGCAAATGGAGCCGGGACCGATGCCGACTTTAACGCCGTCCGCGCCAGCATCCACCAGAGCCATAGCTGCTGCCGCGGTGGCGATATTGCCGCCGATGACTTGTACTTTCGGAAAATTGCGTTTAACCCAACGCACCCGGTCGATCACGCCCTGGGAATGGCCGTGCGCGGTATCGACGATAACGACATCCACGCCCGCGCCGACTAAGGCTTCCACGCGTTCATCCGTGCCTGTGCCGGTGCCTACCGCCGCGCCTACGCGCAGGCGTTCATGCTCGTCCTTGCAGGCTTGCGGGTAGTCTTTGGCTTTTTGAATATCTTTTACGGTGATTAATCCGCGCAACTGGAACTTGTCGTTAACTACTAGGACTTTTTCGATGCGATGCTTATGCAGCAGGGCGATAGTTTCGTTTTCTGATGCATTTCCCCCAACGGTTACCAGGCGTTCTTTGGGTGTCATGACAGTGGAAATCGGTTCGTCAAAGCGGGTTTCAAAGCGCAGGTCGCGGCTGGTAACGATACCCACAAGATCGTCGCCGTCTACCACGGGGACGCCGGAGATGTTTTTGGCGCGAGTAAGGCGGATGACGTCGCGGATGCTGATGTCGGGTGAGACGGTGATCGGGTCTTTAATAACGCCGCTTTCGTATTTTTTGACGCTTTGCACTTCATGCGCCTGTTGTTCGGCAGTCATGTTCTTGTGGATGATGCCGATGCCGCCTTCCTGCGCCATGGCGATGGCCAAACGAGCTTCGGTTACCGTGTCCATGGCCGCGGAAACCAACGGGATGTTCAGGTTGATATTGCGAGTCAGGCGGGTTTTGATGCTTACGTCGCGCGGCAGCACCTGGGAGTGCGCGGGCACCAGCAAAACGTCATCAAAGGTGAGCGCTTCCTGGATGATTTGCATAGGATAAATCCTCACTATCTGTGAAATAGCAATCTATTATACGGTGAATCCGGAGGTTTTCCGTAGTAATAAAATCAGAAAAACTGTTAGATGCTGCCATGTTAAATCGGTTCATGGCTGTGTCGTCGCGCAAAATCGACTGGAAACGGCTGATGAATGCGCTGAAAAATTGGCTGTATAAACTCGCTTGACGCAATTAATTTCATTGTAACACTATGGTTTAACGAAAAATTATATTGAGACCTTTGCACAAACCCTAGCCCCCAAATTGGTAAAATAAGCCATTATTTAATCCCGAGCAACCCCTATGTCCTGGAAGAATTTAGCCCAAACCAGTTTAAGTGATGCCCTTGTCAAACACCATGAAGCCTTGGAAGAACTCGACGGCATCCACCAGTTGATCGACTGGAAAGCGATAAAGAAGCTGATGGCGGGCATCCATGCCAAGAAGCAAGGTGAGCAAGCGTGGCCGCCGTTGATTGATGTGTCAACAGTATTCCGGACACACGGTTAAGCTGACTTATATTGTATTTCGTAATCCACTGATGAAAAGTAGTTATTGGCAGAATGTAAGCGTTCCCGATTATAAAAAACTTCAATATCTTCG
>VGVA01000189.1 GCA_016874115.1 Gammaproteobacteria bacterium
GGCAGCCAGGCCGCCGTCAATAATCGCCGGCGGAACCGCCACAGCTACCACCGTTTCGCAAGTCCGGCAAGCATACTGCGGCCGGATGTGGCGATGAACATAGAATTTAGCCGGTTCCACATCCAGCTGTTCGGTAATATCGTCACGAATGTGGCTGAGTTTGCCGCCGCATTGCCCGCAGGTGCAACTTTGCGGTTCATGGCGGTGTTCAATCCGTGGCAGATGGTCGGGTAACGGCTGTCGCCCGCGGCGCGGGGAACGCGGCACTGCCACTGTCGGCCTCGGCGTCGCCTTGAGCGCGTCCATTTCGGCGGCGATGGCCGCCAAGTCGGTTTCAACGTCTTCCCGGAACAGGTCGCGCTGAAGCCCCGCCAAGGCTTCTGTTTTTTGGCCGAATCGAATCCGCTTGTAATACGCCAGCTCATGGGTGAGCGCCGCAATCTTGACGTCTTTGGCGGCAAGCTCCGCCGTTAATGCTTGCAGTAACTCCGTCACCTGCGCTTTAACGGCGGGTTCAAAATTGCATTGATCAAGTTTGGCAAGGGCATCCATCGCTGCTATTTTATCATAGCTAACCTGCTGAATCGCTTGCTAATACTGCTGTTCAGAACCCTTAACCGGTGCGCTCAAACCTGCCAATCCGGATTCGGCAGCCGCGATAAGCGTTGCCAATCCACGCCTGCTACTAGCCAGTCCCATTGCGATCGGTTGATACTGAAACTGGTAGCATCCACCTTCGGCCAAACAAAACCGCCTCGGTGCAAGCGCCGATGGCACAGCCACACCCCGTTGCCGTCCCATACCAGCAACCGTAACCGGTTGCCTGCCTTGTTCCGGAACACAAACGCCGAACCCGAACAGGGCGCCTGTCCCAATGCCTCTTGTATCACCATCGACAACCCATCGATGCCACGCCGCATGTCCACTGGCGAAACAGCCAGCCAAATCTGTTCCGGTTCGCCAATCAACCTAGTCCCCGAAGTAGTGACGACAACCACTGCGCTGACACTGTCTCCGGCAGTTCCAGCCGGTGCCCCTGCGCACAATACACCATGATGTTCTGGCACCCCGAATTGGATACAATAAGTTCTTCGGTCATTGTCACCGGGATCAATACCGGCTCGCTTTCGGCATTTCCTTTCCGGTATTCCGACAACCGTGCCGTAAATGTCCGGCTGTTCAAATGGTGCTGACGACAATAAGCCGCTTGGCTTAAGCTGGTCTTTTGCCAAGCTTCAATATGTGTCCGCCAACGATGGGTAATCGCCATTTTTAATCCTCGCCATAAATCAACAAGGATGACAAACTTTAGTTAAACCGTGAATGCGTCCGTATCGAACGCTTACAAAGTTCCGGAAATTGCTAACTGAATGATCCAGAAAAGAAAAAGGCCTATGAATTGCTTCATAAGCCTTTTAGTTTGGCTCCCCCGGACGGGCACGAACCGCCGACCTAGTGATTAACAGTGTGCGGACATAATTCAAACCTCATACACCTTCAACAACGCATAAATCGTTTGCCTGGTGACGCCAAAGTGCTTGGCAATATTCCCCTAAGCTGCTGCTTTCATAATTCTCTGAACAGTCGATAAAGACACTCCCACTTGAGCAGCGGTTTTTCGCCAGGATAGACCACCAGCAATCAGTTCCTGGGTTTTGGCTTTCAGTTCATCATTACTGACTTTAACTGGTCTACCTAGTTTTTTCCCCTCTGACTTCAGTTGGTCCAACTTTGCCTTAGTTCTCTCACCGATGATTTGGCGTTCAAACTCGCTAATGGCCGCCAGCATATTCAAAGTCAGATTGGATTGGGCGGAATTATCAAGCGTTCCAAGGCCCAAAACGACCAATGTGATGCCTCGGTCGGTTAGATTTCTGACGGTGGCAATGACATCCAGGATGTCACGACCCAAACGATCAAGCCGATTGACCACCAATTGGTCATTTTCAGACAATCGATCGTTCAGTCGGTGAAACTGTTCCCGTTGTAATGCCGGAACTTTGCCACTGACACCGTGCTCGATAAAAACTCGGTCTTTATCGACCGAAAAACCAGCGGCATTGATTTGTGTCATCTGCTGTTCGGTGGTTTGGTCTTTGGTCGAAATTCTTAGATAAGCAAAAGTAGCCATGGGTGCATTCTCTATGATCTCAATAGGGGTTTATTATATGAACACAGTATCCGTATGTAAATACCTTATTAAAGAATACAATTTAGGTGTATTCAATTTTTACGTCAGAAACGAAGGTTTTTGAATACAAAATTTAGAAACGGGGGTGTACTGCCACACAGCGTGCAAAACTTAAGAAAGCGTTGAAAAGTTTCCATCCTGAGTGATTGTGAAATGGGTGACGCCAGTTTTGGATCATCCATCTTAGGTGGTTTGGATAAGCAAAAAAAATCCAGCCTTTAGGGCTGGATTAAAGAGAGGAAGGTTCAATGTCGCGCATCCGACATTGGCCACACTTTACAAAATATAACGGCGTGTTTGAATGTTGTTAATCAACATGCAAAACTTACCAGGGAATCGGGGAAATCAACATTGAAAAATTACCACCCCGA
>VGVA01000190.1 GCA_016874115.1 Gammaproteobacteria bacterium
GGATAGGACTTGTTGTATCGCTTGGCCTCGCGTTTCAGGCGTTCCTGGATGGCCTGCTCGACCTTGGCCAGACGCTTCAAACCATACTGGATCATCTTGAAGCGCTGGTTGGTGCTGTCGCGGGGGGCAAATTCTTGCAGCCTTGCCCGTTTCAGCACCTCGTAGAGGGTCGGCCTTGAGACCCGGAAACGTTCCGCCAACTGCGTCACCTTCCAGGTTCGGGTTTGGTAAAGCCGCCAGATTTCTTGGCGGTCTAGCAATGTGAGTCGAGTTCGTTTATGGATGTTCATTTACAGTATTCTCCAGAATACTGTAAACAACGCTAGAAATTTTTACAATTTAAGAGTTATTGATATTATCAACTTATACTACTAAAAACGTACCTTTGTTAATTTTATAGGTTTCTGAATGCAAATAGATACGCTTGGCTGCGATGGGGGCATAGGCGGCACAAGACGCACCACTTGTTATCGGGTTGACCAGACGATATTGATTGATGCTGGAACCGGTCTGTTGGATTTGCCACTGGAGGCGCTGGAAAAAATTGATCATATTTTTCTGACACATAGTCATTTTGATCATATTCTGGGACTGCCTTTGCTCTTGGACAGTGTCTATAAAAATCGTCAGACTCCGGTCACGGTGCATGCGCTACCAGAAACCATTGCGATTTTGCAGTCTCATATTTTTAACTGGAAAATCTGGCCGGATTTTTCGCTGATTCCGCGAGCCGATCAAGGCGCTTTGCGCTTTCAGCCCCTGCGAATGGGTAAGTCGGTGAGTATTGATGATTGGGTCATCAGTCCTTTGCCGGTCAATCATGTGATTCCGGCGATTGGTTATGCCCTGGTTTCGCCTCAAGGCGCATTGGCGATTTCCGGTGACACGACCAGTTGCGAGGCTTTTTGGAACCATCTAAACCGTTTGTCGCGTCTGGATTATCTGATTGTTGAGGCCTCTTTTCCCAATGATGCGCAAGATCTGGCTAAAATTTCTAAACATTTCTGTCCCAGTCTGTTGCAAGCTGACCTTAAATTACTGAACCATCGGCCGGCTATTTTTATCTCGCATTTAAAACCCGGTTTTGAAGACGCGATCATGGCTGAGCTACAGGCTCAATGTGCGGGGATGGGTTTTACACTGCAGGCTTTACAACGCCAGCATCGTTTCAAACTGGCTTAATCGGATGTCTTCTTGGTTGCGGATGAGAAGTGTTTATCTAGTACTCTGGCTTTTTGCGGCCGGTAGCTTGGTTTATTGGTATCGAATGGGGCAGCCGCAGAGCATTGCGGATGCCGCTGGCGAAAAATTGGATTGTGTTTCGTATTCGCCGTTTCATCTGCCCGGACAAACACCGTTTGATCGGGAGCTGGTGATTACTCCAGCGCAAATCGAAGCCGACTTAAGGGCTTTGTCGCAACAGTTTGGCTGTGTGCGCACCTATTCGGTCGATCAAGGTCTCGACATTGTGCCGAGCCTGGCTCAGAAATTCGGCATGCAGGTCTGGCTGGGAATTTGGATAGGGCGGGATGCGGCGATTAATGAACACGAAATTGCCTTGGGTTCACGCCTGGCACGGGAATATCCGTCGGTTATTCGAGGCTTGATCGTCGGCAATGAAGTATTGATGCGGCGCGAACAGACACCGGCAAACTTGCGCTCGATTTTGGCTGATGTGCGGAGCAGGGCACCGGCAGTACCGATCAGCTATGCCGACAGCTGGGACTTTTGGTTGCGCTATCAACACAAAATGGCCGACGCGGTGAGTTTTGCAACCATCCACATTTTGCCGTTTTGGGATGATGATACCGTGGCCGTGGCTGATGCCGCGCACTATGTTGCTGACACTTATCATAAGGTCCAAAAAGAAATGGGCGGCAAGCCCTTGCTAATCGGCGAAACCGGCTGGCCCAGCTACGGCCGCCAACGCCAAGACGCCCCCGCCTCCCTTAGGGGCCAGGCTCAATTTATTCGCGAGTTTTCCGCTGTTGCTCGCGCAGATGATATTCCCTACAACATTATCGAAGCCTTTGATCAGCCTTGGAAACGACGCTCCGAAGGTGCAGTTGGGGGGTATTGGGGAATTTTCAGCGCCGACAGTCAGGCAAAATTCCCGCTACGCGGCCCAGTCGCGGAAGCACCTGAATGGCGGACTCTGTCTTGGTTGTCGATGACGGTGTTGTTTGTGCTTTTTGGTTTTTTACACTGGCGTCGACAAGGCTGGGGCGGCTCTCTGCTTAGCATCACCTTGCCCTGGAGCGTATTCGGCGGTGCCGCCAGCGTCGCTTATTGGCGAGACATGTGGATGACTAACCGCAACTGGCTGGAGTGGAGCTATTCCAGCCTATTTGCCCTCGCCCTGCTATGCGCCTGCTACGGCTTTATTAAAGGGGCCAGGCTCAAAACAAAATCATCTTCAGCGGGTTCTGTGTTATAAGGTAACGTCAAACAATCTCTTTGAAATTCGGTTTAATCAAAAAAAGCAGTGTTTTATGTGACCGGAATCACAGAAAAATAT
>VGVA01000191.1 GCA_016874115.1 Gammaproteobacteria bacterium
ACATATCGAGTTTGGCTTCACGTTCTTCGGCGGCAAATAGGCTTTCTTTGATCATGGTGGTGTGCATCAATCTAGCGGCTATGTAGATATGCTATTTTAACATGGGTGGGTTTTTCGATGCGCCCTGTAGTTTAATTGCATTTTTTTATATTGTTGTAGGCTATTGAAAATAAATAACTTATTACATCTCCTTGAATGCGGCTATGTGGCAATTAAGTTATTCGAATGTCAGGGAGCGCTACGCGTACCCTAGCCTACTTGGTTTAACAAGAACATATAGAAAGCCCAAGTGCATTATCTATTAATATTAATCACGGTAATAATAAGTAATCCATCACACGCTGTCGAACGCTGCAACATAAATGAAAAAGCTCTCATAGGCGCATGGGTGTTGCAAAGCGGCGCAGGTTTTTTTCAGGAAATGGCCTTCTCAATCGAAGGTAGTTCGCACCAGTTTAATTCCTGGCTGCATCATCGACCGGAAATAATGAATGCTGCCTGGGAGTTAAAAGATTGTAAATTAACCATTAAACCGGCAAATGACATGGATGATTTCAATTATACCGTCATTAACGCGAAGAAAAACCGCTTACTCCTGCGGGAAAATAAAGATGTTAGCCAGTACAAGCGGATTGAGTGATTTAAAACATCAATTTCAACGGTCAATGATCGATAGATATCAACTCCAACGCAAACATAATCGCATCTTCGCGGCTATCGTTTGCGGCTGGGTAGTAACCTTTTCGGGTGCCGATTTCGTTAAAGCCCAGCTTGCGATAAAGCGCAAGCGCGCCGTGGTTTGACGGTCTGACTTCCAGAAACATCGTTTCCGCTTCGCCTTTGGCTATGTCGATTAATATTTCCATTAATCGACGGCCTACACCTTGGCCTTGTTCTTCGGGGGCGATAGAAATATTTAATAAATGCGCTTCGCCAACGCCCATCGTCATAATGCAATAACCCAGCAGTTTGCCGTTTTCTTCGCATACCCAGCAACCGTACCCTACTTTAAAACAATCGATAAAAATATCTTCGTCCCACGGGAACGGGTAGTTGGCGCGTTCGATTTCCATGACCGTCGGCAGATCGTTATACGTCATGGTGCGCAGCCGCAAGAGATCCAACCGAGTTAACGATTCTGGAAAAACTTTGGCGTAAAACTCCTTGTCAGCATCGTACACCAACACACTTTTAACCTTATCCAGCCAGCCGCGCATGATTAACCTTTTGTTTCGTTATATGTTTTTAGCGCCAATAGCAGGTCTTGCCATGCTTTACGCTTTTCTATTAATGAACACAATAAATACGCCGGATGATAGACGACAACCAGGGGAATGCCATCCAGCGTATGAACTTTCCCGCGCAGTTTACCGATTGGCGCGTCCGACTTCAACAAGGTTTGCGCGGCAATGCGGCCGACAGCCACAATGATTTTCGGTTTGACCAAAGCCCGCTGTCGGCGCAAATAATCGCCGCAACTTTCGGCTTCTTCCGGCTTAGGGTCGCGATCGTTAGGGGGACGGCATTTCAAAATATTGCAGATAAACACCTCATCGCGGTTCATGCCAAGGGCGCGGATCATTTCCGTTAATAACTGTCCGGCCTTGCCGACGAAGGGCTTGCCTTGTTCGTCCTCGCTCTGCCCCGGCGCTTCGCCGATGAACATCCAGTCCGCTTGCTTATTGCCAGTACCGAATACGGTTTGTGTGCGAGTTGCATATAATCCGCATTTACTGCAGGCGGCGACTTCAGCTTCCAATGCCGCCCAATCGGCTTGAGAATCAAGAACGTGCTTTTTAATTTCTTCTGGCTTGTTCAGATCGGAGTCAGGTCGAGCGGTAAGAGATTGATTTTGTTTATACTCAGATTGTTGATGTATAAACGGTATCGGCTCTTTTATAGATTCTGTTATTAATGATTCCGGCTCAAAGATAACCTTGTCGGTTGCCAATTTCGTTTCCGGTAACGATCCGCAAACAACCGGCAGCGGCCAAGTCTTAGGTACCCAGACCTCAATACCCATGGTCTGCAAATACTGTAAGCGGCGGGAATTATCCAATGTTAATCCAACTGTAATTAATGACTGCAAAGATTGAATTTTAGCGCACTCCGTATCATCATAGGAACGCTTAATGTGTAAGAATTTCTAGCGTTGTTACAGTATTCTGGAGAATACTGTAAATGAACATCCATAAACGAACTCGACTCACATTGCTAGACCGCCAAAAAATCTGGCGGCTTTACCAACCCCGAACCTGGAAGGTAACGCAGTTGGCGGAACGTTTCCGGGTCTCAAGGCCGACCCTCTACGAGGTGATGTGGCTACACTAAGCCGGACACATTTCTTAAAATGGTTAGAAGAAGGAGTGTCTATCAATGAGTAATGAAAAGCCGAAAGTTTATACGGATGAATTTAAGGAGTCGGCCGTAAAATTGGCCAATGAATCCGTCAAATCGATTGCCCAGACCGCCAGGGATATTGGTGTTAATGAGAACACGCTGCATA
>VGVA01000192.1 GCA_016874115.1 Gammaproteobacteria bacterium
TCGTATGGCCTTGCATTTTGACTACGCACTACGCTTGCGCTCCAACTCCGTCAAAACGCCCGGCCTCTACGGCTACGCAGGGGTCGTCGTACATCGCTCGGCTTCGCTCGCTTCCATGTACTCCTTCTCGTCAAACGGGTTTTTCTCGGCACTTCGTTCCTGTGCAAAAGCATCATTCCAGGCCGGCAAATTTTTATAAGACTTTAGTCGCTGCACTGATTTCCCAGGCAACCAATTTGGGTCTGGTCGCCATGAGTGCCAGTGTAAAAGGAGTTTCCGTCGATAGGCTGAGGCATGTCTTGCAATATTATGTGCGCGAAGAAACCAATAAAAACGCCAGCGCAGAAATTGTAAACCAGCACCAGAAACTGCCTTTTAGTGGGGTACATGGGACAGGCAGCCTGTCGTCTTCCGATGCCCAACGCTTCAAAATCAGGGCGGACAGTTTGTTGGCTTCCTATTATCCGAGATACTACGGCTATTATGAAAAGGCGATTGGGATTTATACCCATGTGTCTGACCAATATGCCGTCTATAGCACCAAAGTCATCTCTTGCAGCCCAAGGGAGGCGTTGTATGTGTTGGATGGGCTGTTGGAAAACAATTCAATCCTGAAAATCCGTGAACACACCACCGATACCCACGGTTACACTGAGATCGTATTTGCCTTGTGCCACCTGCTGGGTTATTACTTCATGCCCAGAATCAGGGATCTCAAGGACCAACAGCTTTATCGGGTTGACCGAAAGGCTAATCATGGCGTGTTTGCCCCTTTGCTGAACAAAACTGCCGACCTAGACATCATCGAAGAACAATGGGAAGAAATGATCCGCGTTGCCCAATCCCTTAAACAAAAAACGGCACCAGCGCATGTGATTGTCCAACGCCTGACCAACAGTTTCCCGGTAGACCGGTTGTCCAGGGCATTCACCAACCTCGGTAGGATAATTAAAACGGAATATATCCTGCGCTATATCACCGACCAAGGCCTGCGCCGGACAGTACAGTTACAACTCAACAAGGGTGAGTATCGGCATAAATTGCCGCGCTGGATTTTCTTTGCTAACCAAGGCGAATTCACTACCGGCGATTACGAAGAAATCATGAACAAGGCGAGTTGCCTAAGCCTAGTCTCCAATGCGATCCTATATTGAAACACTTCCCGCATCAGCGATATTGTGGAAGGCTTGCGAAGCCAAGGGGAATCAATTGATGATAAAACCTTGAGGCATATATCCTTATTGCCGTATAAGCATGTGCTTCCGAATGGCACTTATTTTATTGAAGAAGATTAGTGGAAAAATATGCGGTAATTTACGGTTATGGGTAAACAAAATGTCCCGAAACCGTAAGTTTCTGTTCAAATGCTCCCGCCAGTCCAATAATGCTTTCCATGACCGGATCGAAAAAACATAAGGTATTGCGTCCGGCATTTTTCGCTTCGTACATCGCCATATCGGCGTGTCTAAGCAACTCATCGGCATTGTCCTGGTCTTTAAACAGGCGGATGCCGATGCTGGTGGAACAATGGTATTCAAAATTTTCAAAGGTGTAGGGCAGGGCAAGGGCGACCAGTAATTTTTCAGCAATTTTCTTGGCGAACAGCGCGGCTTCTTCATCGTCCTGACTCAGATTGCCGACGATAACGACGAACTCATCGCCGCCCAATCGTCCTAGTATGTCACCGATACGCATTTCGGTGCAAAGGCGGCGGGCAACTTCGATTAATAATTGGTCGCCGGCGTCATGTCCGCGTGTGTCGTTCAGCGCTTTAAAATTATCCAGATCTAAAAACAGGATGGCTCCATGCGTATTGCTGCGGTTTGCCGCCAGCAATTCTTAACCGAGCTTGTCCTGCAACAGGCGACGGTTGGGTAAATGTGTTAATGGATCGTAATAAGCCAGACGGTGAATTTCTGCGATGGCGTCTTTATTTTCGGTGATATCGGAGAAGGCGGCCACGTAATGGGTGGTTTTACCGCTGGCGCGGGTTACTGAAGAAATGTTGACTAATTCCGCATCTATTAATCCGCTTTTACGCCGATTCCAGACTTCGCCTTGCCAGTTGCCGGATTTTTTCAGCTCGTTGAAGATGTTTTGAAAGAAAAGCCTATCATGGCGTCTCGAGTTCAGCATTTCAGGCGTTTTGCCGATTACTTCTTGCGCCCTGAAGCCGGTTAATTGGGTAAGTGCCCGGTTTACTCGCAGAATTTCAAAATTAGGTTTGGTGACAAGCATTGCTGTTTGCGTATCGAACGCAATCGCGCCTATGCGCAGCATGTCTTCCGCCTGTTTGCTATCGGATACGTCTCTGATGATGACGATGCCGCCGACGATTAGCCCGGAGGTGTCGCGGGACGGAGCGCACGTCATATCGATCCAGATACCGGGCTTATCTTCAAAATAAT
>VGVA01000193.1 GCA_016874115.1 Gammaproteobacteria bacterium
CGCCGAGCCAGAGGCTACCGAAATATCAATAACTTCATCCATATGATTTACTTCCTATGCGGCAAGCTCCAGTTTACTTACCCACGGTATTTCACATAGAGCCATAATTTTATCAAAGACGACAACACGGCCTCAGTCAGTATTCGCCCATCCCGCGTAATCAAGCGGGTACGGGGATCGGGATAGCTTTGTGTGATTGGGGGGGCGGTGGTGGCTTTCTGAATTCTTGGAGTAGATTTCGAATCGAAGGAAGCAGCAACTTATAAAAAAGCATTACCGTCAATTACTATCATTTTCTATTTATACCTCACACGGTCACGTTTGCGGATTTTGTGAATAGCTGAAATTTGGGATTTAGCAGTGACTTTACCTGTTCTTTAAAAGTGGCATTCACCTTTTCAAGACACTCGTCGATGGCGGCCTTGAATTGACAAAAGGATTCGTAATAGCGATTGTAAAGACATTGCTTTTTAATGAATTTCCATAGCCGTTCGATCAGATTTAGGTTTGGCGAATAAGGCGGCAGAAACTGCAGGTCGATGCTGAGTTCCAGGGCCTTATTGATCACTTTGTCGCATCGCTGATAACGCGCATTGTCCAGAACTAAAGTAATGGGTGTATCGGCGTGCCGTTGGCGTATGAGCGTTAGCAATTCAACCAAGGTGTCGGAGTTGATGTAGGTCTGATTGGTCATGGAGATCAATTCGGTGCCTTTGACACTATAGGCGCCCAATACATTGTAGCGGTTCCGCCCCGAGGATGATTTGAGAAACAGACGCTCGAAACACCACAACATACCTAAGAAAGCCCCCATCACGAAATGGGCGGCATCGACAAAAAAAACACGGCGATGGCCTTGCCGCTCTTGTTCCAGCAAGGGCTCAAGTTTCGTGTGTAAAAATTCGCGCTGCTTGTCCGGGTCAGCTTTAGAAGGCATCACAGCCATTTTGCGACATGTCATGCCGAGACGTTTTCGCAGGAAGTCACGGCAGGCGCTTAATCCTAATCTGATGCCGGTGAGCCGTTCCATTTCATGTGCGGCTTGAGCCACAGTATGCGGGGGATGTGCTTGAAAATGCGTTTTGATTATTGCCAAATGAGGCAATAATGAACTTCGAGGACAATAGAGTTTGGATGAACAAAGCGCCGTCACACCGCCTTCGATATAGGCTTTCAAATAGCGCGTTACGCTATCGCCGCTGACACGGGCGATTCGAACAATGTCTTGATGAGGTAAACCCAGCGACTTCAGATAAACAACATGCAATTTTTTCTTCGCTACCCCGAATGGATGTTCCATGAATAGCCGATAAAGTTGGTCAATTTCTTCTTCCGTAAAATGAGGCTGGAGCATGGCTTTGGGCTCTGTAAAAATCGATGATTATACACACCTCATTTTCCGCAGATTTGGCCGTGCTCGGTATATGTCTTCTCGTTCCAGATTGGCCAGCTGCTGTAGGCGTTCCAATGGGGAAGGATGGGCAGGCATGAAATCGTTCCGGGTTTGGGTTGCTTTGTTGAATTTACGATAATGGATTATCCGGTGTTTCGCATACCTGCGGCAATGGCATTGATAGTGCGCAACAAAGGTTTCATCCAGCGGTTTTGCACGGCGTCGTCTTCATTTTCAGCGTTCAAAGCACGCAGTAAACCGACCTGCATGTAATTCAAAGGACCCAGGTAGTCGTTACGACGACGCAAGGAAGCGGCAAGTTCCGGGTTTTCCGCCAACAGCTGCTCGCTTTCGGCGATTTCCAGTATCCAGTCCACGCAACGGCGATATTCGACCGCGATCAGTGCATGGATGCGTTTGCCCACATCCGTATCGTTGCACAATCCGCTGTATTCTTCGGCGATGCTGATGTCGGATTTGCTCAAGGCCATTTGGGCATTGCTGAGCAAATTGCGGAAGAACGGCCATTCCCTGTACAGGGCTCGAAGCGCGGCCAACCGTTCCGGTTTGCCGGCGCACCAGCTTTCGAGGCTGCTGCCTATGCCGTACCAAGCTGGAAACGTCTGCCGGGATTGCGCCCAGGAAAAAACCCAGGCAATCGCGCGCACGGAGTATTTGGAGCGATCCTGTTTTTTTCGATGTGATGGCCTGGAGCCGATGTTCAATTGGCCGATTTCACCGACGGGCGTGGCTTCATAGAAATAATCCAGGAAACCGGGCGTGTCTTCGGTCAGTTTGCGATAGCTGCGTTCGCCGATTTGCGCCAATTCGGTCATCAAAGCCAGATTGTCCGGCTCATCCTGCAGCACGGGTTTGATCAGGCTGAGACTGGACTTCATCAGGCCGGTGATGCCCATGGTCAGCTCGTAAATCGCGGTTTCCATGTTGTTGTACCGATAAAACAGC
>VGVA01000194.1 GCA_016874115.1 Gammaproteobacteria bacterium
CATGCTGGTGGGCACGGACAATGGTGCTGTCGATGAATATTTCCTCAAAATCAGCGTCTTTGCACAATTCCGCAAACACCCGTTGCCACACTCCCGCATCCGACCAACGCGCAAAACGCTTGTAGGCGCTGTTCCAAAAGCCAAACTCGTCTGGCAAGTCCCGCCACGGCGAACCTGTCCTGGCTATCCACAGCACCGCTTCCACGAACAACCGGTTGTCCGCCGCCGTGTGTCCCCGATCAGTCTTTTTGCCCGGCAACATCTGCTCAATCCGTTCCCACTGGTCATCCCGCAGCATCGTTCTTAACATTCGCCAACCTATTCAATTAATTGGCGTAATTATCTCATATTAATTGTCAACAGACTCTAGTGCTTTATATGAATTTGAATAGTTTGAACATACGGCGCAATGCCCGTTGGTTATTGCGCCTTACGGCATTATATTTTCAATTCCCGCAACGGCTTTGACACCGTTGCGGACATTTGTCACTTTAAAGACAAGTTGGCGGCTTAGGCAAACCCGCCAGTTTGCAGGCGTATTTCAACGGGCCGTCGGGGAATAAGCGGTGCAGATAACGGCTATTACCTTTTTCTTGTCCTAAGGTAACGGCTGCCGCCTTAATAAACATTCGCGTATTGGGCAGGTGGCGGTATTGTTCGTAATAGGAACGGATAAATCGAATAACCTCCCAATGTTGATCGGTTAATGCGATATTTTCTTTCTCGGCCAACTGTATGGCAACCGCCTCATTCCAGTCCTGGTAATGCTGTAAAAAGCCCTGATCGGTTGTTTCTATCAGCTTTCCGTTAACGTTTAACACCATGATTGGATGGGAGAATGTTCTACGGTCAGTTGCACTAATCCCGAATGGTTAATGACTTCCAACCCAGGTATGATTTCATCCTTTTGGATTCCTCTCACGTCCATATCTTCCGATAGCACATAAAATCGACTCTGTTCTTGCTGCTTGATTAATGTATCGGCACATTGACCGTTCTTTAACACGGCCAACACTGCGCTTTCCATAAACACGGCGGCATCGCCCTGCGCCATTCTATCTAAAATAGCCGTATCCAAAGGCGATGTGAAAATGAGATGCAGCATGATTAATTAATTGGTATCGGTCAGTTTTAAGCCGACAATGCCGATGATAACCAACGAAAGGGAAGCAAGGCGGTAAATATCTGCGGATTCTTTAAAAAGTACGATACCCAGAATAGCCACGCCGACCGCGCCCATACCCGTCCAAACGGCATAAGCTGTACCGACGGGAAGAAATTTGATGGCCGTCATTAATAAAAATAAACTTGCACCGCCGGAAGCCAAAGTTATTGCGCTGGGAATCAAGCGGGTAAAACCTTCGTTATATTTCAGGCTGATGGCGAAAACGATCTCTACCAGACCCGCCAAAAATAAAAGCAACCAAGCCAACAGAATCTCTCCACTTATCGATTTATTAATGGCTTATTTTACATGAAAGCCAACAATATAACGGGTTTATGGCTTTATAATTGCCCTGCAAACTATAAGCTTATCCGGCGGTTACTTATGCTTGAAATCATCACCCATTTTTTTTCCCGGCACATAGAAATATCGACTCTTGACGATAATAACGACGAGAAAATTCGGGTTGACAGCGCGGCGTTATTAATGGAAATGCTGCATGCCGAAGCAGATTGCGCTCAGGAAAAACAGCATTTGGTCATGATTTTGTTGGAAAACCGCTTTAACCTGTCGGAGCAGCAAGCGTTGGAATTAATGGCGATTGCCGAGCAAAAGCGGATTCACGCCACAGATTATTTTGAATTTACCCATTTAATCAACGAGTCTTTTACCCGCGAGCAGAAAATCCAGCTGATTGAAGCGCTCTGGAAAATTGCTTTTCTCGACAATCACTTGGAATTTGACGAGGAATACCTGATCGATAAAGTCGCCCGTTTATTAATTATTCCGCATATAGAAGTCTTAAAGGCGAAAAACAGGGTTAACGGCTGAAATTATAAGCCAAGATAAACCTATTATCCTTAAAAGAGCATCTTAAGGTTGCAAAAAATTGTTAACTGTTTGAAATTAAGCGGCAAGGAGGCGCTTATGGCAGAACAGATCATTCACCCTTTGGGTGAACCCGAACCGAAGGCATTAATTCCGTATGCTGAACCTGTCAGGGTAGAAACATTTGGCGGCAGGATCCATGTGGAATGGGATCCACAAGCATCGGTGACGGCGATGGGGCAATTGCCCTTTTTCATAGAATTTTTGCACATCAGCGGATTGTT
>VGVA01000195.1 GCA_016874115.1 Gammaproteobacteria bacterium
GGATAGGACTTGTTGTATCGCTTGGCCTCGCGTTTCAGGCGTTCCTGGATGGCCTGCTCGACCTTGGCCAGACGCTTCAAACCATACTGGATCATCTTGAAGCGCTGGTTGGTGCTGTCGCGGGGGGCAAATTCTTGCAGCCTTGCCCGTTTCAGCACCTCGTAGAGGGTCGGCCTTGAGACCCGGAAACGTTCCGCCAACTGCGTCACCTTCCAGGTTCGGGTTTGGTAAAGCCGCCAGATTTCTTGGCGGTCTAGCAATGTGAGTCGAGTTCGTTTATGGATGTTCATTTACAGTATTCTCCAGAATACTGTAAACAACGCTAGAAATTTTTACATCTTCTATAATTAATAAAGGCAAAATTTTCTGACTCGTTGGGGAAAGCAATGAAATTGGTATTGATGTTACTGGGGTTAATGTCTTCCTTGCCATTAATGGCTGATGTTTATAAATGCACCGATGCGAACGGTAACAAAATTTATCGCGCCACGCCGTGTGTTGAAGGCCAGAAAAAAATCGAATTAAACGTCAAAACCGGCGGAACGACCGATCTGACAGAGCAGGAAAATCAACAGGCGCTATCACAACAAGAAGAGCAATCCAAAGACGCGCAAAAAAAACAGGAAGAAGATCAGGCCAAGCAAAAGCTTAACCAACTCAAACAGGAATCGGCCGATGAAACCGCTAAAAATCAATTCCTGGTAAAAAGCAATCCACAACAATATTCGGCTTTTGCGATTCCGCCTTATAAATATGACGATTTATCGCCGCTGGTGAAGCCTTATCAGCAACGATTGCCGGAAATAGAACGTTTCCGTCGTCAAGCTGCGGAAAAAGTGCTGGCTACCGGGCAATGCGGACGTGTCGAATCGGTTGAAGTTAGTGAAAAAAGCACAAAAAACGGCGTTGTGATATTAATCGATTGCAGTTCCGCAAAAAAATTCTACATTTCGGAAGCCGAACTGGTGTCAGCGCTGGTTCCGGTGCAAGCTCCGGCTAATCCTGAAGTAGCCCCGGTAACCCAAGAAGCGCCAAGCGAGGAAAACTCCGGCTCGCCGGCGCCATAATACGCTTGGTAATGACACCTAAAACCGTTCTCATCACGGGTTGTTCCAGCGGTATAGGTTACGAAACAGCGGTCGAATTAAAAAAGCGCGGGCATAAGGTTATCGCCAGCGCCAGAAAAGCCCAGGATGTTAAGCGCTTACGGCAGGAAGGCTTCGATGCCGTGCAAATCGATCTGGCCGATAGCGGCAGTATTCAAACAGGTTTCAATGAAGCATTAGCGCTGGCTAACCGGCGAATTGACGCCTTATTTAATAACTCCGGTTTCGGGCAGCCTGGAGCCGTGGAAGACTTGAGTCGCGACAGTTTAAGGTCTCAGTTTGAAACCAATGTCTTCGGTACCCAGGAATTAACCAATCTCGTCATTCCATTAATGCGCAAGCAAGGATGCGGGCGGATAATCTACAACAGCTCGATTCTTGGGCTGGTCGCCATGTCGTACCGCGGCGCATACAACGCTAGCAAATATGCCCTGGAAGGAATCGCCGATACCTTACGGCTAGAACTGCACGGCAGCAATATTGCGGTGTCGTTAATAGAGCCTGGTCCAATCTTAAGTAAATTCAGAGAAAACTCTTATGCTTTATTCAAACAAAACATTGCTGTCGAGCGTAGCATCCATAAAGAGAAATATCAGGCGATGGCGGAAAGGTTGAATAAAGAAGGCGCCGCTGTACCGTTTACTTTACCGGCGCAAGCCGTTGCCGACAAGGTCGTACATGCAATTGAATCGGACTGTCCAAAGATCCATTACTACGTAACCTTACCCACTTACTTGTTCGCTACATTAAAACGCATTCTACCTGCCGGTTGGCTGGATGCGCTATTGCGGCGCGTGTAATAGTCGCGTTCAATTACTATCGTAAAGTCTTATTAATGGATGATAAACGTCATGCTGCGGTCTTCCATTAATTTAAGTTAAAGATAAAATTTATGGTAGTGGCAAAATTATAAGTGATAAGTTACATTATGTATTTTGCATAAACTTATGATTGAACAGACAGTAAAGCCCACATGCCGATCTTGCCAAAGCGAAAACATCGTCAAGAACGGGCGCAACGCGGGCGGCAAGCAGCAATACCGCTGCAAGGATTGTGGCGTCCACCGGGTGCTGGAACCGACCGTCCGGTACGACCAGGGGCGCAAGGAAGAAATCCTGCGGGCGTACCAGGAACGGTCCAGCCTGCGGG
>VGVA01000196.1 GCA_016874115.1 Gammaproteobacteria bacterium
AGAATGCGGCAATCCGGCGATAGCACTGTTCAACTTTTACCGCCTCGGAGTGGGTACTGCTGACGGTTAGTCGGGTTTGTCCCGCGTGACGCGTCTGCTTGCCGATGCCATAGAGCATCAAGGGGCGGCGGCTCTGGTTTGGCGACTTCTGGCGTACCCGCACTCGGTGCCTCCAGGGCGATATCTATCATGGGCAAAGCCTTGGCTTCTGTGACTGGCAATGGCGCAGGTCGGTTGACATACCACATAAAAGCCACACAATGCAGCAAGCAGGCAAAAACGGTCACTAACGCGACGGCAGTAGCGCGTTTCCAGGTAATGAGATTGGGCAAGATCCCGCTTATGGGCAAAGGCGAATACTCTCGCTGGGCGGGTTCGACAAAAAAAACGGTCACTCTAGGTTGTTTAGTTCGATTAATGTTTTCGTTAATAAGGCAACCTGGGCGGACAAATCGGCGATTTGTGTCTGCGTATCTTCCATGTTCCGCCGGATGGCCGACAATTGGCTTTCCAAATATTCAAAATGGATCTGGAAATACAGGCTGTTTGGAAATTTACCTTGTTCTTGCCTCTCACTGACGACCGGATACTGGATATGTTGCAACCTGGCTGATTTTGTCGGCACGGCTTTCCCCTTATTCAAAGTCACTTAATAAGTCACTCATTACACTAAGACGTTCGAGCAGGGAAAATCCCTCACTTTTAACCAAAAATTTTTAGCACAGAAAGGATATGGCAACCTTATATCATCTCAATTTCATCTTAACTTGCGTATAGGCGAGAAAGCGCCTTGCCCTGCTCATTAGGCAAATCAGCAATTTGTGACCCAAAGGCAGCAGACGGTTAAATCCTGTTTGCAAAACGGGTGTCATGGCATTAATCAAAAACAAATAAGCCTTGAAAATCTCTGTAACACCTTGCTGAAGACTGTTCCTGATGATTTTCGATAGATAAACCCAGGCTAAATTTGCCTGGAAATAATTATTAATCCGGCTGATAGGGGCTATCATTAATAGCAGACAGTTGAACGGCAAGCCTTGTAACATCGCTGGAACGGAAATGTCTTTTAACTTCCCGGTACGGCACAGCCAGCGGTAAATACCGCTTAAATAAAGAAAAAACAAGCTTTGTCCAGCCAAAAACCAGCACAGCCGACCAAATTTTCCCACCGCCTCGCCCGTGTGCAGCGGCCACATCCAGGTGATCAAGGTTTCACCCACGTTAAACTTTGCCGGTGTCCTGACCTCCTTAGTTTGCCCGCTCCAGCGGTCAATCCACGCTGTGGCATAAGGGTGGCGGCGGTTGATTTCGTCCTTTTGCCGAAAATTAATCCTGAAAACACCCGAAGGGCCGTCTGGCGTGGTAACCCGGCGCAATTCGCCGCCGGGAAACGCGCTTTGCGCGACAAATTGGGCGGCCCTCCAACTGCACGGGATGATCATTTGGCATTGCCGAACTGGTGATGGCCTTGCCGGTTTCGCCGTGCGCCATGCCGGATGAGCCGACCAAATTTTCCAGCCAGCCTGGAAAGCTTAAGTTAATGCCGGTGAGCGCCAACAACAGCAAAATCGGCGCGGAAACCACGCCCAACAGCCGATGCACATCCATTAACCTAAAAAGATCAGTTTGCCTCTTATGCAGGTGCGGGAAGGCAATCTGGTGGATGTAATTGCCGACCTCGAAGATACTTTACTAGCGCCAAACTTAATATCCGGCACCAACGCTGTTGGGCATTGAACTGCTCCGCAGTTGCCCAAAGCTCTTTGAAGAATGCGGCAATCCGGCGATAGCACTGTTCAACTTTTACCGCCTCGGAGTGGGTACTGCTGACGGTTAGTCGGGTTTGTCCCGCGTGACGCGTCTGCTTGCCGATGCCATAGGGCATCAAGGGGCGACTGGTAATGGCTTCGGTATGTCGGTCGGGGTCGGCGAGCCGGACGAATAGACTCCACCAGTTATAAACCAATGCGGTGATCCTGGCCATGAACCGGCAACGTTTCAGGTCTTGGGTGGTGAAGCCACCCCAGCCCCAATGGTTTTTGAGTTCGTCAAAACTGTTTTCAGCATCGGCGCGGTCTCGGTAAAGCTGGGCTACGCTGAGCATTTCGATGCCCAGGGAGGTCACCAGGACGCTGTATTCGTACACGGCGACATCTTCGTCGGTCAGTTCCGCAAAGCTCAGCTGCCTTGGGCCTTGTTGGGTTTGGCCAACCACCGCCAGGTTTTTCTTTAGCTGCCG
>VGVA01000197.1 GCA_016874115.1 Gammaproteobacteria bacterium
ATGGTCGCAAAGTCCACGTGCTTTTCCATTACTTGCAGAATGTCGCCCAACATATCGAGTTTGGCTTCACGTTCTTCGGCGGCAAATAGGCTTTCTTTGATCATGGTGGTGTGCATCAATCTAGCGGCTATGTAGATATGCTATTTTAACATGGGTGGGTTTTTCGATGCGCCCTTGAGTAAACGCTTGTATTAGCTGGTTTTTATGTAGCTGACACGATTAAAATCAGTTGCTTCGCAAAACGGTTAAACGAGCACTAACGGATTAAGTTGAGCTTCAGCCTGTTTCCAGCGATTGACGATCAGGCAAAACAGTTCGGCGGTTTTTTCCGCATCGTACAGAGCGGAGTGGGCTTTATCTTCCTCCCAGGTTAATCCGGCGGAATGGACGATTTTCGACAACACCGTTTGCTGGTAAACCAAACCGCCCAAGGTGGCGGTATCGAACGTGCTGAAAGGATGAAACGGACTGCGTTTAATTTTGGTGCGCTGAATGGCGGCGTTGAGAAAGGCCATATCAAACGCCGGATTATGGCCGACCAGAATGGCGCGTTTGCAGTTATTGCGTTTAATGGCTTTGGCAATCGGATTAAACAGCATATTCAACGCGTCAATCTCTTCCACGGCCATGCGGAAGGGGTGATGCGGGTCGATGCCGTTAAACTTCAGTGCGGCTTCGTCTAATTCCGCATTTTTAAAGGGCGCGACGTGGGTCGAGTAGCGCTCGGTAATGACCAGATCTCGGTTACTGTCGTACTCGACCAGCACGGCGGCAATTTCCAGTAACGCATGTTTTTTGGCATTGAAACCGCCGGTTTCGATATCGATGACGACGGGAAGATAACCTCGAAAGCGTTTATCCAGGGGAATATGAGACGTAGTCATCGGAGTAGTGAATGTGGAGTAGTCGTAAAAGGCTAACTTGTGGTATGTTAACCGGTGTTCTACCAAAAACAAAAATAATAGCCAGCAGGAACAGAAAATGAACCAGAAAAAACCATTGGCAAGGACGCTTGGCCTTGCATTAATCATTTCGTTAACGGGTTGCGCATCGACGAATAAAAACGATCCTTTAGAGGGCTGGAATCGTGGCGTACAAACGTTTAACGATAATTTCGACGAATATGCGATGAAACCGGTAGCCAAAGGCTATAACTGGATCATGCCTGACTTTGCCGATCAAGGCGTAACAAACTTTTTCAGCAACCTGAACGATATTTCCGTCACCATTAATGATTTGCTGCAGTTTAAATTGGCGCAAACCGGCTTGGATGCGGCGCGATTTCTTTTGAATTCAACGGCAGGTATCGGCGGTTTAGCCGATGTTGCGTCGATGATCGACCTGCCTAAACATCATGAAGATTTCGATCAAACCCTGGGCGTTTGGGGCGTACCTGCCGGCCCTTACCTGGTATTGCCATTGCTTGGGCCAAGTTCGCCGCGCGGTGTAATCGGATTAATCGGCGATGCCGCGGCAAATCCGGCAACGTACGTCGGTTTCGGCGCTTTTCCGGGCATGAGCAACGGGGTTGAAGCAGCCATCAGCAACGGAATGTATGTGTTGAACGCCATCGACAAGCGCGCCGATAATCTGGCGACCGAAAAAGTCTTGTCCGAAGCTGCTTCGGTAGACCGATACGAATTCATTAAAAACGCCTACCTGCAAAAACGCAACTACATGATTCATGACGGTAATGTGCCGGAAGGCGAAGGCGATCTGCTGGATGACAGCGGTTTGGCGCCGTTGGATCCGCATCCTAAAAGCGGTAAGAAGTAATTATTTGCGGATTCGGCGTTTTCTTTTAATGAACCGTTCGTTCTGAACCTGTCGAAACATAAATGCCTTTCGGCAGGATTCTTTTCCGAGCAACGTCGAAAAGTTCTTAAGGTAAGCGGAAATTTAGCTTCAAAAGGCGGAATCTAACCGTTTTGAAATGTAAAAAAGGGGCTTTTACGCCCCTTTTTTATACAGTTTGCGCCAGATTAATCGTTACGGAGGAAATAAATTAACCTAAAAAGATCAGTTTGCCTCTTATGCAGGTGCGGGAAGGCAATCTGGTGCCAGCGCGCCACTATTTTTCGCGAAAGCTGAAATGGGGTCCAATCCGATTTCAGCAGCGAAAAATGACGTGGCGAGTTTGCCTTCGGCGGCCTGCGTTCGTCCCGCTACAGCCCAAAACACAAAA
>VGVA01000198.1 GCA_016874115.1 Gammaproteobacteria bacterium
TTTGTGTTTTGGGCTGTAGCGGGACGAACGCAGGCCGCCGAAGGCAAACTCGCCACGTCATTTTTCGCTGCTGAAATCGGATTGGACCCCATTTCAGCTTTCGCGAAAAATAGTGGCGCGCTGGATCAAGGATGAATTTGGGTGCACGGACGCATCGTTTTTTTAAAGCTAGCCAATACGCGATGAAGATATGCTTAAAATATTACTGGTTGCCAAGGGCGGCAACTCAGCGGTTCCTAACCAACTACTGACATGCCGGGACTACCAAGTCCGCAAGATCGGCAATCCCTCCGGTTTGCTGAATCATGTCAGGGAATTCAATCCCGATGCCGTCGTCGTAATTTCGGATTCTCCCGACGGCCAGCTTCTCGCCGGACTGCAAGCGGTAAACCGCAGTATTCCTGTGCCGGTCGCGCTTATTGCTCCCGAACTCGAATCTTCGTCGATTAACGACTTCATACAAGCCGGGGCGAATACGCTGATATTGGATAACCCCGAACATTGCCGGTTGGATGGCATGATTCAAGCCGCAATTGCTCAATTCAAGCAACTACAAGCGCTTAAGACAGCTTTGGAAAATGCGTACGTTCAGTTGGAAGACCGGAAGAAAATCGACCGCGCCAAAGCCATCTTGATAAAAACACGCAATTTGAGCGAGGAAGACGCGTATCACACGTTAAGAAAACTTGCGATGCAACGGAATATGACGATGGGCGAAGTAGCGCGGCATATTATAGCTTTAGCCGACTTGTTCAAGTAATACGGACTTTGCGGATGAAAACATTTTTAAAAGTCATAGAAATATGGGTGCCGGGCAAAGACCGCACCTGCCTCGAATTCGGTTCCGGTCTGTACGGGCCGTTAGCCGATTTCAAAGCCGCCAGCGAAAAGCAGCGCTTCGCATACGACGAAGGTTTGCCCGGCAAAGCTTGGGCAGCAGGCCATCCCATCGTCATTAAAAGTTTCAAGCATTCCTACTTTAAACGCACACAAGCGGCGCAAACCGCCGGATTAACTTGCGGAATCGCTTTGCCGGTCTTTTCCGGCGATTTCTTGTTGGCGGTAGTCGTGTTTTTGTGCGGCGACGATGAAGACCATGCCGGCGCCATCGAAGTTTGGCGCAACCGGAGCGGCGAAGACGAAACCCTGCATCTAATGGACGGTTATTACGGATCGCTCGAACAGTTCGAGAATATATCCAAAGTCTTAAAGATACCCAAAAACGAGGGCTTGCCGGGTCTGGTTTGGGCATCCGGCCTGCCGGTGCTGATCGAAAACATCGCCGAAGCCGAAGGCTTCAAACGCGCGATCGATGCCGCCCAAGCCGGCATTACCACGGGGCTGGCTATACCCGCCGCCAGCGGCAATGCGCAAAGCTACGTGATGATCTTTCTTTCCGCCAAGGCCACGCCCATCTCCAAGCGTATCCAAATATGGCAACCCAATGGCGACCGGCTGGTTTGCACCACGGGATACAGCAAACACAACAACGATCTGGCTGAAATCTTCGAAACCGTAACGGTGCAAAAGGGCATTGGCGCTTTAGGCCGGGTCTGGCTCACCGGCATGCCGTCGATCACCGGCGCGGCGGAAAACGAATCGTACAATCCCGAATTGAACGACCTAAGCAGTATGCTGGCGATACCGGTCATCGACCAAGGCAAGCTTAAAGCGATAGTGACGTTTTTGTTTTGAAAAGCCGGTTCCCCCACCAGCGGCCGGTTTTAATATGGGTACTCGTACCTACGGAAGATGCGGCTCTATCCTCGACTCCAAATAATCATTTACAAGGAGAGTGAGTTAAAAATAAAATACACACATAAGTGTACATACAAAAGGGGCAATTCATGACTGTAATGGTCAACAAAAACCGGACACTTTGTTAGGCAGCCTTCCTATAAAAATCCCGCTCAAATTGGAGCGGGGATTGATAACCTAATTTTGAATGAGATCGTTTGCCGTTATAGAAAGCCAAATAATCAATAAGACATAGTTTGGCTGATGCTTTAGTTCTAAATTATTCATCATTTAGCTGTTCGTGCTTAAGGCTACGGAAAAACCGTTCTGTCGGGCTGTTATCCCAGCAATCGCCTTTTCGACTCATGCTCTGTTGCATTTTCATGATAGCCAAATGGTTGCGGTATTC
>VGVA01000199.1 GCA_016874115.1 Gammaproteobacteria bacterium
TTTGCACTTCGACATCCAGGATCAGCCGGAGATTGGCTATCATATAGGTGTGGTAGGTATGCGATGGGCGACCCGGTTTGTGCGGGTTATAGCCCACTTCCGCGCCGTCTTGGTGACCATGCAACGTTTTGATGGTCGTATCCGCATCTAAAATCCACGGCTCACTCAACAACGGCGCATACACGTCGTAATTGCTGTCCTGCAGCCAGCGCACGCCTTCTACTTCATCCATCTGTTGCAACGAACGCCGGACTGAGTCCTCGCTGACAACCTTGTTTAATGTGCAATCTTTTAGGATATGTTCTCAATTACTTTAACAGATTATTATAACTGGTAAGGACGGTTATAAAGAAATGGAACATAATTAATAATGGAAAAAAATAGCCGTTTGAAGATAATCCCTCTTAGCGTTTTGCCAGAAAGAAATTTTTTAACAACTCAGCACATTCCGTTTCTAACACCCCTCCTTGCCATATCACTGCATGGTTCAAAAAATCGGCTTCGCAAAGATTAATAGCATTACACACCGCACCGCGCTTGGTATCGAATGCGCCGAATACCAGACGTTTTACCCGTGCATGGACAATTGCGCCCATGCACATGACGCAAGGCTCCAAAGTGACATATAAAGTGGTGTCGATTAAGCGGTAGTTATTAATCGCCTTGCCTGCGGCGCGAAGCGTATTAATTTCAGCGTGGGCGGTGGGGTCGTTATCGGCAATCGGCGAATTCCAGCCTTCGGCGATCAGCTTATCGTCTTTAACCAACACCGCGCCAATCGGTACTTCGCCCTGATTTTCCGCCCGTTGCGCCAAGCGGAGGGCGTGGCGCATCCATAATTGGTCTTCCAAGCTTTGTTCAACAGAATAGGTCAATTTTCAATCGGATAAATATAGATAAATCAACTGCCTAATTGTTAAGTATGTTGTAGTTTTTGCAACTGTTCATAACAAGCTTCAATGCAGTTGTTGCAAATATATAGATTTGAGTCAGATTTCAGCATATGTTTTACTTCGCTTGGTTTTGACGAGCAGAAGTTACAAGCTGGATTCAACTCGCGTTCTTTAAGTTTTCTAAGCGCTTTTGCTTCAATTTGTTTAATTTTTGCTCTAGTTTCTTCTAGCCGCTTCTCTGCTTCCTCCAGGGTTACATCATCCAAACTTGAGTCGCTAAGTTTGTTCAAAAGCGATGTAATTATCTTTGCATCTTCCATGTCCATTTGGGATAGCAATTGCTGTAGTCGTTTATCCATATTTAATAGCTTTAACGTAGCTTTATAGTTTTAGCATCATATGCATCACTCCCACTCAATATTCTGCTTAAGGCAAAGCATTGATTTATAAAGTAAAATGTTTTGTTTGTAACTATGTCGTAACTTTGACGCGCTAAGAGAAAGCTAGTTCTATAATTTTTTCTCTGAAAACAGTTACTTATATTGTGGTTATGGGTATTATACAATCTCTTTAGTAATATTCACATAAAATCAATAAATTAGCATGTTGTCTAAAGGTAGATCGCAATAAAACTGTAGCTATACCGGATAGCGTTCGCGCGACGGTTCAACATAGGTGAAGCCCAGGCTGTAAGAACCATCAGCATGCTCATTCATTCGCCATGCTGTCAAACAGCTTTGAAAAGTTTCCAATAATTTCCGTTAAAGAGCGTCGAAAAGTTTCCAAAATCAGGCTGTGCCTTGTTGTTCTATTTGGTCAGCCGCCTCTATGAAAAGACATTTTTGGTAGTCACCGCTAATTTAAGTTTTGGCGAATGGGTGCTGGTCTTTGGCGATGCCAAGATGACCACCGCACTACTCGACAGGATTACCCATCATTGCGACATCCTGGAAACCGGCAACGATTCCTATCGATTTAAGCAACGCAAAAAAGCGGTAGAAAACCTATAACCTTACAGTTTGGCTGGAAACTATTCGGCGCTCTTTAGTGGAAACTTTTCAAAGCCGTTTGACAAACATAATTTGATTATCGAGCTAAATTCCTCATCGGTGAAAGACCTATCTCTAGGGTTGACCACGATTAGATGGTAATGAACTTGTTTAGCGCTATTTCCACCCCCTTCAATCACAGACACCAGCTTTAGATTCTTTTCTTTGGGG
>VGVA01000200.1 GCA_016874115.1 Gammaproteobacteria bacterium
AAACCGGCAACGATTCCTATCGATTTAAGCAACGCAAAAAGGCGGTAGAAAACCTATAACCTTACAGTTTGGCTGGAAACTATTCGGCGCTCTTTAGTGGAAACTTTTCAAAGCCGTTTGACACTTTAGGCTCTCCACTGTGTCGCTACCCACTAGATCAGTCTTGGACATCAATATCCGGTCGGCGAAGCCAATTTGTTCCTGCGCCTCGTGGTGTTCATCCAGTTGCTGCAAGCCGTGCTTGGCATCAACCACGGTAATGATGCCGTCCAGCAGATAATAATCGTGAATGGTTTCTTCGACGAAGAAGGTTTGGGCAACGGGCGCGGGGTCGGCCAGCCCCGTGGTTTCGATGATGACGCGCTCGAAATCTATTTTTCCTTGCTCGCGTTTTTCGGATAAATCGCCCAAGATGCGGACTAAATCACCGCGCACGGTGCAGCAGATGCAGCCGTTGTTCATTTCGACGATCTGTTCCTCGCCCTGGAACAGCAAATCGTTGTCGATGCCTTCTTCGCCAAATTCGTTTTCGATGACGGCAATACGCTGGCCATGATCTTCGGTGAGGATGCGGTTCAACAAGGTGGTTTTGCCTGCCCCAAGAAATCCGGTGAGGATGGTGACAGGTACGGGGATCATTCGGGTTGGGTCAGACATGGTTAAGCTCCAAAGGGTCGGTTATATTTGAGGAAATTTCCAGTTGCTGCATTACATCATTCGCCAGGTCATTAACTGGGCCTGCTATGATAAACACCAAGCGGCTGATGAAGTCGTCACTCGCCCGTGCCGGCAAGTGGGCGGGTGGATGCAAAATGCCGGTTGAGCCTTGCACCAGCAAGGGATGATCGAATTCAGGGTCAAACACCAGGCCTTTCAGCCGAACCAGATTTTCGCCATAGGTGTTAATTAATGCGGTTAAAATCGACTCCAGCTTCAGCCATGACAGCGGCTGCCCGATTTGCAAGGCCATACTGTTGAAGCCGTGGTCGGGTAAATCCGCTATCGCTTCTGTCCGTAAGAGGCGGAACTTGGGTACAGGCGGCATTAATCGATCAAGCGCTATCTGCCCGTTTACGGCAAAAACTTGATGAGCGGTGGGCGACAGGCGTTTGATTTGTTTCTCCAGCAATTGAATCTGTTCGACATCGGCCAGATCGGTGTGGGTGATGACCACCGTATCCGCCCAGGCGATTTGCGCGTGGGCATCAGGAAAGCGGGCTAAATTCAGCGAGCCTTGTACGGCCGAAAGGGTAGCGAAAACTCCTTGCAGACTGTAGCGCGTAGACAGCCAGTTTTGCCCCAACAGCACATCCAGTACCGGTTCCGGGTTGGCGACCCCGCTGGTTTCGATGATGATGCGGTCAAAAGGCTTATGATCACCGGCATTGTCCCAGGCCATGCGCAGGTTTTTCAGCACCGGCGCCAAGGCATCGCGCACTTCGCAGCACAAGCAGCCGCCGGACAAGGTCGATAAGGGGATGTTATGTTCCCTGAGCAACTGCTGGTCAATCGGGGTAGCGCCGAACTCATTGATAATGACAGCGGAACGCGGCAATTGGCGCAGCAGATTGTTGAGCAACGTCGTCTTGCCGCTGCCCAGAAAGCCGGTCAAGACCAGGACAGTAATGCGGTGTATGGGTTTCGGTGTATGTTTCATGGTGAAGGTCATTTGAATTAACAGGGATATCTATTTTTTTGTTATTACAAATAGCTGAGCCATCGATAACGATGATTATGTTTATAGGACAGAAATTTATGACAGCCCCAATAGAATGGGATAATCAGTCCGACTATTAACCAAATGTTATAAACATAAGTGGGGAAACCGAATCTAGGACCGACGTTAGGTCCATATAAATAAAGGGTCACACAGTAAAAAACGTGCAGTACAAAGAGGTGTAAGACATAAAATGCATTAGTTCCGATCTAATCTGACACAGCTCTTGAAAAAGCGAGCGTTACCGAGTTTGATAAGGGTGTCGAATCCGTAATCAAACTTAACCAGAGGTAACGCTCATGCTACATACTAACAACCCAATCATC
>VGVA01000201.1 GCA_016874115.1 Gammaproteobacteria bacterium
AGCGGGTCGGGCGGATGGTGCGGAAAACGCTTTCGTTCTCCAAAGATGAAAGTTGGCATGACGGCGTGATCCATTGGTTTGTTGTCACCTATAATTCGAGCTTATCACTTAATAGTTAGCCACTACCAAAATTTTTTATGTCTATCGTTTTATTCTGTCTTGCTCGATTGTTATTTTATTTTATTTCCGTTTTGAGCCGCTTTCGGTCGGGTCATCCGATAATCAGCTGTATGAATACGCCAGTTATGTTTATCTGGGCTTGACCTTTGTGTTGGGTGTCGCCATTTTCTGGCGGATTGCGCCGTACAGTGTCCTTGCGCAGTCATTAATATTTACGGATATCGTCATGTTGACGATATTAATGTTTGCTTCCGGCGGCGTTAAAAGCGGTGTCGGCATTTTGCTGGCGGTTTCGGTTGCTGCGGGCGGCTTATTAATCGGCGGGCGCTGCGCTTTGGTATTTGCCGCGCTTGCCAGTTTGTTCGTGCTGGCTGAAGAAATGTACGCCATCGATCAACTGATGTCGACCAGGGTAAATTATACCTATGCCGGCATGTTGGGCGCTTCGTATTTTGCTATTGCCTTGTTATCCTTGGTGTTGGCGAGACGGTCGGAACAGATCTTGAAACTGGCCGATCAACGGCAAAATACGATTATTCAACTGGAAGAACTAAACCAATATATTATCCAGCATTTGCAGTCGGGTATTATTATTGCCGATCAGCACCAGGTTATTCATGTGGCTAATCAATCCGCCTTGCAATTAGTTAATAAAAAGCTGACACCGCACAAACTCAAGGCTATTTCCGATAAATTGGCGCAAGCTTTTGAAAATTGGATTAACGCTGGCGATAACAACACGACGATGTTAAAGATGTCGTACGAAACTGAAATCCAATGCCGGTTTTTGGCTTTGCCGACGCAACATCAGGATTATTATATGATTATCCTGGAAGATACGGCTTTGTATAACCAGCGGCTGCAACAGAGTAAACTGGCTTCTTTGGGCAGATTAACGGCCAGCATTGCCCATGAAATCCGAAATCCGCTAGGCGCTATCAGCCATGCTGGACAGCTGCTGTCAGAGAGCGATCAGTTGGACAGCCAGGATTTGCGTCTGACAAAAATTATTGAAAACAATTGCGGTAGAGTAAATCAAATTATTGAAGATATTTTAAGCCTCTCGAAACGCAAGGATTCCGTCCGGGAAAAAATAGATTTGCTGCATTGGCTGAACGATTATTTTACTACTTACTACCTGGAACATAGTAAAGCAGCAGGAAAATTCCAATTAATACTAAATGATCCTTCCTTAAAAAGTTCAACCGTAGATGTTTTTATGGATCCCGGTCATTTAAAACAGATTATGGACAATTTATGCCAGAATGCTCTGCGCTACGGTCATCCGGAGCGGGGATTAATCGATATCAGAATAAAATACGACTCCCAAGGCCCTTGTGTCGAAGTTCTTGATCACGGTCCAGGTATCATGCAAAACGGCGTGCAAAACTTTCCAGGGTCCTGGGGAAAAAAGCGTTCACCCTAAAAAGATCAGTTTGCCTCTTATGCAGGTGCGGGAAGGCAATCTGGTGGATGTAATTGCCGACCTCGAAGATACTTTACTAGCGCCAAACTTAATATCCGGCACCAACGCTGTTGGGCATTGAACTGCTCCGCAGTTGCCCAAAGTTCTTTGAAGAATGCGGCAATCCGGCGATAGCACTGTTCAACTTTTACCGCCTCGGAGTGGGTACTGCTGACGGTTAGTCGGGTTTGTCCCGCGTGACGCGTCTGCTTGCCGATGCCATAGAGCATCAAGGGGCGACTGGTAATGGCTTCGGTATGTCGGTCGGGGTCGGCGAGCCGGACGAATAGACTCCACCAGTTATAAACCAATGCGGTGATCCTGGCCATGAACCGGCAACGTTTCAGGTCTTGGGTGGTGAAGCCACCCCAGCCCCAATGGTTTTTGAGTTCGTCAAAACTGTTTTCAGCATCGGCGCGGTCTCGGTA
>VGVA01000202.1 GCA_016874115.1 Gammaproteobacteria bacterium
TCGACGGCAACCATCCGCTGGCAGGACAAGCGTTAAATTTCGATATTGAAATCGTCAACGTCAGACTGGCCACCAAAGATGAAATTGCGCACGGGCATATTCACGGGGAAGGCTGTCATCATCATTAATAGCAGATTAAATAACGCCATTCCTTTGGATGGCGTTTTTATTATAACCATAATTTAACATAATATACATTATGCGTATTTTTAAGCTGTGCTAACTTATAGAATTTATTGAATATTTGTATGTCGCTTAGGAATTGCCTAGAATATTTAATTATTTTTTTGTTAAGGCTGAATCATTAATGCAAACGCTCGAATTTACCGAAGATTATTGGATATCGAAACACGCTACGAAGAAACCTCATTTGCCGATTTGAAAGCCGATCTCATGCGCTGGAAAAAAATTAATCTGGACATTAATGATACGGCGCAAATGCAGGAAGCCTTCAAAGAACTGGTCAAAATCAAGACCGTGCCTAGAGAAAAAGCACAGGAAATGGGACTTTTTAACGAGCGCGAAGCCGCCGAACTCGGCATTATCGATCCGGAAACCGTCGACATACCGGCTTGGCGTCATGCCATGATTAGCTTTCCTCACCCCCTGTTAAAGGCAGGATTGTGCATTCTGGATACGCCCGGTCTGAATGCTTTAGGCAGCGAACCGGAACTGACGCTCAGCATGCTACCGAGCACACAAGCGATTATTTTCGTGTTAGCGGCGGATACAGGCGTTACCAAAAGCGACATGAATCTGGACGCACCACGTTTTAAGCACCTCCAACGCCAATAAACAAGGCTTAGCCGTGGTGTTAAATAAAATCGATTCGATGTGAGACGAATTATCCGGCGAAGACGGTTATGAACAGGCGATTAAATCGCAAGTAGCGAAAACGGCCGCCACGCTGGGCGTACAGGAATCTTTGATATTTCCCCTTTCGGCAAAACAAGCCTTAATCGCTAAATTAAAATATAACGCCCGGCCTCTACGGCTACGCAGGGGTCGTCGTACATCGCTCGGTTTCGCTCGCTTCCATGTACTCCTTCACTGTTCGTAACCTGCAATTTGTCCTTCTCCCCTACCCGTTCATTAATTAATCTATGGTTGCTATCACCTCCATATCGTTTGCCTTCCATGGTTTTGCAAAAGAAGAAGAGATGATTTTGAAGTCGTATTTTGCTAATGCCAACAAATGGGATCCGCCCTGGGAATTAATTAATCAGTACGAAAACGCCCGTGTTATCGTTAGTAATGTTGCAACGGCGCAGGATTATGTTCTGTTATCAACCGACCTGCCGCAAGCGGAAATTATTGTGTACTCCGCCGATAACCCGGCAGAAGCAGTCTGGCATTTGGTACGGTAAACTAACGGCAAGCCTTCCATCGTCGAATTCAGCAAGCTGGTCTTAAAGATTTTCCGGATTTTAAAAAAAGATAAACCAAAATTATCTGCACAAAAAATTCAGAAAACACCCCCAATACCGCAAACACCATCCGACTTAGAGCCGGTCGCAAAGGCTAATCCGGCACCGGAACATAACACGCCATCTATGCAGGAAGCAGAGCATTCAGACTTGGATATGGAGCCGTTGGATATGTCCAATTTTTTCAACCAGCTCGATTCATTAATGAACACAAAACCGAACGAAAAGCGCAAACGATTCCCAGCGCGCCACTATTTTTCGCGAAAGCTGAAATGGGGTCCAATCCGATTTCAGCAGCGAAAAATGACGTGGCGAGTTTGCCTTCGGCGGCCTGCGTTCGTCCCGCTACAGCCCAAAACACAAAGCATCGGCTTCCGCCTTGCTTCGTATTTTGACCTTGCGCGAATGACTTGACGCCGTGTCGTATGGCCTTGCATTTTGACTACGCACTACGCTTGCGCTCCAACTCCGTCAAAACACCCGGCCTCTACGGCTACGCAGGGGTCGTCGTACATCGCTCGGCTTCGCTCGCTTCCATGTACTCCTTC
>VGVA01000203.1 GCA_016874115.1 Gammaproteobacteria bacterium
GGATAGGACTTGTTGTATCGCTTGGCCTCGCGTTTCAGGCGTTCCTGGATGGCCTGCTCGACCTTGGCCAGACGCTTCAAACCATACTGGATCATCTTGAAGCGCTGGTTGGTGCTGTCGCGGGGGGCAAATTCTTGCAGCCTTGCCCGTTTCAGCACCTCGTAGAGGGTCGGCCTTGAGACCCGGAAACGTTCCGCCAACTGCGTCACCTTCCAGGTTCGGGTTTGGTAAAGCCGCCAGATTTCTTGGCGGTCTAGCAATGTGAGTCGAGTTCGTTTATGGATGTTCATTTACAGTATTCTCCAGAATACTGTAAACAACGCTAGAAATTTTTACATCTAAGTTTTGTTAAATTTATTTCAGGGGACGCCCTTGGGCGTCTTTATCGATATGGCCGCCCGATATTAATATCGCATCCACAAAGCCCCACAAAAAAGCGTAGCCGGGCAATCCGGCAATGACGACCAAAAATGTATTGACGATAATTTGCGTGATGGCAATCCGGTAATAACCCAGATAAATGCGGTGCGCACCGGTAACTCCCAGCAACAACGCCAGCCCGAAAGCAAGCCATTTCGATTTTACCGCGCCGCTTTTATCGAGGCTGGCCGCGTACAGGTTAATGTTGGCCGGATTAACGCCGTGCAGATCGAATTTCACCTGATCGCCCGGCTCCGGAGGAGCGTTTGCAATCCAGTTTTTCAGTTCGAATTTGAACGTCTCTTTACCGTTGGAGAGTGTTCCGCTTTGCGTTTCCGGATCGTAATCTTTAATAATACCAAACACGTTTTCGCCTTGTTTATTGTAGTTGAGATGAATTAGCGCATTGTAATCAGGTTTTCCAAAACAATCACCTTTTACGCAATTACAGTGAATGGTTTTTTGCGTTATTGATCCGTTAAACGCACTGTCAGCACATCGCATTTGGCGTAATGCAGAACGCCGGTCGAGGTAGATCCTAACAGCAACGCCAAACCGTGGCGTCCGTGCGAGCCGAGTACGATCAAATCGACCTGTTTCTCCTCGGCAATCCGTGTTATTTCCATTTTCGGGCTGCCTAATTCAACCCATTGATTAGACTGATTAATGTTAAGATTTTTACTGAACTCGGCTAATCTTTTTCTGGCGTTATCCATGATTTCGCCGGTCAGATCGGTTTCAAATCCCGGCTCCAGGCCGTAACCGCTCAACGGTATCGGGACGTTATCGACCACATGCACAATGCTCAAGGTAGCGTTGAACAAGTCCGCCAGCGCTTTCGCCTGTTTGACAACACTGTCGGATTGTTCGAAAAAATCAATGGCCAACAGGATGTGTTTGTAATTCATCACGAAACCTCTTATGTCTTTCTGACAGAATTGAGACAATGGATGCGCTTAAAGTTCCTTTAACAGAATTATTAATGAGCAACGATTTTGTTTGGGCGGCTTGCCGTATCGTCAATGACGACAGATTTATTTACTAGAGTCTGTTGACAATTAATACGAGATAATTACGCCAATTAATTGAATAGGTTGGCGAATGTTAAGAAAGATGCTGCGGGATGACCAGTGGGAACGGATTGAGCAGATGTTGCCGGGCAAAAAGACTGATCGGGGACACACGGCGGCGGACAACCGGTTGTTCGTGGAAGCGGTGCTGTGGATAGCCAGGACAGGTTCGCCGTGGCGGGACTTGCCAGACGAGTTTGGCTTTTGGAACAGCGCCTACAAGCGTTTTGCGCGTTGGTCGGATGCGGGAGTGTGGCAACGGGTGTTTGCGGAATTGTGCAAAGACGCTGATTTTGAGGAAATATTCATCGACAGCACCATTGTCCGTGCCCACCAGCATG
>VGVA01000204.1 GCA_016874115.1 Gammaproteobacteria bacterium
CAAGCCATTGATATGGGCATAGCGTTTGTGCCCTGACAACACTGAAAGCAATAGCGTCCCCAGCACATTGCGTTTTCTCGGGGCGTTGGGGCTAACCCAGCGTAAAGGGCATCGTGACACCCAATCTCCAAACAATCCGCTGATGTGCAAAAATTCTATGAAAAAGGGCAATTGCCCCATCGCCGTCACCGATGCTTGTGGATCCCATTCCACATGGATCCTGCCGCCAAATGTTTCTACCCTGACAGGTTCAGCATACGGAATTAATGCCTTCGGTTCGGGTTCACCCAAAGGGTGAATGATCTGTTCTGCCATAAGCGCCTCCTTGCCGCTTAATTTCAAACAGTTAACAATTTTTTGCAACCTTAAGATGCTCTTTTAAGGTTAATCAATTGCAATTTTTGCGGATAAGGCGACATATAATACGAATTTTCGATATAAGGATCAGGATGTTTACGGAAATGATGCGCCAACAAGGTTATCGGTACAATTAACGGCACTTCGCCAATCCGGTAGCGCTCGATGATTTCGCAAAGCTCTGCCTTATCATCCGTCGTCAGATTGTTTTTCAGATAACCTTGGATATGCTGCAACACATTGACATGGCTTTTCCGTTGCACAATATTTTTCAATATTTTCATTAACTTGCCAATATACATTTCGGCGGCTTCATGCACGTTTTCCATATTTATCTCAGTTAATAACCGGCCTAGATCTTGATAACTACCGTGACTCATTATTATTAATTTATGTCGGGCATGAAATGTCGTCAAACTACTTGGGGTCAAGCCTTCCGCCACTAATGACCGCCACCTGTGCAGAACAAACACGCGTTGGATAAAGTTTTCCCTCAAGCCGGGATCGCCCAGGCGGCCTTCTTCTTCAACCGGCAGCAATGGGTTGTTGGCCATTAATATTTCGGCAAAAAGCCCAACGCCGATTTTTTGCGGGTTGCCGTTACTGTAAACCTTGACTCGCTCCATACCGCAACTTGGCGAATCTTTTTTCAGGATGTAACCGCACAATGCCGATTGCGCCGTTTTTTGCGAATAGGCATAGTCCTGAAGTTGACGGGTGACATCCAAACCTGCTGTTTTTGCACCGAGAGCCCTTACCTCCCAATCAATCCGCTGCAATTGAATGGCCGGACGCCCCCCATACCGATCGCCATCTCCGGACAAAAAGCTTTAAAATCAAAATACTTTGAAAGTGTGCCTATAATGTATGCATCGGCTTTGTGTCCGCTGTCATAGCGGACGGGCTGACCAAGCAAGCAACTGCTGATACCAACCGGAATCTTATTCATTTTAGCGCTGAGAAATTATTAATAATGCAATCTATCAATCTGGCTAGAAATTACAAATAAAAATATCGGCCCTCCCCCAAGGCACATAATTTTTTGACCTGCGTATTTTTTGTGGCACATTAATGGACTGTTTCCCAACATCACGATTACAACGAAGTCGAAACGAAATTACCGGTTCGCAAAACATAACAGTGGAGTAACAGCCTGCTAGTTGCATTAATCCTTAAAAGAGCATCTTAAGGTTGCAAAAAATTGTTAACTGTTTGAAATTAAGCGGCAAGGAGGCGCTTATGGCAGAACAGATCATTCACCCTTTGGGTGAACCCGAACCGAAGGCATTAATTCCGTATGCTGAACCTGTCAGGGTAGAAACATTTGGCGGCAGGATCCATGTGGAATGGGATCCACAAGCATCGGTGACGGCGATGGGGCAATTGCCCTTTTTCATAGAATTTTTGCACATCAGCGGATTGTT
>VGVA01000205.1 GCA_016874115.1 Gammaproteobacteria bacterium
GGAAACAGGCGATGATTCCTATCGGTTAAAACAACGGAACAAGATTATCGAAAAAAACTAAAAATTAAGCTTAAGCGGGTCAGTTTTCAATGACGTTTAGCGGGTCAATTTTGGGTGATGATTGACAGGCAGTGAAAGATAAAAACGGCTCAAAATTTTAGGTTTTCAGTCCTAAACTCCGGTGGTTTACTAGCTGGTTTAATAAGGTTTGCAGGGAAAGAGAAAGGCTCAAATTTGCTTAGAAAACGGCCTTATTTATTGTGAATTGTTGTGTTGATTTATTTAGGATTGCCCCGCTAGTGCCCCGCGAGCAATAAAAAGGGCTTGGTGTTATTCCAAGCCCTTGTTTTGTTTGGTGGGTCGTATGCGATTCGAACGCATGACAACCGCATTAAGAATGAGATAACCCAAACGGCTACAGCCGAGGCTTTATGTCAACCATTCTATTATATGATCTTCCAAGTCATCGACTTGCGTTTCAGAAACGGCATAGCTTCTGACCGAAACGCCCGCTTCCACGACGCTGAATACGTTACCGGAAATTAATGGATGCCACGCGGCCAACTCGCCTCCCTCCGCAAGAACGCGATAAGCACAGGTGGACGGCAACCAGGAAAATTCGGAAGCGTTGAGCTGCCTGACGTCGATACACCCAGACACCAAACGTGTGCGTTCCAGGTAATTACTACAGCGGCAGGAAGTTATGTCCAACATCCGGCAGGCCGCACTGGTGTAAAAAATGTCGCCGGTTTCGTCGTCTTCCAGTTTGTTCAGGCAACATTTGCCGCAACCGTCGCACAGCGCTTCCCACTCTGTATCGGTCATCTCGCTGAGCGATTTCTTTAGCCAAAATGTCATGTTGTTAATGGTATTAATAGCAATAGCGCCCCTCATAAAGAATAGCGGCGACGATCATTAATGAGGGAAAGTTAGAAAGGCGGGGAAAACGAAATGGCGGAGAGACAGGGATTCGAACCCTGGGAGGGGATAAACCCTCAACGGTTTTCAAGACCGCCGCTTTCAACCGCTCAGCCATCTCTCCAAGAGCCCCATAGTTTAAACTAACGAAGGATTAATGCCAATGCTAAGTTTGAAAACTTGACGCTTATCTTTTGAAAAGATTCATCCAAATCGGGAGCCAAAATTTTTTTTGACTTTGTTAATGATAATCATTATCATTTATACGCAGTGTAAGTCGACCTCTCTCCCCTTATGCCCGCATCTTGTTTAACGCGTCCTATGCCCTACAAGGGCGCGTTAAACTTTTTTCGCCACTACCGTATAAATACGATGAACGCAGCAGAATCCGAATTGAGCCAATTACACGCGGCGACCTGTTTGGCGATTACCCAGTTTAACCTGGGGAAAAAGTGCCCTTGTCTGGCTAACCGCATTGTCCTGTTATTGCAATATTTAGTAACCCACCCGGACTTGCCGCTAACCGAAACGAGTAAAAGTTTGTACCTGAATTTAATCGACCACTGGCTGAAAGTCAGAAATGAATTAAAAAAGAAAAACGTACAGTCTGTAAAGATTGCAACGGTTTATCATTAATGGGCGCATCGAAAAACCCACCCATGTTAAAATAGCATATCTACATAGCCGCTAGATTGATGCACACCACCATGATCAAAGAAAGCCTATTTGCCGCCGAAGAACGTGAAGCCAAACTCGATATGTTGGGCGACATTCTGCAAGTAATGGAAAAGCACGTGGACTTTGCGACCAT
>VGVA01000206.1 GCA_016874115.1 Gammaproteobacteria bacterium
ACGCCAGGCCGGATTGCTGCGGAGGGAAAGAGCGAAGAAAGAGCTTCCATAGAAGACTTGGGGTGGTGTATCAGTTTTCAATCGCTGTTTGCCGAAAAACTGTATCAATTTTCAATCGCCGTTGACAATGGGGCGAAAAGGCGGAAATCCATTGCCCGCCCTGCCGGTTATTCCACAGTAATGGTGCACGAATGGAAGTGCAGATGCTTAAACTCACGCGCGAATATTACTCACTCTATGAAGCGGCAATTTTAATTGCTGGTAAATCATTTAATTATGGAGAAGGCGAGAAGGTTATCAAAGACTTCGTGCATAAGGCGGCCAAAGGGGAAATAACATTAATCTTATTGGTTGCTGGCAGACTCATAGGTGAGAGGTATGACAAGAACGGTGAAAATATACCTGCCAAAATTCCATTTGGTGAACGAGGTTATAAACTAGGTTCCAAGCGCCAAAAAATAATGGACGCTTATGTTTATATCGGCCAAGACACTATGATGAGGTATGAGGCGGCAAAAACAACAACCAACTACATTTCGATTACTAATGCTTACGCAGCCGATGGTTCAGGCGATACATGGTTATTAAGTGATTCATATTATGATGAGGATGGTCGCAAGCAACAGAATTTAGCCCTTAATCAAAACACTATCTACATCTTCAGTAAGGATATAGAAGCGTATTACCTTGAGCAGCAGGTAGCGACGGAAGGCTTAGTGTGGGGTGTCAATCAGCATTGAAAATTTTCCACCTGTCAGCGTCGAAGGGTTTCGGGCGTACAGCCGCGCTTGGCGGAAATGGATTGGAAGGTCGCCCATTCCGATGCATATTAGCCTTGGTGTCCACTTACCATCCGTGCCGTCCGTTCCCGAACTTCCGGTGAATAATGTTACGTCGCATTCGATTTCATAGCCCCATTTTCTCATAAATTGGAGCCTTCGATAAGCCCGGGGCGGTTCAACATTTTGGAAACCGGCAACGATTCCTATCGATTTAAGCAACGCAAAAAGGCGGTAGAAAACCTATAACCTTACAGTTTGGCTGGAAACTATTCGGCGCTCTTTAGTGGAAACTTTTCAAAGCTGTTTGACATACCAATATCTCCAAAGTTGCTGATTTTGACTGCACCATCTGCAAATTTTGCCACAACCTCCATTACTGAATTTTGTATTCAAAAACCATCGTTTCTGACTTAAGAATTGAATACACCTAATTTGTATTCTTTTATCCTAAAAAGATCAGTTTGCCTCTTATGCAGGTGCGGGAAGGCAATCTGGTGGATGTAATTGCCGACCTCGAAGATACTTTACTAGCGCCAAACTTAATATCCGGCACCAACGCTGTTGGGCATTGAACTGCTCCGCAGTTGCCCAAAGTTCTTTGAAGAATGCGGCAATCCGGCGATAGCACTGTTCAACTTTTACCGCCTCGGAGTGGGTACTGCTGACGGTTAGTCGGGTTTGTCCCGCGTGACGCGTCTGCTTGCCGATGCCATAGAGCATCAAGGGGCGACTGGTAATGGCTTCGGTATGTCGGTCGGGGTCGGCGAGCCGGACGAATAGACTCCACCAGTTATAAACCAATGCGGTGATCCTGGCCATGAACCGGCAACGTTTCAGGTCTTGGGTGGTGAAGCCACCCCAGCCCCAATGGTTTTTGAGTTCGTCAAAACTGTTTTCAGCATCGGCGCGGTCTCGGTA
>VGVA01000207.1 GCA_016874115.1 Gammaproteobacteria bacterium
GGCATGTGAAAACCGAATTCAAGGATAACTTCGACCGACAATTGCAATTGAACCGTTTCATCAACTTCTATAACACCGTCAAACCACACAAGGCTTTGAATAATTCAACTCCTTATGAAATACTCTACCAATATTTTAATCAACCACTCTGTAAACAACCCTGAGATTTCTTACACCTAAAGCGATCATGCAATATTATTATATCGGCTGGGATATCGGCGGCGCGCATCTGAAAGCCGTTGTTTTGAATTCGCATCATGATGTTATTGCAGTTTATCAATACCCCTGTCCGCTGTGGCAAGGTCTGGACAAGCTGCATGAAGCCGTTCATTTTATACTGGCGCAATTGCCGCCGGGCGAACACCGTCATGCGTTGACCATGACTGGCGAATTGACCGATTTATTTTTCGGCAGGGATGACGGCGTCAGGCAAATTTTAGCGGCTATGGCTGAAAATCTGGGCGGCGAAGTGACGGTCTATGCCGGTCAGAGTGGTTTATTAAAGTTGGCGGACATCGCCAGCGTACATTATCCGTCAATTGCGTCCGCCAATTGGTTGGCCAGCGCGGCGCTGGCGGCGCAGCATGTCGATTGCAGCTTGTTTGTCGACATCGGCAGTACGACGACCGATATTCTGGCAATTAATTACGGTAAGGTGATCGCCGCAGGCTATACCGATTACGAACGCTTAATCAGCCAGGAATTAATCTATACCGGCGTGGTCAGAACGCCAGTTATGGCGGTAGCGCAAACGGTACTGGATGAGGGCAGGGAGATTGGCGTCATGGCGGAATTTTTTGCCGCGATGGCCGATGTGTACCGATTGACCGGCGAGTTAAAGCCGACGCATGACCAACACGGCACGGCGGATGGCGCGGCCAAAACAACCGCCGCCAGCGCCGTGCGGCTGGCGCGGATGATCGGTTGCGATTATTGCGAGTCAGATCTGCCGCGCTGGCGCGATTTGGCTATTAATCTACGACAGCAGCAACTGCATAGAATTAAGCTGGCATGCGGCAAACAGCTGCAACGAATTAATACCCCAGAAAAGGCGGTGCTCGTCGGCGCAGGCATCGGCCGGTTTTTAGCGCAGGAAATAGCACGAGACTTGGCGCTGATATATCGTGATTTTGCCGATTTTTTTCCGGGTAACATGGAAGGTACGGACTACGATGTCACCGATTGCGCACCGGCAGCCGCCGTGGCGTCTTTGTTGGCGAAAATGTGAAGTGTAAAAATTTCTAGCGTTGTTTACAGTATTCTGGAGAATACTGCAAATGAACATCCATAAACGAACTCGACTCACATTGATCTTGCCCTGTTCTTTCGGACACTCGGCTAATAGAGTAATCTCTAAACCCGAGGTCAACAATGAATACCAAAAAAGAAGAAATAACGGCACGGTTTGCCTACAAGAGGTATACGTCGCCTTTTAAAGAGCAAGCGTTAGAGCGCACTGATCGGGATGGTGTCCCCAAGGTGGCGCAAGATTTAGGGGTGGCGGAGGCGACCTTGTATGCCTGGAAGGCGAAGCGTCGACAAACCGGGCAGCCGTTTGAAGACCAAAAGCCCCAACAAGCCGAACTGGCAAGGCTTAAGCGTGAGAATGCGCGACTGGAAGAGGAAGTGGCCTTCCTAAAAAAGGCGGCTGCGTACTTCGCGAAACTGCCAAAGTGAAGTACGCCATGATCAAAACTA
>VGVA01000208.1 GCA_016874115.1 Gammaproteobacteria bacterium
ATGGTCGCAAAGTCCACGTGCTTTTCCATTACTTGCAGAATGTCGCCCAACATATCGAGTTTGGCTTCACGTTCTTCGGCGGCAAATAGGCTTTCTTTGATCATGGTGGTGTGCATCAATCTAGCGGCTATGTAGATATGCTATTTTAACATGGGTGGGTTTTTCGATGCGCCCTTTAGTTAACTCGCATAGCCTGCTATTAATAAGCAGATTAGGATATTGTAATAAAGAATTACGCTGAACGGTAACTTATACAGAAATCAATCGGTTATCAGCGTTTTTCTAAAGTGGGGACGATTTTGGGAAAGTCCACAGAGTCAACAATCTTTATCAGAATCCCCACTTTCACCACAACTTGATGGTGTTTCATCATTCTAATGCTTCCATCGCTAAAATTAATTTTGGATATTTGATCAGGGCGTTCATTTTTCTTCTTGACTTGCTACATGGTAAGGCTTTGAAAATAAACAGTTATCCGCAATAACTTACAACACCGAAATAAAGATTTTTAAATATTTATAAACCTGTTTAATATCATCATATGGGCTTGACGATTATGTTCTTCTTGATACTGCATTTGCGATAATGCTGCTTCTCGGGCTACCCGACTACCATAATCTTGTTCTATCCTCTCTAATATAACCCTGTATTGCATAAGGCTACCGCTTCGATTAAAACTTCTGTGTGTATTTATCATACAATCAAGCCAATGCATCGTCATTCTTGCAGAATTTATATTCATTCCATTTGGAACATATCCCAGATCACCTTCTCTAAATTGGTTATAGCATTCTAAAATCATTTGCTCAGTTATCATAAAAACCCTTTCATATTGAGTTGACAAGAAAATATTAATTTTTAAGCTTTTGTTCGATTAAATCCCATCGCTCCCTATGCTCACTAATATCCCATCCGCTGAAAGACTTATACGGTGGCAAGTGCACGGTCCTCATCGTAGTTGCGTTATGTTCTTGACCGTTTCTCCCCGGAGTTTTAAGCCAAAGGTCGTGAGCCTGAAAAACGTTTTTTGCCATCTCGCTTGACGGAATAATAAAATATTCAAAACTGGATTTGCTTTCCGGTTTTGGTATGCCCCCTAGCACCCAGAAAAAATTTTCACCATAGCTATTCTCTGCCTTCATACCAACGCTGCACGTCGGATTACCGGGTACAAAAGTCTTTACCTGGATATGAACAAATTTAGTACCTTCGATGTTACTGCAAAGTATATCGGTGTTTGGACTATTGCCTAATGTAACTACAGCCGAGTAACCCCTGCGGCAAAGCTCACCTGCGATAAAAAATTGACTAGAGTCTGTTGACAATTAATATGAGATAATTACGCCAATTAATTGAATAGGTTGGCGAATGTTAAGAAAGATGCTGCGGGATGACCAGTGGGAACGGATTGAGCAGATGTTGCCGGGCAAAAAGACTGATCGGGGACACACGGCGGCGGACAACCGGTTGTTCGTGGAAGCGGTGCTGTGGATAGCCAGGACAGGTTCGCCGTGGCGGGACTTGCCAGACGAGTTTGGCTTTTGGAACAGCGCCTACAAGCGTTTTGCGCGTTGGTCGGATGCGGGAGTGTGGCAACGGGTGTTTGCGGAATTGTGCAAAGACGCTGATTTTGAGGAAATATTCATCGACAGCACCATTGTCCGTGCCCACCAGCATG
>VGVA01000209.1 GCA_016874115.1 Gammaproteobacteria bacterium
CATGCTGGTGGGCACGGACAATGGTGCTGTCGATGAATATTTCCTCAAAATCAGCGTCTTTGCACAATTCCGCAAACACCCGTTGCCACACTCCCGCATCCGACCAACGCGCAAAACGCTTGTAGGCGCTGTTCCAAAAGCCAAACTCGTCTGGCAAGTCCCGCCACGGCGAACCTGTCCTGGCTATCCACAGCACCGCTTCCACGAACAACCGGTTGTCCGCCGCCGTGTGTCCCCGATCAGTCTTTTTGCCCGGCAACATCTGCTCAATCCGTTCCCACTGGTCATCCCGCAGCATCTTTCTTAACATTCGCCAACCTATTCAATTAATTGGCGTAATTATCTCATATTAATTGTCAACAGACTCTAGATTAACGGAATTTTTTTACTTTAATCTCCTTATTTTTCGATTACCTGTCGCATAATCTGGATTGTCTGTTTCAGCGTCCAGATTATACGGAACCTCTTTTCGATATACTCAATTCTCCGTTCTGTCCTGCTAATTTTGGCAGAAAAGAACGGTAAAATGTCATAGTATATTTCTTCCAGGCGAGTAGACTCTAATTACTGTCATCTGTAAGCCATTAATGAAACTATTTATGGTCTTACAGGTTCATAATTAATGCCGTAGTCCAATAATTTTGTCGTTCAACCTGGGAGGATAACGCTATGAAACCCGCCGAAAAAGAAATCAAACTCCTTGAAAATCACGTGGCAATTTTGGAACAGGAAATATCGATGTTGCAGCTTAAATATCAGGCTGCAATGCAAAAAGCCGACAAATATTCTTGCGACATTAAGGAGTTACGCGACAAATGCAGATACGCATCCCAGCAAATTCACCAGATAACCATCCATCAAAATGGACTGTTTATGTGGGAAAATATCGGCGATGGCGGTTGATAACTAAAGTTTATTGTCTCAACAGTCTTTAAGGTATGGAAAGACCGTTGATTAATACTGTTGCGCCGTTTTATTAATGGATCGGTTTACAGTAATATCAACCTAAGAACGATATTCGCCAGAATTGCGGCCAGCACGTCATCGAACATAATGCCGAAACCACCCTTAATTTTGCGATCCACCGCCTTGATGGGCCAGGGTTTGAGGATATCGAAAATTCGAAACAGACCAAATCCCAGTAACACCGCCTGCCAACTGAACGGTATCCACAGCAAAGTAATCAGATAACCGGCGACTTCATCCCATACAATGCCGTTAAAATCGTGCTCGCCCAGCTTTTCTGCCGCTATGCCGCAAATCCATATTCCTGATACCGTCACAATAAACGTTAATAGGCTGTAGACCAGGTTACCGGTATTAACCATTAATAGATACAGCGGCAAGGCAGCCAATGTACCGCACGTTCCCGGCGCTTTTTTCGCCAAGCCGGAACCGAAACCAAAGGCCAGAAACAACACCGGATCGGTTAAAATTTGCCTAGGCGTTAAGCGGTTGTTGCCGTATTCGGGTTTTAAAATATTCATTTGAGTTTGTTTTCTAAATTACGTTAATCGCGTCTTTCGGCAAGCTTTTATCCTAAAAAGATCAGTTTGCCTCTTATGCAGGTGCGGGAAGGCAATCTGGTGGATGTAATTGCCGACCTCGAAGATACTTTACTAGCGCCAAACTTAATATCCGGCACCAACGCTGTTGGGCATTG
>VGVA01000210.1 GCA_016874115.1 Gammaproteobacteria bacterium
TGACGAGTGGGATAAACGGGCTCTTCGATCGTGTTGAGGTGTTTACGAATCGTGGGACGGGATAATTTGAACTGCTTCGCCAAGTCGCTGATGGTAACTTTCTCAACGAAATGCAGTCGCCTGATTTCGGGTATGACATCCATTTTTATCACTCCAGGTTTCTCCGGCAAAAAGCCGGTCATTGAACTACCTGGGGTGGAAACTTTTCAACGCTCTTTTCCCCAGGACCCTGGAAAGTTTTGCACACCGTTTTGCAGCTTATGTTAATTCAATCCTGCTGCCGCGGTCATTATTGCATCCGTCGATTGCCAAAGTCTGCTGGCCGACATTTATGCGCGGCGATTACGCCACTTCCGTTTTTCAGGCTTTCAAAGAGCTGGAAGTAGCGATTCGTGATACCTCAGGACTACAATTTGAAGACAATGGCGTTGAAATGGCCAAAAAAGCGTTCGATCCTGAACATGGCGTCCTCAGCGACTCTACTAAACCGGAAACCGAACGCAATGCATTACATCAGTTAATGGTCGGCGCCATCGGCTCTTACGGTAATCCGCACAGCCACCGGAATATGAAACTTAGCTCGGCTGAAGCCTGTGAAATGATTGTTCTGGCCAGCCACTTATTGAAAATTGTGGAAGCAAAACAAGAACAAACTGCTTAGACGACAGAAAAGAACCTTATTAATCGCGCGATTTCGTCAGTGAGCGCCCATTAATAAATCGCTTTATTCCAGCGCCAGAATAAACTCCCACTGCTGTTGCGATACCGGCATAATCGACAAGCGGTTGCCGCGCCTGACTAACGCTAGTTCCGCCAGTTCCGGTTTGCCTTTGAGTTCGGCCAAGGTAATAATGCGCGCTAAAGTTCTGACATATTTGACATCCACCATCATCCAGGTTGGCTTGGCGGGATCGCTTTTCGGGTCGAAATGCTTGTTATCCGGATCGAAAGCGGTGTGATCGGGATAAGCTTCCTTCACCACTTCCATCATCCCTACGATGCCCGGCGCATCGCAATTGGAATGATAAAAAAACACCAGATCGCCCAGCTTCATCTCATCCCGTATCATGTTGCGCGCCTGATAGTTGCGTACGCCATCCCAATGTTCCGTTTGATGGGGACGATTTATCAGATCATTAATGCCGAAGGTATCCGGCTCGGATTTCATTAACCAGTAGTTCATTTTTTATACTGATGATAAAAGTGCAGTTAATTGGTTTAATTTTATGGAAATTTTTGTCAAGGACTGACAATTCAGGCCGGTATCTTTCGAAATTACCTGCCTTCAAAACGCAAAAAAAAACGAGCAAATGCCGTTAGTTAAAGCGATTTTAGTTTTTTCTGCGACAGGCTTCAATTTTTAGCTGGTTGAAATTTTCTAAAATAGTGCTTGGTACAGTTGTTGGGCGCATCGAAAAACCCACCCATGTTAAAATAGCATATCTACATAGCCGCTAGATTGATGCACACCACCATGATCAAAGAAAGCCTATTTGCCGCCGAAGAACGTGAAGCCAAACTCGATATGTTGGGCGACATTCTGCAAGTAATGGAAAAGCACGTGGACTTTGCGACCAT
>VGVA01000211.1 GCA_016874115.1 Gammaproteobacteria bacterium
GGGTCGGGCGGATGGTGCGGAAAACGCTTTCGTTCTCCAAAGATGAAAGTTGGCATGACGGCGTGATCCATTGGTTTGTTGTCACCTATAATTCGAGCTTATCACTTAATAGTTAGCCACTACCAAACAATTTATCCAGCAGCTTGCCCACGGCCAGCGAAATCAGATCCGTTTCCAGCCAATCACCGGCAGTGTGCGTTTTTGCTGAATAATCGGTTGGTTTGCCGGGCAATACCGCCGTTTTGCGTTGCTTTTCGCTGGCCAATTGAGCGGAATGTTCCTCTTGCAAGAGCTGCCCTCCCGCTTTTTTCCATTCCAGTAAATGCGTTAACTCGCCGTTATCCAGCCAGATGCCGTGAATCATGCATTAGTCGACGACCACGCCGCTGCGTTTGCCGAAATTAACGCGGTTCATGTGCCGCTGGCATTCCGGACATTTTACATAGCGGATTTTTTGCGGTTTGTGGTAGCGGTCTTTATTAATGTTGTCGATATGGTCAATATTAATGCTGGTGACATGGGACACGGCGCTGTTAAGCAATAATTCAATTTCGCCTTTGTCGAAGAACAGGCCGTAACACGTGTGGCAACGCTCGATAAAGATGGGTTCGGCCATGTTCAGACGAACCGTTTGCAACGGTTTATCGCAATTGGGGCAGATGCGGTGGGTGTTTTGCTTTTCCAGGCGGTAAGGTAATTTGGCATGTAAGTCTACATCGCTGCGCGTCAGGCAATATGGGCAGCGGTTGGTGTTGGCCGCCAGTGGCGCTGAACAGGAGGTGCATCTAGCCATTAATCAACAGCCTGTTTTAGAGTGAATCCAGGATTGCCTGCCGTTTATTGGCATATTCTTGATCGGAAATCAGGCCCTTGCTGTTAAGTTCCTTTAGTTTTTCCAGTTTGCTTGCTACATTGTCCGCGGTGTTTGCACTAGAAGAAGGGGCAGAGGAAATAGTTTGCATGCCCTGCGCGAGTATTTGTCCCAAACCGATGCCCGCGCCGATACCGACACCAGCGCCTGCCGCGCCGCCTTCGTTGCGGGCGGCTTCGCGCATGGCTTCCAGTTGTTGCAATTTGGCGTAATCCACGCCTGCAGCCTGGGCGGCATGTGCTTCAGCGGTAACGTTGGCAATCCTGTTAATGCGCGCCAGGGTTTCATCGTCAAAACTGGTGCCTTCGATGCGGAAATCTGTCATTTCAAAGCCGAGTTTAGCAAAATCGGCATTCAATTTCGCCGATACGCCCTCGGAAATTTCATTGCGGCTGGCGTCTATATCGGTGTAGGAATATTTGTTTTCGGCAAGAAAATCGCTTAGTGGGTGGATCATCCGCTCGGACATGACCTTGCGGAAATCATCCACGAAAAATTCGCCGTGGCTGCCGACGACATTAACGAAAAAGCTGGGGGCATCGGAAATGCGGTAACTGTAATTGCCGTAAGCCTTTAATCCTAAAAAGATCAGTTTGCCTCTTATGCAGGTGCGGGAAGGCAATCTGGTGGATGTAATTGCCGACCTCGAAGATACTTTACTAGCGCCAAACTTAATATCCGGCACCAACGCTGTTGGG
>VGVA01000212.1 GCA_016874115.1 Gammaproteobacteria bacterium
GGAAACAGGCGATGATTCCTATCGGTTAAAACAACGGAACAAGATTATCGAAAAAAACTAAAAATTAAGCTTAAGCGGGTCAGTTTTCAATGACGTTTAGCGGGTCAATTTTGGGTGATGATTGACAACGTTGCCGGTTCATGGCCAGGATCACCGCATTGGTTTATAACTGGTGGAGTCTATTCGTCCGGCTCGCCGACCCGACCGACATACCGAAGCCATTACCAGTCGCCCCTTGATGCTCTATGGCATCGGCAAGCAGACGCGTCACGCGGGACAAACCCGACTAACCGTCAGCAGTACCCACTCCGAGGCGGTAAAAGTTGAACAGTGCTATCGCCGGATTGCCGCATTCTTCAAAGAACTTTGGGCAACTGCGGAGCAGTTCAATGCCCAACAGCGTTGGTGCCGGATATTAAGTTTGGCGCTAGTAAAGTATCTTCGAGGTCGGCAATTACATCCACCAGATTGCCTTCCCGCGCCTGCATAAGAGGCAAACTGATCTTTTTAGGTAAATGGATCAACGAAGGCCGTGGCGCGGGCAAGGGTAAAGATTATAAGCCTTGGTTGACAGTGAGGGATGTTTCCTCGGTGGGACGCTCTCACCGTATTTTCGGCCATAAATCGCGGCGCACCCACCATCTCCTTTCCGATCTCGAGTTGGCAGTTTTTTGTTGCTGGAATGGAGTTCCGATACCGAAGACATCAGGGAGCAATTTCCACTGCGGTTGGAGGATACCGAGGCAGTAGCCGCTGAAGCCCGGATAGCGCACCCAGAATATCGGGGTAGGCATCAAATTATGACTTCGGATTTTTTGGTGGATACCAATAATTCTGAAGAACCAAAATATGTCCTGCAAGCCAAATACTCCGAATCGTTTCAGGATGCCCGCATCATAGAAAAATTGGAAGTCGAGCGTCGCTATTGGCTTAAAAAGTCAGTCCCGTGGTGGTTAATAACAGAGAAAAACATACCGTCTACACTTTTTCAAAATATCAAATGGCTCTATCCCGCCCAGCGGGACGAATTAGAAATAAATAATGCTCATGAGCGTGTGCAATTTTATACGCATTATTTCAACCGTAATCCTCACTGCTCAATCATCGACATCGGGAAGCAGATGGATACCGCTTATTCCTTGCCGATTGGTCAATCTTTTTTGGAAATTAGGCAGCTTTTGGCAAGCCGTTATTTTTTATTTGATATTTCCAAATCGTATAACCTAAAATGTAAAAATTTCTAGCGTTGTTTACAGTATTCTGGGGAATACTGTAAATGAACATCCATAAACGAACTCGACTCACATTGCTAGACCGCCAAGAAATCTGGCGGCTTTACCAAACCCGAACCTGGAAGGTGACGCAGTTGGCGGAACGTTTCCGGGTCTCAAGGCCGACCCTCTACGAGGTGCTGAAACGGGCAAGGCTGCAAGAATTTGCCCCCCGCGACAGCACCAACCAGCGCTTCAAGATGATCCAGTATGGTTTGAAGCGTCTGGCCAAGGTCGAGCAGGCCATCCAGGAACGCCTGAAACGCGAGGCCAAGCGATACAACAAGTCCTATCC